>CAZUZB010000021.1:2513-17444 GCA_964624695.1 uncultured Anaerolineales bacterium | reverse complement strand
TGCTCGGCCATGGCCAGGTGCTGCGCCTTGAGCGTGAACTCGGCCGCGATCTCCTCTAGGGGAAAGTACTTGGGCGCCTCGGCCACCCACGCATCGTCGCTGAGCCCAAAGCCAAAGATCGGCGCTTGACCCACGCCCCACCCCAGCGGCCCTGCGATCTCGAGAACCTTGCGGCCCACCAGGTTCTTTCTGGCGACGGTCACCACCATCTCATCGATCTTGGCCCACGTCTCGGGGCTGATCGGGGCATCCTCACGCAGCAAATAGTCGCTCATGGTATCCTCCTCTAAAAGCTCCGCTTGCGCTACCCGCGCTTGACCAAACTGCCGATAGAAGGCGGCTTGGGCGGGCCCTTGGGCTCGTCATCGCCCTTGGGCGGCTCGGCCGTCTCGGTAGGCCTCTTCTCCTTGGCCTCGTCCAGCAGATACTGGAACACGGTCGCATGGTCGATCTCATGGTCACGAATGCGCTCCACCAAAGCCACCAGTCCCTCTTCGTCCAGCTCTGGAAGCTGCTCGGAATAGTCCTCGGTGACCTCACGCTCCACCGCGATATCGGCCTTGAGGTTCTTGATCAGGTCGTCGGTCAAGACCAGGTCGCCATGCTCGAACTTGGCATCGGCCCCCTTCTCAAAGAGCTCTTCGGCCAGCCAGCCAAGGTGCTGCATCTCGTTGATGGCAATATCCGTGATCTCCTCAGCGGGCTCCTTGTCCGGCGTCATAAAGGCGTGGTAGAGGTATTGGAGCACGACCGAGTATTCGTGGCGCACACCCTGGTTCAGGATCTCGGCCAGCCTCGCGCTGGGGCCTTGCCCCGTCGCCTCGCCCTCGGCCTGCGCGGGTGCAGGCTGCCCATCGAGCTCTTCCGCAAACTTGGCGAACTCGCCCTTGTGCACCAGCTCGTCGTGGAGGATGCGCGATAGCAGCCGCCGGATCTTG
Source organism: uncultured Anaerolineales bacterium (assembly GCA_964624695.1). Classification (GTDB taxonomy): domain Bacteria; phylum Chloroflexota; class Anaerolineae; order UBA1429; family UBA1429; genus DAIRUQ01. The sequence continues at coordinate 16,506 of CAZUZB010000021.1, read as the reverse complement.
GGGTCGTCGATGCGCTCGATGTGATCGCGGTACTGGTCGATGCCATGTTGCTCCAGATCGGCGTCCTTGAGCATCTGGACCGAGGGCGCATCCTGCGATTCGTCCACGGGCGGGCGCTCCATGGTCGGGTCGCCGCCCAGCTCCACGATGGCATCCGCCAGCCAGTGAAAGTGGCGCATCTCCTCGCGGGCGATGGCCTCGATCTCGGCCGCCTCGGGCGTCTCGCCCAGGGCATAGGCATGCCGCAGATATTGCACGATGGCTTGGTGCTCGCCCTTCATGTCCTCACGTAGCAGCGCGATAATGGCCTCGCTCATGGTAACCTCCTTGCGCCCCGAGTCTGTGTGCCCGAGGGGCATCAGAGCCCGTGGGCCTTGGCGTGCTCGCGGGCAAAAGAACGCAGATCAAAGTCGTCGGCTACGAGGCGATCCTCATAGCCCGTGACATCTGCCCCCTCGCTAATCAACTGGCCGATGGGGCCGGCCCGCTCCCGATCGCCCATGACGATGGCCCCAACGATATGTCCTTGCTTCAATACCAGCTTGCAGTAGCGATTGGCGTGCTCGTCCGAACGGACCACCGCGGTGTAGGCCGCACCGTCGGGCGGGTTGACCTCACCCAGCGATGCCAGATCGATACCCGTGACCTTGAGCGTCGTGCTGGGCACGATATCGGCATAGCTGGCATCGGTATCACCCGTGAGGTGCCGCCCAAGCACGCGAGCCTGCGCCACCGCCGCAGGAATGATACCCCACACGTGGCCAGCGTACTCGGCCACGTCGCCACAGGCATAGATGTCAGGCGCGCTGGTGGCTAGATGCTCATCGACCAGCACACCGCGCTGACAAGCGATCCTAGCCTGTTGGGCCAGTTCCGTGTTGGGCCGCACCCCCACCGCCACGACGATCATGTCGGTATAGAGCTCGGGTCCCTCTTGCAGCGCGATGGTCAGCCCATCGTCACGGGCCTCAATACGTGAACAGGGGTGCCCGGTAAGCACCCCTACGCCCCGCTCGGCCATGGCATGGCTGAGCAATGCAGCTCCTGCATCGTCAAGTTGGCGGGGCAAGAGCCGCGGCAGGAGCTCGATCACCGAGACCTCCAGCCCCTGCGCCCGCAAGGCCACCGAGAGATCCAGTCCCAACAGCCCCCCGCCGATGATGGCGGCGCTGCGCGCCTTCCTGGCCCGCTCACGAATCGCCAAAGCATCGGCCATGCTGCGCAACCCAAAGACGCCCGGGCTTTCGATGCCCACAACAGGCGGCATCCACCCTCGAGCGCCGGTGGCGAGCACGAGGACGTCATACGCCTCAATGCTGCCATCGCTCAGGTGAATCCGATGCTCTTCGGGAACCACACGCGTAACGCGGCCACCCAGCACCTGGCGGATCCCGTGCTTGGCGTACCATTCGCCGGGATACTGGACGATGCTCGTCGGGTCACCATCATTGGCAATCAGATCGATGAGGCGCGGCCGCGGATAGTAGGCATAGGGCTCGTCCGAATACAGAGTGACCTCAAGACTGGGATCACCCTGCAGAGCCGTGCGGGCCACCGTGAGGCCCGCAATGCCGTTCCCGACGATGACGATCCTCATCCCGCCTCCGCGGCCTGTTGCCTGGTCGCCGTTGCCTGTGCGCTGACCTCCCCATCCCCCGCCGGCCGCTCATCCCGGCGGGGGCCGACCGGCCAGGGCAGGATCGGGCGATCCTTGACCCTGGGCTAGTCCTCGACTTTTTCGAACATGTCTTTGCCGGCGCCGCACTCGGGGCAAACCCAGTCATCCGGCAGATCCTCAAAGGCCGTGCCTGGCTCGATCCCGGCATCAGGATCGCCCTCGGCGGGATCATAGATATACCCACAGACGAGACACTCGTAGCTCGCCATCACACTCTCCTTGCGGTCCTTATGGACGGCACCCACCGGTCGATCAGCAGGCTCTAGTTATCCTGGAGGAAAAGCTCCTCGTACATGGTCTCGATGCGGTGCTTGTGCCCCAGCTCTTCGTTCGCCAAAAAGCGGAACAGCTCGTTCACCTCGGGGTCATCGGTCACCTGCGCCAGGCCGGTATAGAGGTCATGGCTGGCCTTTTCGCGCTTGCCCGCCACGATCAGGATGCCCTGAAGATCCGTATCGGGCTCCAGCGCCTCTTCCTTCAAATAGTCGGTGAGCTTCAAGTCCTCGACCTGGCGGCGCTGCACAGCCGAGATGCGACGAAACGTTCCCTTGTCCAACAACTGCTGCAAACGCAGCTTGTGGCCGATCTCTTGCTGCTTGAGCTCAATCAGGAGATCGAGCGCCGGCCCGGGCTCCACCTGCTTGGCTGCGCCAGCATAAAGGGCTGCCGCGGCCTCCTCGCGTTGGATCGCCACACCCAGGATGTTCTCCAAAACGGTCTTCTCGGGCATCTGTTCCTCCACAGTAGATGGTCATCTTGTAATCATTCTAGAAAAGAGAGCAGCCGGCGTCAAACGCTGGCCTGCCTAAGTCAGGCACAGCTCGATGACCGGAACCTCGACGTCGGGCTGCAGTACCGGCAGCTCCAGCGTGAGGGCGTCTCCACCGCTCCCCCAATGCGATAGCCGCTCCGGCGTGCTGGTGAAAAAGACCTCGGAGCCGTCGTGCAAGAGCTGAGCATAGGCCACCCGACCGGCAAACCCGTCCAGGTGAAGGTGACGAATCGGCCAGTTCAGCACGTGCACATACAGACGGTTGGTCTCGGCGTTGTAGGTCAAACGGCAATCCTGCGGCACAACGCACCACTCGGGCGCCGGACCACACCCATAGATGGAGCGCCCGTGGCTGTGCAGCCATGCGCCCATGCCCTGCAGGCGGTCCAGAGCGCGATCGTCGAACTCGCCCCTGGACGTGGGCCCCACGTTTAGCAGCAGGTTGCCATTCTTGCTGACGGTATCGATCAGCAGCACCAAAAGCTGCTTGACACTCTTCCAAGTGGCCTCATCGCGATGATAGCCCCAGGAACCGGAAAAGGTCTGGCAGGTCTCCCACAGCACCGGCTTGCCATCATGCTCGGGCTGGCGCCGCACCATCACCTGCTCGGGCGTGATAAAGTCAAACCCGCCCGGCACGTCCATCAGATCCAGACGATCGTTCACCAAGATATCTGGCTGAAGCTCGCGAACTAGCGCCAACAGTTCCGGCGATTCCCAGTCATCGCGGCCCTTGCCGTCCTCGCCTGGGTACGAAAAGTCAAAGAACAGGTAGTCAATCTGGCCATAGTTGGTCAGCAGCTCACGGACCTGGCCGCGCATATAGGCCGCATAGCGCCGCATATCCTTTTCAGGATTTGCGGCTCGCGCTGCATCATTGTTCCGCATCGGGTGGACGCGGTCGACGGTGAAATCGGGATGATGCCAATCGATTATTGAATAGTAGAAACCGATCTTGATGCCCTCGGCGCGGAACGCTTCCACGTAGGGACGCACCAGGTCGCGTCCACAGGGGGTATTGGGCGCCTTGTAGTCCGTCAGCGCGGAATCCCACAGGCAAAAGCCCTCATGGTGCTTGGTGGTCAACACCACATAGCGCATACCCGCCTCGCGCGCCGCTTTGGCCCACGCCTTGGGGTCATAGAGGTCGGGGTCGAACCGGGTCAAGTACTCGTCGTACTTGGCGTCAGGGATCTCTTCTCGATGCTTGACCCATTCGTGACGGGCTGGAAGGGCATACAGCCCCCAGTGGATGAACATCCCGAATCGGTCATGGATCCACCAAGCTGCTCGCCGCTCGAGATCATGGTCTGCCATGGAACTCTCCTATGCTCTCCTATGTTCTTGACTCGGCCAGAGTGTGCGCATTATGCCACACAGAGCGAGTCCGTCAAGGCCTCGGCTCCCAAGATCCGCTGGCACCCTTGATTGCGCATGACATTTCGATTATCTTGTAACTAGGGTTGGAGATGTCCTCGCGGTCTATAGCCGTAAGCCTGCAGAGCCGTTTCGTGCTGGTTAGGCGTCGCAGCACTCAAAGGAGACAGCCTCCCATGGAAGTCCTCAAGGTATCCGCTCGTTCCAGATCTACGGCAGTGGCGGGGGCTATCGCAGGCGTGGTCCGAGAGAAGGGGCGCGCCGAGGTGCAGGCTATCGGGGCGGGGGCCGTCAATCAGGCGACCAAAGCCGTCGCCATTGCGCGCGGTTACCTGGCCCTGGACGGCATCGATATCATCTGCATCCCGGCATTCACCGATGTGGCCATCGGCGACCAGGAGCGTACCGCGATCAAACTGATCATCGAACCGCGATGACGCCGGGCATCGACCTGCATACCCACACCAACGCCTCGGACGGTGCCCTGACGCCCGAGGAGTTGGTGGCTCTTGCCGCCGAGCGAGACGTCCGCATCCTCGGCATCACCGATCACGACACCACCGACGCCATCGAGCCCGCGCTCTCTGCCGCCGCCCGTCAAGGGCTGCTGCTCATCCCTGGCGTAGAGATCAGCACCCATCACCAGGCCGGCGAGCTGCACGTTCTGGGATATGGCATCGATCTGGCTAACGCCGAGCTCCAAGCGTTGCTGGCGCGTTCTCGCGGCTCACGTATCCAGCGAGCCAAACGCATGCTGGACCTCTTGGGCGGCCTCGGCGTGCCGATCCGCTGGGAAAGGGTCAGCGCGCTGGCCGGGGATGGCACCGTAGGGCGACCACACATCGCAGCGGCGCTGATCGAGGCGGGCCATGTGAGTTCCATCCAGGATGCCTTCGATCGCTATCTGGGGGCGGCCTGCCCTGCCTACGTACCCCGTGAAAAGATCGGCCCCTGCGCGGCCATCGCGGCCATCCACGCTGCGGGCGGGGTCGCCGTACTGGCCCATCCGGCGGATCATCTCGCAGTGGTGGCCGAGCTGGCAGTCTGCGGCCTCGACGGGCTGGAGGCCTACTATACCGGCTACCCACCCGAGGTAACGGCCCGCATCGTCGAGCTCGCCGCTGCCCAGGGGCTGTTTTGCACCGGCGGTAGCGACTTTCACGGAGAGGCTGTCATTCCAGAGAACCTGCTGGGCGCCGTGAACGTGCCCACAAGCTGCTATGAAGCCCTAAAGAGTGTCCTCGCCCGAGCCACCGCGGGCCGGTGAATGCCAAGCCTTTTGCCAGATGTTGCCCGGTTCTACCTACGAGCCCCCCGTCGAGCGGCGCCTCGACCGGCCCCTAGATGCCTGCGCCTCAGAGCTCGATCCATCCTCCGGCGACGCCTTGTCCTCTCGGGTTTGTGGCGAGCGTGGTCTCCGCCGACGGGACCGGCGGCGCGGCTTTTTCTCCTGCGCGTCTCTTGCCGTATCTTCCTGTTCCCGCGACGGACGGCTGGAGCCACTCGCCGCGGCGGCTGACGCCTCCCTCTCGGGAGGCGGTTCTTTCGACACCCTCTGGCCCTTTGCGAGAACCGATTGGAGAGCCTCGCGCTGTTCGTCAGCAAGGCTGATCGCGTCGGGCGGGGCCAGGGGTTCCTCGCCCCGCAACTGGGCGGCGGTCAGGCTCATGGTGCTACCATCCTCAAAGCGAACGAGTGCCTGCTCTGACAATGCATCCACCCGCAGCACCTTGGCCGGGCCCAGCTCGGTCTCCACGGTCCGACCCTCTTTGGGGAATTCTTTTTTTACGGCCCGATAGAGATCCTCCTCGTAGCGGAGGCAGCAGAGCAGACGTCCGCACTGCCCCGAGATCTCCGAGGGGCTCAGCGGCAGATTCTGGTTTTTGGCCATACGGATCGAGACCGGCGCGAATCCGGTCAGCCAGGTGGCGCAGCAGAGGGATCGGCCGCACTTGCCGATCCCTCCGAGCAGCTTGGCCTCATCTCGGACGCCGATCTGCCGCAGATCGATCCGCGTTCCGAATGAGCGGGCCAGATCGCGCACCAGATCGCGAAAGTCGACGCGCTGCTCGGCGGCAAAGTAGAACGTCAGGCGGCTGCCGTCATAGCTGTACTCGGCGTCCACGATCTTCATGGGCAGCCCCAGCTCGGCAACACGCTCGCGGCAGCTAGCCAGGGCCGATTGCTCCTTGTGCTGAAAACGCACCGCGTCCAGCAGCTCCTCCGTGCGCGCCTTGCGGAGCACGGGTTTGAGCTCACCAACGATCTGGTTCGGGGGCACATCGCGCTCGGCAAAGACCACCCGACCCAGCTCGAGGCCACGCGCGGTCTCCACGATGACGGCATCCTCAGCCTCGAGATCGAGCCCTTCCTTGGGCGCGAAATAATACACCCGGCCAACGCCCTGGAAGCGTATACCACAGACAGTGGGCATGGCTATCGTCCTTCCTGATTGGTAACAGTCTCACGCTGGCGGCGCCAGCGGAGCAGCATCGTCTCGAGAGCTAGTCTCGGGTTCACATGGTGGTCGATCTGATCCAGCGCATCCTCGATGCTGCGCAGCGCCTCAAGGGCCTGCTGAACCCCATAGACGGCTGCCATGCTAGCCAGCTTTTCCCGCTGCGCCATGTGCGAGACCATCTCTCCCTGGCCAGCCACGGTGAACAGCACGTCGCGCCACCAGCCGCCCCAAGCCTGAAGGAGCTGCGGAAGATCCTCGCGCTTGGCCAGCTCCTCGGCCTGGCTCAGCCGATGGGCGCGGCCATGGCGGCACAGGTCTATCGCCAAGGAGACATCTTGCTCCAGACGATCAACGATGGCTGCATCTGCACTGGCGGATACCGCCCAGGCGAGGTTGCCATCGGCCAGGCGGGCTAGGCTCGCCGCGCGCTCGGCTGGCACCCCATGTTGCGCTTGCAGCGCCTCCTCGATCGCCGCCCGAGAGAGCCGGCGCAGGTGAAAGACCTGGCATCGCGAGAGGATCGTCGGCAAGAGCGCTTGCGGCGACGACGCCGTCAGAATCAGCACCGAGCGAGCCGGCGGCTCCTCCAGCGACTTGAGCAGAGCATTGGAGGCCTCGATCGTGGCGCCATCAAAGCCCACCAGCAACGCGATGCGACGTGAGGCCTGATAGGGCGAGAGGGTCAGAAACCGTCGCAGATCGCGCACTTCGTCGATGCTGATCGTCCCATTGGAGCCGCGCACGATGCGGAAATCAGGATGCTCGTTCGCCTGAATCCGGCGACAGTTGGCGCATTCCCCGCATGGCGGCTGGAGCCCCGTGCAGGCCAGCGCGGCAGCCAACCTGATGGCCAGATGTTCCTTGCCGATCCCAGCGGGACCGCACAGCAGATAGGCGTGCGAAACGTCGCCGGCAGCGACCTGCCGGCTGAAGAGCTCTACCGCCCACTCGTGCCCGATCACATCCCACATAGCGCCACGTCCCGTCAATACCTTGCACCCTGCTATGTTACCACGGCCCAGCGCGCCTCCAAAACGTTTGCGTGCTTGTCCCCCCCGGGCATAGAATAGGTCACCTTGGGCTACGACGTGACTGCCGGATGGGAGGGCCGTGTGAGAGAGAGCGAACTGGCCGAGAGACTCTGCCGAGGCCTGGAGGCACGCGGATATCTCCTGGCGACCGCCGAGTCGTGCACGGGGGGGCTTTTGAGCCACTGGATCACCAACACCCCTGGCAGTTCCGCCTCGTTCGTGGGGGGCATCATCGCCTACGCCAACGCCATCAAGGAGAACGCGCTGGGGGTGCCCTCGGCCCTCATCGAAGAGCACGGCGCCGTCAGTGCTGCTGTGGCCAGCGCCATGGCCCGAGGCGTACGCGCCTCGATGCGCGCCCAGGTCGGGGTAGCCATCACCGGCATCGCTGGCCCAACGGGGGCTGTGCCGGGCAAGCCCGTGGGCACCGTGTTTGTGGCCATTAGCACCCCGCAGGGCGAGAGCTGCCGGCGCTACCAGTGGCAAGGCGATCGTGTCGCCAATAAAGAGGCTTCAGCCCGGGCGGCACTGCTCTTTTTGCTAGAGGCGCTGAACATCCCGTCGAACGACTAGGCCCCCGCCCGCTGCCGGGTCGCCTCATACAGCAGCATGCCACAAGCCATGGCAGCGTTGAGCGACTCGGCGCTCGGGACCATGGGTATGCGCACCCGGTCATCCGCCAGCTTGGCGGCCCGTTCGCTGGCCCCATGGGCCTCCCCGCCCACCACGAGCATCACCGGCCGAGTCCAGTCATACTCCCATGACATCAGTGGAGCATCAGCCTCCGCCACGACCGTGCGCAGACCGCCGCGTCGGGCATCGATCTCTTCCCACGCGAGATCCGCATGGATCGCCAGACCGAAATGCCCCCCCATGCCTGCCCGCAACACCTTGGGCGACCAGGGATCCACACAGTCCTTGCTGAGCAGGACAGCATCGACCCCCAAGGCCTGGCATGTCCGCAAGATGGTCCCCAGGTTGCCGGGATCGCGCATGCCATCCAGCAGCACGACCAGCGAGGCGTCGGACGGCAGCGAGGCGGGTGTCACGGGGATCGGCACTACGCAAGCGATGCCTTGCGGTGTCTCGGTATCAGCCAGCGCCTGCATCGCCTCGGGCGAGGCGTACCACGTCGGCCAGGGGCCGTCGATCAAGCATTGTTCGAGCGACAGACGGCGCTCATCGGTCGCAAAGCCTTCCTCCAGGAAAGCAAAAACGGGCTCCACTCCCGCGCCCAACGCTGCCTCCACGAGGCGTACCCCCTCGATGAGGCAAATCTGGTCGCGATCGCGTGCCCGCTTGCGGCCCAAAGCGCGAGCTTGGGCTATATGGCGGTTCTGCGCGCTGGTGATGGCACCCCGCAGCGGCACCGAACCGGCTAGGCCTCAGCGGCCTGCGCTTGACGTGCCACGTCTACGATGGCGGCAAAGCCGTCCGCATCACGCACGGCCATATCCGCCAGCATCTTGCGATTCACATCAACGCCCGCGATCCGCAGGCCATTTATGAGCCGACTATAGCTCATACCGTTCTGCCGGGCGCCAGCATTGATGCGCACGACCCACAGCCGACGCATATCGCGCTTGCGGTTGCGACGGTCGCGCGTGGCATAGCTCAGCGACTTGAGGCGAGCCTCGTTGGCACGGCGGAAAAGCTTGCTCTTGGTGCCGCGCTGCCCCTTGGTAGAGGCGATAACCTTCTTGTGTTTTGCTCTGGCGGCGGGGCCGCGCTTGACCCTGGTCACTATTCTTCCCTCACTCTATGCGAGTTCCTGCTGCGCTGATGGCAGGGCTAGTCGGCTTTCTTCAGGTAGGGAGCCAGACGCTCAACCCGCTGACACTCGGCAGCGTTCGAGACCTCTTCCATCATCCACGAGGCCCGCAAGGAGCGCTTGGAGCGCTTGCGCCTCAAGTGGCGCTTTTCCGCCTTGGTGCGCATTACTTTGCCGGTCCCCGTTACCTTGAAACGCTTGGCCGTAGCCTTGTGCGTTTTGATCTTGGGCATTTCAATCCTCCAATATCTGGTCTTGGTTACTTGCCCGATGGTGTCAGCACCATGAGCATCGTTCTTCCTTCCATCGCCGGCGTCTTGTCAATCGAGGCCACATCTTGGAGCTGCTGAGCGACATGGTTCAACTGCTCAACCGCGATCTCTTTATGAGTGATCTCACGCCCGCGAAACCGCACCCGGATCCGCACCGTCGCGCCCTCACCGAGAAACTTGCGAGCCTGATTGATCTTGACATTGAGATCATGGTCCGCCGTCTTGGGGCGAAAACGGATCTCTTTGACATCGACCTGCTTCTGAGCCTTGCGCGCCTCGCGCTGCTTTTTGTTACGCTCGTAGATGTACTTGCCATAGTCCACCAGGCGGCACACAGGCGGCTCCGCCTGCGGGGCCATCTCGACCAGGTCGTATCCTCGCTCCTCGGCGATCCTCAAGGCCTCGCGGGTGGGAAAGATCCCAAGCTGCTTTCCCGTCTCGTCGATCAGCCGGACCTCTCGGACGCGGATCTCGTTGTTGATGCGGTGCTCTCTGCTACTGATGTTTCTTCCTCGGCAATTCTCCTGGTGCGACGGCAAGACAAGAGTCCTCGCCCCGCAGAGTAAGGATTACAGAAGGAGAGTGTACCATGGCTGACAGCGAGTGTCAAACCTCTGGAGCATGGCGTCCTCACCGCTGCGCAGACAGGAGAGCCGCCAGGCGCCATCCACGACCGATGGGCATGTCCCAGAAGCTGAGAAAAGGGAGAGCGGGCCTATAAGCCGAATTCTGTGCCCCGGAACCCGAGGCGGCGGCCATCTATCTAGGGCGCCGATTGCTCAGCACCTCCTGCGACCTACCCGAGGCTCGGGCGAGCAGCCCGTGGTCCCCATGGGGACCAGCCTCATGCTTGGTCTTGCTCCCGGCGGGGTTTGCCTAGCCGAGCCAGTCACCTGGCCCGCTGGTGGTCTCTTGCACCACCGTTTCACGCTTGCCGGCCTAGCCGGCGCCCTGCTTTCTGTTGCACTTTTCCGCCGGATCACTCCGCCTGGGCGTTACCCAGCGCCGTGCTCTGTGGAGTTCGGACTTTCCTCGGGGCGCACATGGCGCCACGCGACCGCCCGGCCCACTCTCCCACATCTATGGTACCCTTGGCGGGGCGTTATTGTCAAAACAAGCCTGTACCCGCGACCAGGTGGGAAACCGATGCGTTGACCCTAGGCGGAGCCCATGGTACAACTACCCAAGCGCAACCTCTAGGAAGGATCCAATGATGCTCGTCAATGTGCTCCTCCTGCATCCAGATGACTCGGTTGTTACCGCCATCCGCGACCTCGCGCAGGGCGAACGGCTCTGCGCGGAGGCACTGCCATCCGAGCTCTGCACGCGACAGCCGATCCCGTTCGGCCACAAGGTAGCCATCCACCCTATCGCCACCGGTGAACACGTCATCAAGTACGGCGCCTCCATCGGCGTCGCCACCGCCGAGATCGCCGCCGGAGAGCATGTCCATACACACAACCTTACCAGCGTTCGGGGGGACGCCTCACGATGAACGACACGACTTTTGCCGGTTTTGTACGCCCCGATGGCTCCGTAGGTGTGCGCAATGTCGTGGCCGTGATCCCATCCTGCGGCTGCGCGCAGCACGTCGCCCGCATGGTCGCTACGGCCGTGCCCGGAGCCGCTTTGGTGGACTATACGGGCGGCTGCGGCGAGACCTCCGCCGATTTGGCGGTCGCCACCCAGCTCCTGGCCCAGATGGGCCGTCACCCCAACGTCATTGCATCGCTGGTTGTCAGCCTGGGCTGCGAGGGCCTCGATGCCCGCGACCTCTCGGCACGCATCGCCCAGGGCTGGGCGCCCACCGAGCTTCTGGTCATCCAGGAGATGGGCGGCACCCGCAAGACCATCGCGCGCGGCATCGAGATCGTCCGTTCCTTTGCCGAGGGCGCCTCCGCATATGAGCGCCAGCCGTGCCCCGCTTCGACCTTGACCGTGGGCCTCGAGTGCGGCGGCTCGGACGCCACGTCCGGCCTGGCGGCCAACCCCTCGCTCGGCGTCATGGCCGACCGGCTGGTGGCGGCAGGTGGACGCGCCATCCTGCCCGAGACCAGCGAGCTGCTGGGAGCAGAGCACATTCTGATGGACCGCGCCGCCACTCCCGAGCTGGCCGCGCAGATCGAGCGCGTGGTCAAGGCGTGCGAGCGCGAGCTCAAGGCCACCGGCGAGGATATGACCGGCAAGCAGCCCAGCCCCGGCAATATCCGCGGCGGCCTCACCACCGTGGAGGAAAAAGCGCTGGGTGACGTGCTCAAGGGCGGCAGCACACCGGTGGTGGACGTGCTCACCTACGGCCAGCTCCCGCGCCGGCCGGGCCTCTCCTTCATGGATACGCCCGGCAACGACCTGGCCTCGGTCACCGGCTTGGCGGCTGCCGGCTGCCAGGTGATCGTCTTCACCACCGGCCGCGGCAACCCCATGGGGAACGCCATCACGCCCGTCCTCAAGGTGACCGGCAACCCGGCCACCTATGCGCGCATGGCCGAGGACATGGACGTCAACGCCGGCGAGGTGGTCGAAGGCCAGGCCACCGTGGCCGAGATGGGCGAGCGTATCTGGGAGATAGTCTTGGCTGTGGCCAGCGGGCAGCAGACCGCGGCCGAACGCACGGGCCATCAAGAATTCATGATGCTGCGCAAGGGACCGCTCTACTAGGTCGAGAGCGCAAGCCATCGCAGCGCGGACTGGGGCAATCTGAGGAGGGGCGGGTGAAAAAGCTACGCATCATCGATAGCGAGCTCTGCGTTGGCTGCCAACAATGTATCTTTGCCTGCTCCCGCCGGTCAGGAGAGGCCGGCTTGGCTCATAGCTCGATCGCCGTCCGCTCCACCGGCGGCATGGAAAAGGGGTTCAAGATCATTGTCTGCAACGCCTGCGCCGATCCGCCTTGCGCCGCCGTCTGCCCCACAGATGCGCTCCTGCGGCAGGATGGCGGGGGAGTCCGATTGGACGCCAAACGGTGCATCGGATGCCGACAGTGCGTTGGCGCCTGCGCCATCGGCGCGGTCCAGTGGGATGCCGAGATCGACAAGCCGATGATCTGCGTGCATTGCGGCTATTGCGTTCGATACTGCCCCCATGGGGTTCTCACGCTGGTGGAGGTATAGCCATGCTCAGCCACGATCCGCTAGAGAACGTCCTCTACATCGATCTGAGCCGAAAAACCTCTCGCGTGGAGCGGCGCCCCGAGCTGTTTGATGCCTACCTGGGCGGGGCTGGCGCGGCCATTCACCTCTTGGAGGAGAACTGCCCCGCCGGAATCGATCCCTACGATCCCGCCAATCCGGTCGTCTTTGCCGTTGGCCCGTTGACCGGCGTGCTCCCCCTGGCCAGCAAAACGGTGGCCATGTTCAAATCCCCCCTGACGGGCAACCTGGGAGAGAGCCACGCCGGCGGGCGTAGCGCGGTGGCCATCCGCACGGCTGGCTATGGAGCGATCGTCATCACGGGTGCCAGCGACATCCCGATCTATCTCTCCATCCACGAAGGACGCGTCCGCTTTCGCGATGCGCGGTCGATCTGGGGGCTCTCCAGCATGACCGCGGGCCGCATCATCCGCGAGAACGAGCCCGGAGCGGGGATGCGCACCATCATGCGTATCGGCACGGCGGGCGAGGCCCTCGTGCCCTACGCCAACGTGACCATCGAGACCTACCGCCACTTTGGGCGGCTGGGGCTGGGCGCCGTGCTCGGCAGCAAGCGGGTCAAGGGCATCGTGGTGGCGGGGCATCGCGCCTTGCCTGTGGCGGACGCCCGCGCCTACCGACGCGTCTATGACCAGGTCTATGACGCCGCCGTATCCTCGCCCGTCATGAAAAAGTATTATGAGCTGGGCACGCCCGCCAACGTCCTGCCCCTGGACGAGATCGGGGCGCTGCCAACGAGGAACCTCCAGGCCGCCCGGTTCGAAGGAGCGCGTGAGCTCTCGGGCGAGGCCCTGGCCGATAACTATCTCGGGCGCCGCTTGGCATGCGCCCATTGCCCCGTGGCATGCATCCACATCGCTGCCGTGCGTGAGCCCTATGAGCAGGCGGCGTATTTCTTCAAGACGACCATGATCGGCTATGACTATGAGACGATCTATGCCCTGGGCACCATGCTCGGGATCGACTCGGCCAAGGCGTTCTTGCGGCTCATCGCCGAGGTGGACAACCTGGGGATGGACGCCATGAGCGCGGGGGTCGCTCTCGCCTGGGCCACCGAGGCGATGGAGCGGGGCGTGGTCAGGCCCGCCGAGACCGACGGCATCGCTCTGCGCTGGGGCGATGCGCCCGCTTATCGAGCGGCCGCCAAACGGCTCGTCTCTCAGCCAACGCCTTTCTACCAGGCGCTCGCCCAGGGCGTGGAGCATGCCTCGGCGGTGTACGGCGGGCAGGAATATGCCCTGGCCTTTGGCCGCAACGAGATGCCGGGCTATCACACCGGGCCCGCAGGGCATATCGGGTTCCTCATCGGGGCGCGGCACAGCCACCTGGACAATGCCGGCTATGCCCTGGATCAAAAAGCTCCCTCGCAAGGGACACTCACGCCGGAAAAGCTGGTGGATGCGCTGATCGAGGAGGAGGCTTGGCGGCAGATCCTCTCGAGCACCGTGGTCTGCTTTTTCGCCCGAGGGATCTATACCCCCG
>CAZUZB010000021.1:0-2413 GCA_964624695.1 uncultured Anaerolineales bacterium | reverse complement strand
CAGATCCTCTCGAGCACCGTGGTCTGCTTTTTCGCCCGAGGGATCTATACCCCCGAGCTTACGCAAGAGGCCCTCGCGCTGATGCAAATGGGGCGCAGCCCGCACGAGCTCCAAACGCTGGGGGAAGAGATCTGGGCGGCCAAGTACCGCTTCAAGCTGCGAGAGGGGTTCGATCCCCAAAAGATCCGCATACCAGAACGCATCTATGAGACGCCGTCGGCGCTAGGGGCCATCGAACCTGCCTACGTCGAGGCGGCGTTGGCCTGCGCGTGGGAACGCGTCGCCGCCATCGAGACCTAACCTGCCAGCCCTACTCCTGGCTGCGTAACTGGGGAAAGAGGATCACCTCGCGGATCGAGGTCTGGTCTGTCAGCAGCATGGCCATCCGGTCGATGCCGAACCCCAATCCGCCGGTGGGGGGCATGCCGTGCTCCAGCGCCGTGATGAAATCCTCGTCCATGGGGTGCGCCTCATCGTCCCCAGCCTCGCCGGCGCGCCCCTGCTCGATGAACCGCGCCCGCTGCTCCAGCGGGTCGTTCAGCTCGGAGAACGCGTTGCCGGATTCCATCCCCGCGACAAAGAACTCGAACCGTTCCACCCAATCGGGCTCGCCGGGCTTGTTCTTGGCCAGCGGAGATATCTCGCGCGGATAGTCCATCACAAAAGTAGGCTGGATGAGCGTGGGCTCGGCGTACTCGCCAAACAGCGCATCCACCAGCTTGCCCCACGTAGGCTGCGGCGCCACCTGCAGGCCACGTTGTTGCACGGCGTCCCACAGAGCCTTGTGCGCGGAGAGGATGCCAATGTCCAGCCCCGTCGCCTCCATGATGACATCGCGCATGGTGACGCGGCGCCAGGGCGGCGCCAGGTCGATCTCTTGTCCTTGGTAGCTAATCGTGGCGCTGCCGACCACCTCGCGCGCCACCTCGCTATAGAGATTCTCCACCAGCTCCATCATGCTGTGATAGTCGGCATAGGCCTGATAGATCTCGATGGCGGTGAACTCGGGGTTGTGCTTGGTAGAGATCCCCTCGTTCCGAAAGTTGTGGCCGATCTCATAGACGCGATCCAGCCCACCGACGATGAGCCGCTTCAGGTAGAGCTCGTCGGCGATGCGCAGGTACAGCGTCTGATCCAGAGCATTGTGGTGCGTGACAAAGGGCCGCGCCGCCGCCCCGCCATAGATCGGCTGCAGGATCGGCGTCTCGACCTCGAGAAAGCCGCGATCGTCCAGAAAGCGGCGAATGGCTGTGACCATGCGGCTGCGCACGACGAAAATCTGCCGCACCTCTTCATTGGCCATCAGGTCCAGGTAGCGTTGTCGGTAGCGTGTCTCCACATCGCGCAGGCCGTGCCACTTTTCCGGCATGGGCCTAATCGCTTTGGAGATCAGTCGCAGGTCGGTGACGTGAACCGACACCTCTCCCGTGCGCGTGCGAAAGAGATGCCCGCTGGCCTGGACGAAATCGCCCACATCCACCGTGCGGCGAAATCGCTCGTAAAGCTCCTCACCCACCTCGTCCTGCCGCAGGTAGATCTGGATCCTGCCACTGCCATCAGCCAGGTGAGCAAAGGATGACCGCCCCATGACGCGCTGGGAGACCATGCGGCCCACCACCTGCGTCTCGATCTCTGCGCCGTCCTTGGCGGCCTCAAAGGCCGCAACGGCCTCGGCAGCGGTATGGGTATAGCTGGTGCGAGCCGGGAACGGATCCAATCCCTGCTCGACGAGCTGCTCGATCTTGGCGATCCTCTGCGAGCGATGGTCCTGGTCTGCCATGTCTCTGCGCCCCCGGCCTAGGCGATCTCGATGATGGTGAGACGACGCGAGCCGCCAGCCGGCGTCTTGACCTCAACCTCGTCGCCCACCGCCTTGCCCAAGAGAGCCTTCCCAACGGGCGACTCGTTAGAGATCAGCCCCTCCAGCGGGGCCGCCTCGGCGCTGCCGACAATGCGGTACTTTTCGGGCGCGTAACCATCTTCCTCGATGGTGACCCGCGAGCCCACATGTACCGTCGCCGTACCCCGCCCATCGCCCTCGTGGACGATCTGAGCGTTGGCCAAGATCCGCTCGATCTCAAGAATGCGCCCCTCCACAAAGGCCTGCTCGCGCTTGGCCTCTTCATAGCCGGCGTTCTCGCTGAGATCACCCGCCTCGATGGCGACGCGAAGCTGCTGCGCCACCTCGAGCCGCTTTTCCCCGCGCAATCTCCGCAGCTCCTCACGGAGCCGTTCCAGCCCTTCCGGGGTGATATAGCTTGGTTTCTGTTCCATCTGCCCGATACCCTCACATCCGTGCCAGTCGCACATATAAAGAGAGGCGCCCAGAGGCGCTCACCGTGGATTCTGCCCTCACTTCAGATCCATTATAGTGCCTGGGAATGCTACTGACAAGTGTTACGCCGCCATCGCC
>CAZUZB010000020.1:16714-30169 GCA_964624695.1 uncultured Anaerolineales bacterium | reverse complement strand
GGCTATATCCCGTTCGCCATCGAGGGCGACTACCAGAGCTTCTGGTCGATGCGCATTGGCTGGATGGTCCGCACCTACTCGGACCAGTACACACGGCATGAGCAGTTGATCACCCGCTGCCAGCCCGACGACTGGTGCTTCCGCGAGGGGATCGACGACAAGTGGGAGTACGACCCCACCGACCCGTTCAACGACGATGCCGACAAGGTCACGTTCAACGGCGTGCGCCAGTACAAGGCCCTCTGGGAGGGCGACATCGACGTGAACGGCCCCGGCTGGCGGGACATGTACGAGAACCTGGCGCAACTGTTCGGTCCCATGACCCAGCCTGGCTGGATCGGCACCACCGACGCCGCGCCGCTGTTCCTGACACAGCAGGCAGCCATCTGGCTGGACGGCGCCTGGTTCTTTACCAGCTTTGAGAAGAACATCCGGTCGCTGGCTGAGGGCACCTATGGCGCGGGCGCTGAGGACGCCACGCCGGTGCCGGGCGCCGAGCGGGCCGAGGTGTTCGAGATCGGTACGTTCAACTTCCCGACCATGACGGGCGAGCTGGTGGATTCGCCGGCGCGCAGCATCGAGGTCAACATCGGCTTCTGGGGCGTCCCCAAGAAGGATCAGGCCCAGAACGATCTCGAGATCGACTTTTTGATGTTCATGACCAGCCCGCAAGGCTATGGTATCTACCTGCGCAACAAGCTGGACGCCAACAACCTGCAGGGTGGTATCGCCGGACCGCCAGTGGTCAAGGACGTCTCGCTGCCGGCGGTGTACGCCGAGCGTTTCGCCAACATCAAGTTCATCGGCAACCAGCAAAAGGCTGGCCCGGGGAACTGGCGCTCGCGCGGTATGGCCGACTATCAGCCCACCGTGCGTACCTGGGTGGACCTGAACCAGCAGTTCTTTAACGGCGAGATCGAGATCCAAGCGTTTCTCGATGCCTGCCAGAAGAACCTGATGGACAACTTTGAGGAGATGCTGACCGAGCACCTGCGCTGGGCCGAAGGGCTCGCAGCGCTGGATAGCCCGGAAAAGCAGCCGGAAAAGATCGAATAGTCCATCGGCGATGTACCTCAAGGGTTGGGGCCCGCAGGGGCCCCAACCCTCTCACCTCAGATTGTAGCGATCGTCCAAGGTTGGAGGAAGCATGGATGTAAGCCCTCGCGCCATGCATGGCGCACGGCATCGGCGGCCGACGATCACAAGACGCCGAGCCGTACATCTGCTCGGCCTTTTGTTAGCGTTGCTCTGCCTGACACCCCTGCCCGTGGCCGCAGATAGCCGCGTGAGCTGGGACTATACCGCCGAGAACTCGATCCTTGCCATTGCGGCATCCGCGGACTATGGCGTGATCGCCGTAGCCGCTCGCGACAACAATGTGTACGTCTTTGATGATGAAGGCAACCTCCAATGGCAGTATGGGGGACGCAACTCGATGACGGGGGTGGATGTCAGCGACGACGGATCGCTGATCGTCACCTCCAACCTGGATCGACAACTGCGCCTGTTCACTCGCGATGGCGAGCTGCTGTGGGAGTTTCAAGGGGCACGCGGGTTCATCGATTGCGCCATCACCAGCGACGGCGAGCATATCGTGGGCATCTCTTACGAGGGGCGCACCATGACCATGCTCACCCGCGATGGCACCGAGCTGTGGACCAAGAACCTCGTCATGCCCCTCTATTGCGTGGATATCTATGGCACTGGCGAGAACCGCCGCCCTGTGGTGGGCACGGGTGATTCGCAGATCCGCATCCTGAACAAGGATGGCGACCAGCTTTTGGCTATCCAGCTCAACGCCTATGTGCGCGATGTCGCCGTCTCGGCCAACGGAGCGCGCATCGCCGCCGCCCTCGAGTATGGCTCGATCGTGTATGTGAACGGCGCCACGGGCCAAGTGATCTGGCGCCATGAGACCCAGCGCTCCGGCACCGGCGATCGCTCGCGCG
Source organism: uncultured Anaerolineales bacterium (assembly GCA_964624695.1). Lineage (GTDB taxonomy): Bacteria > Chloroflexota > Anaerolineae > UBA1429 > UBA1429 > DAIRUQ01. Next base: position 28,220 of record CAZUZB010000020.1, on the reverse strand, counting down.
GCATCGGCATGAGCGCCGACGGCCAGGTCGTTATGGCGGGCGTCTCTTATGGGAACATTTTTGTCTACGACGCCGAGGGGAACGTCAAGCAGACCGCCGACGTCTCGCAACAGCCCATCGAGGCGATCCTAGTTTCGCAGGACGGGTCACTGCTGGCCTATGGGGGCCAAGACAACCTCCTGCGGGTGATCGACCGGGCCCACTTTGAGGATCTGGTGACGGGGGCAGCCCGGGCGCGACGGAACCTCATCATCGGCGTGGGGGCCGGCATCGCCATCGTCGTCGCCTTTTTCGCGGTGCTCTTTAGCGCCACCGCATGGGGACGGCACGCCTGGCACGAGACGCTGGCGCCCTCGCGGCGGCTGCTGGCAGCCATGTGGCGCTCGCGCATCTCGTACCTGATGCTGCTGCCCACGTTCGCCCTCTTGCTCACGCTCAACTATTATCCGGCCGTCTCGGGCCTATACCACGGGTTCACCCGCTGGACCCCCGGACTCAGGGCGCAGTGGATCGGCCTGCAGAACTATCGCGCCGCGTTCAACAACGAGTATCTCTTTGTGGGCGTCAAGAACGCCGTCCTGTTCATCGTCACCGGCTTTTTGCAGTTGCTCTCACCACTGCTGGTGGCCGAGCTGATTTTCAACCTGACCTCTCCCAAGGCCCAGTACTGGTGGCGGACCATCTTTATCTTTCCCATGGTGGTGCCGGGCGTCGTCAGCATCCTGCTGTGGGTCAACATCTATGACCCCAACTATGGCATGCTCAACAAGGCGCTGGCCCTGTTCAATCTGCAGAGCTTGCAGCGCGTCTGGCTGGGCGATGAAAAGATCGCGCTGTGGGCGATCATCTTTATGGGGTTCCCGTGGGTGGGAGCGCTGGCCCTGCTGCTGTTCTATGGCGGGTTGATCGCGATACCCACCGAGCTGTTCGACGCCGCCAAAGTGGACGGATGCAACTTTGTCCAGCGGTTCTGGAACATTGACCTGCCGCTGCTGCTGACGCCCATCAAGACGTTGGTCATCCTGGGTTTTATCGGAGGTGTGCAGGCGTTCGGCAACGTGTTTTTGACGACGGGTGGAGGGCCGGGCCACTCGACCTATACACCTGCCCTGGAAATGTACTATCAGGCCACCCTGTTTGACCGCATGGGGTCGGCGTCAGCCATCGGCACGCTGCTCTTTGTGGTCATCTTGACGGGGACCATTCTCAACCTAAAGTACATCCGCGGCAGCGAGACCGAGTTCCAGGCCTAAGGAGGGACAAGAATCGATGGCAACCCCCATGATCCCGCCAACCACGCTACTGCCCAAGGAAATGATATCCGGGCACCCCAGGGGCGGCGCCAAAGCCCGAGAGAGGGTTGGCCAGGCGTTCCTGCACCTGGGCCTGATCCTGATCGCCTGCCTAACCCTGATCCCGATCATGAACATGCTCACCATGTCGCTCAAGGACAATGGGCAGATCTATGCCCGGTTCTGGGCGCTGCCCAATCCCGCCCGCTGGCAGAACTATGTGGCGGGCTTTCGAGCCATGTGGGGCTATATCGTCAACTCGCTGATCGTCTCGGTCAGCTCCATGTTCGGCGTGGTGATCCTGGCTTCGATCAGCGGCTATGTCTTTGCGCGGCATCGCTTTCCGGGCCGCGACACGCTCTACATCGTGGTAATCTCGCTGATGATGATCCCGGGCATGATGACGCTGTTCCCCAGCTTTATGCTGATGAACGACTTTGGCCTGCTCGACACGCGGTGGGCGTTGATTCTGCCCTGGATGTCCGGCGGGCAGGTGTTCGGCATCCTGATCTGTCGCGGCTATTTCGCCGGGCTGCCGCAAGAGCTGTTCGAGGCCGCCAGGATGGACGGCGCGCAAGAGGTCGAGCTGTTCTTGCGCATCGCGGTGCCACTCTCGTGGCCCATCATGGTGACGCTGGCGATCATGAACCTGGTTGGCACCTACAATGACTTTTTGTGGCCGCTGCTGACCATCTCGAGCCCGTCCAAGCAGGTGGTTTCGGTGGGTCTGCGCGAGTTCACCTCGCAGCATGGCATCACAGACTGGGGCCCCCGCATGGCGGCCTACACCGTGGCCACCATCCCGTTGCTGTTGCTGTTCCTGTTTGGCATGCGCTACTATATCCAGGGCGTCACCAGTGGCGCCATCAAGGCATAGGCGCTCGTCGGTCGCGCAGAGCCCCGCTTTCGTGGCGGGGCTCGCTTTATACCATCCAGCATGAGGAGTCTTGATGAAAATCGGCCTAGATGCCCTCACTATCACCCTGATCACCAATGACCCGATCGAGATCCTGCACAAGATCGTGGACTATGGGCTGGAAGGCGGCCAGCTCAACTCGGCGGCGCTGGGCCAGCAGTCGGAGGCCTATCTGGCCGAGTTCATGGCCTACAAGCGGGATCACGACCTGTATCTGGAGCTGACCGGCAGCGGTATCAATCCCGGCAAGGCGCCCCGCTCGGTGGACGAGATGGTGGCCGGCTGGGAGCCGCTATTCCCCCTGGCAGAGCGGCTGGAGGCGGACATCCTGAACACCTGCTTTGGCCTGTTCCCCCTGCGGATGCAGGAATCGCCCAGCTTCCAGGAGCAGTACGCCACCACCACTGCGGTGCTGCGGCGGCTGGCGCCCATGGCCGCCGACCACGGCGTGACCATCACGGTGGAGCTGCACGTGGACCTGACCAGCCGCGAGCTGGCCCGCCTGATCGAGGCGGTGGATTCGCCCGCGGTGCGGGTGAACCTGGACACGGCGAACCCGTTGGGATTGCTGGAGGATCCGGTAGAGGCGGCCCGAGTGCTGGCGCCCTATGCGGCCTCCACCCACTACAAGGACGGGTGCATCCACACGACCGACCAGGGCTACACCTGGCAGGCTGGCGCGCCGCTGGGGACCGGCCTGGTGGACATGAAGGCCGTGACCACCCTGCTCTACCAGCACAACCCGGACATCCATCTCAACTATGAGGATGGCTGGGGCAGCATCGGCATCCCGCTATGGGATGAGGCGTTCATCAGAAGCTTCCCAGAGCTGACGCCGGTAGATATGGTGCGATTCTTGCGGCTCCTGGAAAAGGGCAACCGGGTGTTCGAGGTGATGCAGCATCACCCCCGCCCCTCCTCGGCCAAAGCGCTGGACGGCGCCCGCATGATGGAGATGCGTTGCCGACACAGCGCCGCCTTTTTGCAGAGCCTCCGCGAGGAGATTGTCGCCGAGGCCGGCTAGCCTGTCTCCCCACCCCTTGGCAGGGGCGCTCGCCTGGCATCGGGCGAGCGCCCCTGCTTTTTGCCGCCTGATTCGCCGCGCCTCTGGCGCTCCCCCGAGCTCTGCCGTAAGAAACGTGTAAAACCATATACAAAGGTATTGCTATTTGAGGTTTATACTTATATGATCGTGGCATATTATCATCCACGGTAAGGACAGACCATGAGCAGCAGTACCACCACCGCCAAACGCGTCGCCGAGCTAACCCGTCAGATCGCCATGCTCCAAGCCGAGATTGCCGAGCTCGGTTGGGATACGAATTTCGGCATGTACACCCGCAACGCCCTGCTCCGCTATTGCCGATCGCTGGAGAACGGCATCCGGCAGGTGGCTTTTGCAGATCTGGAGGCCATTCATTCGCTCAACCTGCTGTACGGCTATGCCGAGGTGGATGCACGCGTGCGGGCCGCGTTCGACACGGCCTGGCGCCACCAACACATCGTGGCCCGCTGGTTCTCGGGCGACGAGATCGCCATCGTGTTTGAGCAGGAGGCGGGCACCGAGCAAGCGCGTGCCTATATGTGCGAGATCGAAAACCGCGCCCATGCTCAGGGGCTAGGGTTCGACTGGGCCCTGGGGAGCTGGGAGGTAGGCAGTGAGAGCATCGAAGAGGCCGTGGCCCGGCTGGCCGAGGAGGTCCGCTGCCGGGCGCTGGAAGAGCCGTGCGACAGCGGGCGGCCGGTGGAAGCCAGCGTAGAGCTATCGGGCCTGCCGCGCCGACGAGGGCTGATCGAGCGGCTGAAGCGGCGCTTGGCGCGCTCCAGCGAGCCGCTGACGTTGATCCACGCGGACCTGGATGGCCTGCGGGTGATCAACGCCGTGCATGGAAGCCAGTCGGGCGACCAGGCGGTGCTGGCCGTGCTGAGGACCATTCGCGAACACGCGCCCGAAGGGTTGCTGGCGCGCGAGATGGACAGTTTCATGGTGTGCCTGGACGGCGTCGCCCTGGAGGATGGGTTCCTGGTGGCGGAGCGCATCCGCAGCGCGGTGGCGGCTATGCCACCGCTGACCGCCGGCGGCAGCCCCACGCCGATACGCCTCTCGGCCGGTGTGGCCGGTATGCCGTCACACGCCAGCACAGCCCGGGAACTGGCCCGCCACGCCGAGGAGGCCGTCTTTCGCGCCAAGGAGGATGGCGGCAACTGCGTGCGCCTGGCGCAGCCCCAGCCCATGGTCGCCAAGACCAGCCACTTTGGGCCAGGGCAACTGGGGCGCCTGGCCGAGCTGGCGGAGGCCGAAGGGGTTAGCGAGGCCGAGCTGCTACGGGAGGCGTTGCACAATCTGCTGATCGAGTACACCCGCGATCGCGGGATTGCCGGCGACTAGTAGGGCACCTCGGGGATGTCGGCCAAGTCCAGCGCCGCGGCCAGCTCCTCGTCCAGCCAGTCGGCATCACCAGAAACCGCGGCGGCAGGCAGGGCGTCGCGCTCACACAGCGTGCGATAGTTGCAGTGGGCACACTGGGCCAGCCGTTCCGTCCGGGTGAACGCCGCCCGAGGCTGTTGAGCGATCTCGGTCATCATGGCCTCCAGCCGCAAGGCATCGGCCTCAAAGGCCTGGGCATCGTAGCGCACCCAGACCGGCTCTTCTGGGCGCGTGGCGAACCAGTAGAGCATGCTGATCCGATCGGGCGCCACGACCTCCCCACCCAGCAAGGACGACGCCGTCCGCGCCAATGTATAGAGGTAGACGCGGGTCTGCACGCGGCGCTCCAGCGTCGCCAGCGACGGCACCGAGCCCAGGGTCTTCCAGTCCACCACCACCACGCGGCCGCCCGGATCCACAGCAGCCAGATCGTAGCGGGCATAGAGGCGGTGCCCCCCCAAGGCCACAATGACCGGCAGCTCGGGCTCGCGGAGGCCGCTGGGCAGGATGCTCCAATCGAACCCCAGGTAGCGGTGCCACCAGGCCTGAAGCTCGTCATCGCCAGCCCGCGCCAAGACGGGCAGCCCCACCAGATGGCGCTGAATCCACTGATGCAGCACGCGGCCACGCTCCAGGTGAGCTTCGTACTCCAAGGGGTCATCGCCCTCGGGGACGGGCCAGGGCAGCCGAGCGACATAGCGCAGCCAGAAGCGGCGCTTGCAGCGGCTGTAGGTGTTCAGGCTGTGTTGGCTAAAGAGAAAGCCCGCGGGCAGGCCGCGTGGTTGGTCGCTCACTGGCCGCCTCCTTGGGTTCGTTCCGCGAATTCAGCCAGGGCCAGCAGCGGCTCGGCCGCCTCCACAGCGCGGCCGCCGCCGCGCCGGCTCCAGGTGATGCACAGGTCGATGCGCGCGCGGGTGATGCCCACATAGAGCAGGCGGAGGCGCTCGGCGATGGTCTCCAGGCGCGACGCGGCGATGGGGTCTTCAGCGCGGACATCCAGCACGGCCAGGATCGGCTCGTCACGCGCCAGATGCTCCAGCTCTTTGCGAGCCTCGACGCTGGGCGCCCGCCCGGGCATGAAATAGGGCTCGTCGCGGAAGGCATCGTCCAGGTGGGTGGGGAACTCGAGGCTATCCACGGACATGAGATAGACGGCGTCCCACTCTAGCCCCTTGGCCTTGTGCATGGTGGTGACGGCCACGGCACCGGGGCGGGCGGCATAGCCCCCGTCGGCCAACGAGAGGCCGCTCATGGAGATCTTGTTCCTGGCCACGCCATCTAGTTCGACGGCGTACTCGGTCAGGCGCCACTCGGGATGCAGCTCGCCGGCCGAGCGCAACCCCGCAGCGATGGTGTGGCAGAGAGCCAGCTCCCAATCCTGGTCAAGCAGATCCTGGCCGATGGTCAGCAGGAGCTGGTCGATGGGCAGGCCGGCCGCGCGAACCCAGCGCGCCACCCGCAGGGAAAAGCGCTCCAGATCGTCGAGGTCGTCGGCGTCTACCTCGACGCCGGGGGGGAGCTCGTCGCGCAGAGCGCCGGTGGTCTGCGGAAAGAGAGCTCGCTCCGGAGGCAGGCTGTTGAGCAGGGTGCGGCGGCGGCGCAGCACCTCGGACGAGGTCTCGGCGTCGTCATCGTCCTGGAGGGCCACATAGAGCCGCCGCAACGCCGAAGGACGGGTGGGGTCGGCCAGGTAGGCGCAGACGTGGCCGAGAACCCGGGCTACCTGACGCATCCGCGGCGTGGAGCGCAGCAGGTCGTCGACGAGGACGGGCGGGCCATCGAGGCTCTTTAGGGCCTCGACGACCATGGTGCCGAGCCAGTTGGCGGGGCACAGGACGGCGGCGGAGCGATCCGGCCGCCGCCGCACATAGCTGGCGGCCCAGCGCGCCAGGGACTGGGCCTCCTCCTCGGCGCTCTCCAGCGGCTCGCGGCGGATCACCAGGTGCGCGTCCTCGGCTGGCGGATTGGGCTGGGCGTCGCCGGGGCCGGTCGGCTCGATCTCTTGCGGCTCAAAGGCCATGGCGCGGATATCTGGAACAGGGTGAGACGCCACCGCCCAGCGCACCAGCTCGTTGGCCAGGTCGATGATGGGCCGGGCGCAACGGCCGGATTCGGGCAGGCGGACCATGGCGACGCCGGGCTCGCGCTGGTAATGGCGGAAGTAGCGCGGGTCAGCGGCGGTAAAGGTGCTGTTGATGGCCTGATTGGGATCGCCCACCCGCACCCAGGCCAGCGCGTCGCCGGCCAGCAGCGAGAGGATCTCTTGCTGGAGAGGAGAGCTATCCTGGGCCTCGTCCTCCAGGATGTAGGGCCAGCGCTGACGGAGCGCGTGAAGAAAGGCTACGTCCTGGGCCAGGGCATCCATGGCGCGCCAGATCAGGTCATCGAAATCCAGGCCGCCGCGGGCCTGCAGGTAGCGCTGGTACTGGGTATAGAGAGCGACGCCCATCCGCAAAAAGGGTCCGCCGTCGCGCTCCACCAGGGTGCTGGCGCGGTCGGGCGGGTAGCGCAGGTGCTTGCAGAGCTTGGTGATCTCTTTGCTGACGTCCTCGGTTTTGGCGCGCCAGGTCTCTAGGGCGCGCTCTCGCTGGTTGGCGGTGCCATCGGGCACAAAGCTCTCCCACCAGTCGCGGTTGCCGTTGATCCAGGCATCGGCGGCGTAGCGATGGGCCCGCCGCGACTCGCCGTCATCGACGATGGTCAGGCTTTCGGAGACGCCGGCCAGATCGGCGCGCTCGCGGACGATATCGGCGGCCAGCTTGTGCAGGGTGCAGACCCGAAAGCCCACCGGCGGCACGTCGGCGCTCTTTAGGATGGCGCGGATGCGCTGATTGATATTGGCCACGGCCGCGTTCTGCACGGTGACCACCAGCACCTCGCCCTCGTCGCCGATCCGCCCGGAGAGGATCAGGTCGGCGGCCAGGATGGCCAGGGTGAGGGTCTTGCCGCTGCCGGGGACGGCAGCCACGGCCAGACGGGCCGGGTGGTCGGCGGCCGTGGCGCGCATGCGCTCCAGCACCTGCCACTGATGCCGCCGCAAGCGATAGCCATAGAGGGTTCGATCCTCAGGAAGCAGCGCCATCGCCCTCCCCTTTCGCCAAGACCCGCAGGAGCACCCGCTCCAGCCGCGAATCGGCCGGCTCGCCCGAGAGGCCCAGGTCCGAGGAAGCCAGGTAGACACCCTGGCCGCAACGGACGGCCAGCCCATAGAGCACGCGCACCAATCCCTGCTGGCGCTCGGCCTCTTCGTGGGCCTCGGTCCAGACGGCCTCCTTGGGCCAACGGGCCGATAGGACATAGGGATGGGTCAGCGGCTGGTTGGGGCGAGTCCACCACCCCACCGAGCCGAGATCGAGCCAGAACTGATAGGCGCTATGGAGATCGCGGGTGAGGTAGGCATAGGCCGGCGCCAGCACCACGCCAGAGATAGGTTCGGTGGCCCAATCGGCGCGATAGTCGGCGCTGGCGATGCCGCTGAGAACCGCCTCCACATAGCGGCGGGCGGATTCGGAGACGTCCTGTTGGCCCACAGCGAGGGCGGACCGGAACTTGGCCGCCGATTCCACCAGCTTGCCCAGCGAACGGGCGGCCGCCGGATCGACGGCAAAGGCATAGTCGGGCTGGCAGAGCACCGCGCCGAACATGCCCGAGAGGAACTGATCCACGGGCTGGGGGTCTGCGGCGGTGCGGTACGCGGCGATGTAGCGGCGCAAGGCCCCGTAGAGGGGGCGGACCTGGTAGCCGACCCGTTCCCAGACACGGCCAGACTCGCCGCCATCGTCCTCATCCAATGGCTTGAGCTCATAGAGGTGGGCATCCAGGGCGGAACGCGCCAGGTGGGCCGCGCGGATCGGATCCAGCCCGTGGATGAGGTTGGCCAGGGCCCAGCCGAGGTCCTGAACGCGGGGGGCCAACGCGCCCTGGCCCAGCTCGTCGATCCATTGCGGGTGCGCCAGCAGCGTCAGGGTGAGCAAGGCGCGGATGACGGGGTCATCGCGCAGCAGCGCGGCTGGCCGCAGCAGATGCACCGGCACATCGGCGCTGGCCAGCTCTTCGCGGAGGGCGAACTGCATCACATCGCTGACATAGGGGGCGATGACGGCGATCTGAGCGGGCGACACGCCCTGCTCGACCACCAGTTCGGCAATGTGGCGGGCCGCCCAGCGCGCGGCCGTGATCCAATAGTCCTCGCGGGTCTGATCCAGCACCGCATCGCGCGGCGAGGCGACGGGCGCGCGCAACGCGGGCGGCTCGGCGCGCAGAGCGCGCACCAACGCGCAACCCAGCGCGATGCTGGCGGCTCCACCGGCCACCGGCTCGTCGAACAGCAGCGCCTCATCGCACGCGGAAGCCAGCTCCTGGGCCATGGCAGCGTCGGCCCCGAGAAAAACGCGATACCCGCCGGGCTCGTCCGAGAGCAACACGGTGGAACGCGCCGCCTCGCGCAGCCAGCCGATGAACCGCAGGGCCACGGGCACGTTCTCCTCCAGGTTATCCACCAGGAGATGGTCGACCTGGCGCCGCAGGTACGCCTGCATCTCGGGGACACGTTCGAGGCCCAACGTGGTCAACGCGGTGGTGAGCGAAAAGTCCACCAAGTTGTGATCCAGGCAGTGGCGCCGAAAGGAGAGGGCGCACTCTTGGGCCTGCTGGTAGCTGATCAGGCGCTCGGCCTCGCCCACCCAGGCCCGCGCCAGGCGTTGGCCGATCTCTTCCGGTGGGAACCCCACCAGCGCCGACTTGTTGAGATTGTCCAAGAGCTGGGAGAGCAAGCGTCCCCGCTGGATGGAGAGCTCGCGAAAGTAGCCCTCGCGCTGGATGAGCGGCTCGGCGATGCCCCACATATAGTACTCGGCCGCCTCGATGGTGAGGAATACGGGCTCGGCCTCGGGCCGCGCAAAGCCGGCCAGCGGCGCCAACGCCGGCCAGAACAGGGCCACCAAGCGGCGGCAGAGGCCATAGTAGGTGATGATCTGCACCGCCATGGAGCCAGGGCCGGTTTCTGGATCGGGGGCCGCCAGCAGGCGCGAGGCCAGCATGGCCTCATAGCGTTCCACCTGGGCCCGCTGCGGCACCAGGCAGAGGATGCGATCGGCGCGCTCGCCGGCCTCTAGCAGGCGAAGGATCCGCCAGACCAGGGCCGTGCTCTTGCCCGTGGCCGCGCTGCCGTGGCCCCACAGGGCCGCGCCGGGGCGCGGCGGCTGCCACGCCACCAGCGCCCGCTGCGAGGCGGTCAGGTCTTGCGCTTGGAGGGTCTCCCAAGATTGGCGCACCATCACCCCTTGCTCTGATCCATCGACCTAGGCGATTCTACCATGCCGCGGCCGCGCCGTCACCCCAGTCGTTCTCCCCCGTGAACGTTTGCCAAGGGGAGAGCCAGTCCCTATGCTGTGCCTAGCGACCATAGGGGAGGAGGCAAGATGGAGTTCTACGAGGTCATCAACGCCCGGTTCAGCTCGCGCGCGTATCGGCAGCAGGCGGTGCCCGAGGACGCGTTGGCGCGCATCCTGGAGGCGTTCGCCACCGCGCCCACCACAGCCAACCGGCAGGCCCTGGGCCTGGTGGTGATCGAGACCGCCGGGCGCGAGGACGAGCTCAAGCGGATCAACAGCGCGGCCTGGTTCCACTCGCAGGCGCCGCTGGTGCTGGCGGCGTGCTCGATCCCCAACCAGGGTTGGAAGCGCGAGGACGGCGAGACCTTTGCCGATGTGGATGTGGCCATCGCCCTGGATCACCTGGTGCTGGCAGCCACGGCCGAGGGCCTGGGCACCTGCTGGGTGGGCGCCTTTGATTATGCCGCCGCCCGTGAGGTGCTGGGGCTGCCCGAGGGCGTCGAGCCGGTGGCGTTCACGCCGCTGGGCTACTCGGCGGACGTGCCGCGTGGCCGCCGGGAAAAGCGCCCGGCCAGCGAGCTGGTCCACCATGGGCGCTGGTAGGCACGAGGCCGTGGCCGCATGGGCAACGCGGTGCTGACCTGGCGCCTGTGAGCCCGAGGCGCGCATCCACGGCCCACTAGGCCTGGACCACCAATCCATCGTGGGCAAAGGCGACGCCCCTGGGCAGGAGCCTGCCGTGCACGGCCGGGTCGATGTTGTGGGTCATGTGGGTGAGCAGGCAGCGCCGGGGACGCAGCGCGGTCACGTACGCCAACGACTCCTCCAGCGAGAGATGGGTCGCGTGCGGGTGCGGCCGCAGGCAGTTCAGGATCAGCAGGTCCAGGTCGGCCAGCAGCGCCAGCGACTGCTCCGGGATCCGCTTGACGTCGGGGATGTAGGCCGCGTCGTTCAGGCGGTAGCCATAGCAGCCGTTGAGGGGGCCGTGCTCGACGGGGATGGGCGTCACGATCACTCCCATGATCTCGGTGGGGGCGGCGATCTCGCGGGGCGCCAGGCTGGGGATGCCGCCGCCCACATAGGCGCCGGCCGCGAACACGTAGCGAAAGGCGCACGCCAGCTCGGCCAGGGTCTCAGAGGAGCCATAGATGCCGATGGGCTCCTCGTGGCGGCGGCAGTAGGAGCGGATATCGGGCAGGCCCTGGACGTGGTCGGCGTGGGTGTGGGTATAGAGCACCGCGTCGATGCGCGGCAAGCGGCTCTCGAGCATCTGCTGGCGAAAGTCCTGGGAGGTATCGACCAGGATGACGCCGCGCTCGGTCTCGATGGCGATGCTGGCGCGGGTGCGCGCCAGGCGGCGGTCGGTCTGGGCGCGACGGCAGAGCTCGTGGGGGCAGCGGCGGTAGCCCTCCAGCATGCAATCCAGCGCGGGCACGCCGTGGGAGGTCCCGGTCCCAAGAAAGATGATGCGCATGATGTGCTAGACCTCTCTGGCAGGATCGATGGTTGTCACGTGGCTGCTCTCCGGCTATCATGG
>CAZUZB010000020.1:11242-16614 GCA_964624695.1 uncultured Anaerolineales bacterium | reverse complement strand
GAATGGTTCCACAGCCAGCCGCCGCTGGTATTGGCGGTGTGCGCTGACGTCCAGGCGGCCTGGCGGCGCGCATCGGATGGCCAGAGCTATGCCCTGGTGGACGCGGCCATCGCCATGGACCACCTGATCCTGGCGGCGGCCGAGCAGGGCCTGGGCACCTGCTGGATCGGCGCGTTCGATCCCGAGGCCGCCCGGGAGGTGCTGGGGCTGCCCGAGGGGATCCTGCCCGTCGCCTTTACGCCGCTGGGCTACCCGGCCGACAAGGCCCGCCCCAAGCTACGCAGGGCAGCGGAGGAGATGGTCCACCGCGGCCGCTGGTAGCCACACCCAAGACGGCTAGCGCATGCTCCCCTCGCCCGGGATCGGGGCTTTCGGGTTCATGGCCAGCTCGCGCACCTGCCCCCCCACCACCCTGGTGGCGGGGGCTTGGCGTCGGACGCCCATCTCTTGCCGCTCGAACTCGTCCAGGGTCATCACCTTGTCCCAGTCGTCGGCCGGCACGATCAGCGCCTCGCCGTAGAGCTGGATGATATAGCCGCGATCGTCGATCTCGATGGGGATCTCGTGGGTGAGCGCCCCCAAGAGGCCCCGCTCCTCGGCCCCCTGGGCCAGGGCAGCGTGGGGGTTGGTGGGGACCATCAGGTCCTGGATCAGCCGCACCAGCGCCGACCGCACCTCGCCCAGCTCGGCCAGCTTACGCTCGCGATAGGCCTTGATCCAGGCCTGCACCTGCGGGATGATCCAGCTCTTTTGGACGGCCTTGCCGGGGCAGGTCTTGGTGGAATAGTCGCGGTGAAAGTTCAGGTTGGCGGCGTCCAGGCCCAGCCGCACGTGCAGGATGCCCAGGGCGGCGATGCTGTACTCGAGGATGGGGCCGCTGGGCAGCTTTTCGTCATAGTCGCCGACCATCTCCAGATGGCGGGTAGCGGTGTTATGGCCGCGGACGCCGACGCCGTCATAGCGCAGGTCGGAAAAGACCCAGATGCCATCGGGGGCGACGAACAGATGCGGCCCCGCGTTCCAGCCCTCGTGGAGGCGACCGTCGAGGTCCTCCCAGATCTGGCGCTCGTAATAGGCCTTCATGCCATAGATGGTCTCTTTGCCGCGCCACTGCTCGATGGTGGGGCGCCAGGTGTGATGCAGAAAGATGCGGGTAGGGCGCGGCTCGGCGAAATCCAGCCCCTCCACATAGCGGACGAACTCGTCGGGCTGGAACACCTTGCCGACGATCTCCATGGGAGGCTCTTTGATGATCTCGCTCTGCTCGCGGGCGCGGACGGCGTCCTGGTCCGCGGCGTTCTCGTCGTCGCGCTTGGGTCGTAGACGTCCCAACATGGTCCTCGCCTCCTACATATGTCGCTGGTGGAGACGCACCGGCGGGGCGTCTTCACGGATGTGCTGGCCGACGGGTCGCCCTACGGATGCCAACGGTATTCGTGCCGCAACGCCTGGCGGAAATCGTCGATGACGCCAGGTTTGCCCTGGATGTGCCACTGATCGTGCCGCTCCCAACGGTAGAGGGCCAGGCAGCGGACCTTTTGGTGGGATGGATCGCTGTTCCAGCGGTCGATCTCGGCATAAGCGGCCTGCACCCAGCCGATGGTGTCATCGCGCCAGGGCTGGTTCTGGTCGGTCTCGGTGATATAGACGGGCAGATGCCGCAGATGCGGCGGGATCGCCTCCATATAGTCGATATAGGTGCGAAACATGGAGCGACGGTGCTCGAAAGGAGCCCCCATCCGCGCCTCGCTGGTGATGGAGGCGGCGTCGGCGTCGCGGGCATAGGTGTGCAAGGCGATGCCGGCGCACTCGTCCGCCAGCAGGTCGAGCACCTGCTGAAAGTAGATGATCCAATCGCCCGAAGGGTTGTCGGGATAGACGGTCTGGACGTTCCAGGGGGCCACGGCGCCGATGACGATCTGGTCGTCGGCATGGCCGGGCCGCCGGCGGATCTCGTCCCGGCAGCGGCGAAAGGCCTCGGCATACAGGCGTGGGGTGATGACCTCGCCGTGCTCGGGGCCGCCGGGGCGCTCCCAGGCCATATTGACCTCGTTGCCGATGATCCAGATATGGCAGCCCGAGGAGCGCTCGCAAAAGTTGCCGCAGCGAGACGCAAAGGCCTTGTATGCGCCAGAGACGGGCAGCGTGCCCTCGTGGCCATGGCCATGGTTCAGCCGCACAATGACGCCGTAACCGTCATCGGCCAGGTCGGCATAGGAGGCACTGGTCCAATCGTCGGGGCGGGCGCCCAGCCGCTCGCTGATGACCACCCAGCCCTTGCGACCGGCCCAGCCCATATAGTGCTCGCCGCCGCGATCATGCAGCCCGTAGATATAGGGCGACCCGCCCGGCGGCAGCTCGGGCGGCTCGCCCAGCTCGGGCAGCAGCAGCACCTGGCCCACGGCGATGCGGTCGGCACGACCGCCGTCCAGCCCGTTATAGGCGGCGATGACGGGGGCCCAGGCGACATCGTGGTAGTAGCGGCGCGCCAGGCCAGTAAGGGTCTCGCCAGGCTGCACGGCATGCGCCACGTAGCGGGTGCCCCAATCGCCCAGCCAGGCAGCCAGCTCGTGGCGAGCCACGTCCTCCAACGCCGTCGCTTGCGCAGCGGCGCGGGCGCGCAGCCGCCGGGCGGCGATGGGATCCAGGCCGAGCTCCAGGCGATCGAAAGGCACGCTACGACCTCCGGTAGGGACTAGTGCAGAGAGTACGCGCTACGATCCCGCACATGGATCCCCCACCCCCGTCCCCTCTCCCATAGGCGACGGGGACGTCGCCCGGGGGAGGGGCCGTTGGCAAGGCAGCATCATCGCGTGGCGCAGCGGGGCGCAATCGTCGCCGGCCATGGCCTCACCGCCGCAGCACGCGGGCATCGCCCACCCGCTTGGTGACGCGCATCCGATCCAGGTACTCGATGAGGGCCTGGGCGTATTTGCGGCTGGTGCCCAGCAGGTCGCGCACCTCGCCCAGGGTGATCTGGCCGTGTTCCTCCAGATAGGCCACCACGCGCCGCTCGGCATCACGGTAGGCATCGCAGTCGAAAACGATGGCGGGGCTGAGCTTGACCAAGCTGCCGCTGGCGACCAGATGATCCAGCAGGGCCGGGCCGAGGGTCGCCTCCAGATCGCCCACGGAGGGCGGGCCAAAGGGGTTGCCTCGTATGGCCGCCATGGCCGCGTCAACGGCGTGCTGCTCGTCCTCGCTGAGGCCGACGCGGTGGCCGGCCAGCGCCGCCACCGAGCCCGACACCTCGACGACGCCCTGCTCGGCGGCGGCGGCGATGACGGCATCCCAGAACCCAGCCGGCACGCGGCAGCGGGTGCGCAGCTCCTCCAACGAGATGCCAGCCCGTAATGGGTTCGTTTCGTAAAAAAGCTCTAGTACGTGGCGCATTCGTCCCGTGAGCTCCTCCCAGCGGTCGGCGGCGCTGATGGGCAAGTCTTGGCCGGAGGATAGGGTCTCGCTGCCGGCGCCGACAACACGGACACGCCCCTCTTGCACCAAGCCTCCCAGCGCCTGGGTGGCAACGCCGGGCGCCAATCCGCTCGAGCGCACGGCCACAGCGCTGGAGACGATGGCATCACGGGAGGCTTCGTGGAGCATCACGGCGGCGGGGTCGCCATCGGCGAGCGCAGCCAGGCGCGCCAGGGTGCGCTGGTCATCGCGGCGATGCCGCCGGCGGGGGCGCGCATCCACCACCAGGCCGCCGCCCAGGGTGACGCTGGGCGAGAGCATGCGCATCACAAAGCGATCGCCGCGCTGCAGCGCCACGGGATCGCGCAAGCGCAACTGCACCCAACCCTGCTCGCCGGGCGCGATGGCATCGCCCTGGAGCACGCGCACCCGCGCGGGGGTGCGGCTGGTGCCCACAAAGAACTCGACGGGCATGTTGTGCTTGATGGGCCAGCGCTGGTTGGGCAGCGCACGCAGGTGGGCATCCAGCAGCCTGGTTTCGTCCAGCCAGCCGGGGCGGCAAAGCACCTGACCGCGGGCGATCTGGTCACGATCGATGCCGGCGAGATTGACGGCGAGACGGGTGCCGGGCTCGGCGCGCTGGACGGACGTCTTGTGAATCTGCAAGCCGCGGACCCGCACCGGCAGCCCGCCGGGCATCAGGGAGAGGGTATCGCCCACAGCGATATGGCCGCCGGCCAGCGTGCCCGTGACGATGGTGCCGAACCCGGCGATGGTAAAGACCCGATCGACGGGCAGACGCGGGCGCGCCAGGTCGGCGGGAGGTGGGGCATCATCGAGCAGGGCGTCTAGGGCGGCGGCCAGCTCGGGCAGCCCCTGACCGGTGACGGCCGAGACCCGCACCATCGGGGAGCCCTCCAGCGAGGTACCCTCCAAGAGCTCGCGCACCTCCTCCTGAACCAAGTCGGCCCAATCGGGATCCTGGACGGCATCGATCTTGGTGAGGGCGACGACGCCCCGGGGCACGCGCAAGAGGTCCAAGACGGCCAGATGCTCGCGGGTCTGCGGCATGACCGATTCGTCGGCGGCCACCACCAGGAGGGCACCATCGATGCCACCGGCGCCGGCCAGCATGTTGCGGATAAAGTCCTCGTGGCCGGGCACATCCACGATGCTGATCTCGCGGCCGCTGGGGAGGGTCACCCAGGCGAACCCGAGATCGATGGTCATCTCGCGCTCCTGCTCCTCGCGGAGGCGGTCAGGGTCGATGCCCGTCAAGGCCTCCACCAGGGTGGACTTGCCGTGGTCCACGTGCCCGGCGGTGCCGATGACGTACACGCGTCAGCCCTCCTTGGGGCCAAGGAGGGCGTCCAGATCGTTGCGGGAGGATGCGAGAGTGCGCCAGAAGCGATCCAACAGCTCATGCGTCGCCGCAAACACGCGCTCGGCGTGGCGATCCAGGGCTTCGCGCACCTGCTCGATCTCGTGGGCCAGGTTGGCATCCACCTGCACATCCTTTTCGCGGTTGGCCTCGAGCTCGGTGGCGCGCTTGCCCAGAGCGTCATCCGCGCCGAGGAGCTCGTCTCGAGTCAACTCCCACTGCCTAACCGCCTTGGCGAGGGTGCGCTCGATCTCCTGACGGAACTCGGCGGCCTCTCGGCGGAGCTGGTCCTCGGCCAGGCGCTGCACCTGGCGGAGCTGGTCTTGCTGCTGGCTGACCTGCTGGGAGAGCTCTTGCACCTCGCGGAGGGTGCGGCGGTTGCGCTCGAACTGATCGGCAAAGAAGCGGATCTGCTCGCCCCAGGTATCCTGCTGCTGGCGGTAGGCATCGATGCGGCGCCCCCAGTCGGTGAGCGTCTTGGAGCGCTCCACCTCGGCGCGGCGGAACGCCTCGGCCTGCTTGGCCTGCTCCTGGGTAAGCTCGTCACGCACCTGGTGGATGACCTGGGTCTCGTCCA
>CAZUZB010000020.1:7276-11142 GCA_964624695.1 uncultured Anaerolineales bacterium | reverse complement strand
CTGCTGATCGAGCTGATCATGCACCTGATGCAGGAGACGGGCCTGGTGCTCGCGCTCGGCGCGGTGCTGCTCCTCCATGGCAGTCTCACGGCGCCGCTGCTCGGTCTTGGCCTGCTCCAGCCAGCCCATCACCTGGGTCTGGGAGCTCTGGAGAGCCTCATGGACCTCGGGCATCTGGACGAGCTGGGCCTGGAGGCGGGCCAGGCGCTCCTCTAGCTCGCTGACGCGCTCGCTCTGGTCCGAGATAGCCAGAATCTGCTTGTCGACCTGCTCGACGAGCTCGGCGAGGCGGACCTTTTCCCGTCGCACCTCGCGATCCAGCCAGGAGACATTCGCCTCTTCAGTCGATGAGATGACCCTATCAGATTCCATCCTTGACCCTTTGCTAGGAGAGCCGAGCCCCGAAGGGCGCAGCTACGGCGTGATGATGACGACGTCGCCGACCTCGGCCCAGGCGTACAACCAGTCAGAGTCCTCGATACCTATCACGATACAGCCAAAGGAGCAACGGGTTCCCAGGGCTTGCGTCCAGAGCCGCGCGCCGCTGGAAAGGAACGGCAGCGCATGGAAGCCGTTCTGCACCTGGTGGTTATCGCCGACGTAATAGATGCCCATCCAGTTGGGCATGTCGAGATCCCACTGGGAGGCATAGGCCATGGGGATCTTGTTCATGATCTTGTAGCGGCCCGCCGCCGTGGGCGCAGACGCGCGGCCGACGCAGACCACCATGGTGCGGATCGGCTGATGATTCTCATAGACGGTGACCAGGAACTTGCTGAGCTGAAGCTCGATGCGGCGCGGCGGGAAGATGGCGTCGTTGACGCGCGTGAGCAGGTCAGCGGCCTCGGGATAGTCGCTGCCGCGCATCTCGATGGCGCGCTCGGCATAGACCTTGGCGCGGTCATAGAGGCCATCCTCAAAGCCGGTCTCGGAGGCGATGGCGTCATCGAGGGCGCGCTCGCCCTCGTGATAGTAGGCCTCGGCCAGCATGGTGCGGGTGTCGCGGAAATTGGGCGAGAGGCGCTCCACCACGCGCAGGGAATAGACGACGTCGGCCCAATCACGGGCGGCAAAGGCCTGGATGCCTTGGAGGTAGAGGTCCACGGCGCGGCGGGTCTCTTGCAGCTCGGTGCTGCCCGCATCCAGACGGACGGCCCAGTTGAGGGCGCGGTTGGCCTCCTCGGGCGAGCCGGTGTCGAGGTACTCGAGGCCGACCTGGCGATAGGCCTCAGCCAAGAGCTGGCGGGCGTCCTGATCGGGGCAGCCCACCTGGCGCAGCGCATCCAGGTAACCTTCGACGGCGAGCCAATCGCCGTTGGCGCGAGCGAGCTCCACCTGGCTCCAGAGCTGGTCCCACGCCATGGCGTCATTGGCGCTGGAGGCGATCTCGGAGGCCATGGGGCCCTCGGCCAGCACGAGCGGCGGCACGGTTCGGGAGTGGCCGCCCACCAGGGGCGCCACGCCCAGCCAGATAAAGGCCACGATGGCGGCGACGGCGACAAAGGAGACGCCCCACCGCACCACCTGCGGGGCCACCTCGGGGATGGACTGGGCGGCCTTGGCGAGGTCGTCCGCGTCGGGCAAGCGTTCCTGGGCGGCCTGAGCCACGTGACGCACCCGCTCTCCGGCGGCGAGGGCCCCCTCGCGGGCGGCGCGGCTGGCCTGGGAGGCCTCCCGTCGCGCGACGGCCGGTTGGGCGGGAGCCTGCGCCCGCTCAGCCCTCTCGGCAGCCTTTTTGGGGGCGGCGGGCCGGCGCTCGGCGGCGAGCTCGCGCTGGCTCTCGGCGGCGCGGGCGCGGGCCTGGCGTTCGGCCTCGGCCAGGCTGTCGGATTCGGGCAGAAAGGCGCGGGCCTCGGCCAGGTAACGGAGACTCTCCTCGGGGGTATCGGCCAGGTAGGCCAACCAGAGCCAGGCCTGTTCGTCCTCGGGCGAGCGGCGGATTAGCCGCGTAAAGATCGAGCGCGCGGCATCGCGGTCGCCGTTACGCGCCAAAAAGATGCCCTCTTCGAGCTGAGACCGAGCCACACGGCCCTGAAGCGCCTCGCCGTTCTCGGGTGCCATCGCCTGTCCTCCCGCGGGGTATCCGGAGGTGTCTCGATCCTTTGACCACAGACTGGCGTCATTATAGCAAAGAAGGTGAGCGCGTTCCAATGCTACCGTTGACCACAGCGAACGCCCAGCATCGCAGATCTAGAGGTTGCCGCCAGCCGAGGGCAAGCGGCCATGCAGGCAAGGGGTGTGGGCATCCCCCTGCCCTGCGGAGAGCGTGAGGTCACGCGGATGGATCGAGCAGGTAGCGGATCAGCAACGAGATAGTGGCGTCGAGGCTGTCGCGGTGGGTACGCTCGTAAGCGTGGCTGGCATCCACCCCGGGGCCGATGAGGCCGACGCGCACGTCGCCGCCGGCCCGCAGGAGCGCGCTGCCATCACTGCCATAGTGGGGAAAGGTATCCACCCTGTGGGGGATCTGGTGCTCGCGGCAGAGGCGGGTCAGCTTTTGGCGCACGCCGAGGTCATAGGGGCCCGAGGAGTCCTTGGCGCAGATGCCCACCGAGTACTCGTCGGAATTCTGGTGCTCGCCGGTGGTGGCGGCGGCCATGTCGATGACGAGGAGCTCTTGAGCGGCGGCGGGGACGCCGGCGGAGGCGCCGTGGCCCACCTCTTCATAGTTGCTGATGAAAAAGGAGGTGGTCTGGGCGGGGCGCAGCCCCAGGTCGCGCATGGTCATGAGGGCGCCATAGATCACGGCCACGCCGGCCTTGTCATCCAGGTGGCGGCTTTTGACATAGCCGGTGGGCGTGACGGTGACGCGGGGCGCAAAGGCGATCAGATCGCCCACCTCGATGCCGAGGGCGGCGGTCTCCTCACGGGTGGAGACGCGGGCATCCAGGCGGACCTCCATGCGCTCGTCCTCGCGCTTGCCCTTGTCGGCGTCCTCGCTGGTGTGCACGCTGGGGGTCACCGTCTGCACGGTACCGGTGTGGCGGTTACCGCTGCTGACCGAGATGACGGTGACGTTCTCGCCCTCGACGGACTGCCAGGCATAGCCGCCGATCTGGGTCATGAGCAGGCGTCCGTTGGGCTTGAGCTCGCGCACCATGGCGCCGAGGGTATCCACATGAGCGCTGACGGCGCGGGGGGCATCGTCACGCTCGCCGGGCCAGGTACAGATCAGCGCGCCCTTGTTGGTCTCGCTGAGGGCCAGGCCCTCTAGCGAAAGGCCATCCATACGTTCGCGGACGTACCGCATGGCCTCCTCATGGTAGCCGGTGGGACTGGGGGTTTCCAGCAGGCCGACCAGGAACTCGACGACGCGCTGCATATTGACGGAAAGCCACATCGGGACGCCCTCCTCCTCTGCTCTCTCGCGCATTGTACACACCTGGCGGCCGGGAGCAAGCAAAGAGAGCGTAAAATCGTTACAGTCTTGAAACCTGGGGGCACGAGTTTGGGCGGGAACGCAGCCTTGGATGGCGTGGGTCCTTGTGCTATCATCGGCCTGGTTCGCGGGAGCCCATTCACCCACATAGGAGCGCCATGCAACGCCTATCCTGCCCCCACATTCACCTGAAAGCGCAGGACGTGGACGCCACGTCGGCCTGGTACCAGCGGGTGCTGGGCGCCCGGCTGGTGGCCACGCGCCAGTTTCGCGGCTCGCTGGAACACGAGCTGGACTTGCAGGGCACGACGCTGGTCATCCACGGGCAGCTCGAGCGTGAGCTACCTCTGCCCCGCTCGGTGCAGCCGAGATTTGGGCTGGACCACTTTGGGTTCGTGGTGGCCGAGCTGGACGCGCTGGCGACCGACCTGGAAGCCAAGGGAGCTGTGTTTGTGGAACGCCCCAACATGGCGGCGCCCGGCGTGCG
>CAZUZB010000020.1:4911-7176 GCA_964624695.1 uncultured Anaerolineales bacterium | reverse complement strand
CGCCTATCGCGAACAGGGCTTTCCCGTCACCATCGTGCGACCCTCGTACACCTATGGGCCGACCTGGATCCCCTCGGGCGTGGGCGGGCACGGCTATACCGTGCTGCATCGCCTGCGCACGGGCCAGCCGATCATCTCGCACGGCGACGGCAGCTCGCTCTGGGTGATGACCCACACCACCGATTTCGCCGTCGGGCTGGTGGGGCTGTTCGGCCTGCCACAGGCGCGGGGCGAGGCCTATCACATCACCAGCGACGAGGTGCTCACCTGGGATCAGATCTATCGGACCATTGCCGCCGCGGCGGGGGTGGAGGCCAAGATCGTGCATATTCCCTCGGACCTGATCGCGGCGCTGGCGCCCGATTGGGGCGCCAGCCTGCTGGGAGACAAGGCCCATAGCGTGGTGTTCGACAACACCAAGATCAAGCGGGCCGTGCCGGGCTATGGCGCCGTGGTGCCCTTTGCCGAGGGGATTCGGCGCTCTATCGCCTGGCACGACGCCGACCCCGCCGCCCGCTGCGTGCCCAACGTCGAGGCCGATCGGCGGATGGACGCCATCGTGGCGGCCTACCAGCGGCTATGCCGCGAGATCGCACCACCCAACGAGTAGACACCCACCGTCACAACAACAGCACACGAGGAGTAAACAGAGCATGGATCGCGTACGCATCGCCATCATTGGGGTTGGCTGGTGGGGCACCACCGGCCATCTGGCGCCCTTGAGCCAAGATCCGGCCGCCGAGGTGGTGGCCGTGTACAGCCGCACGGCCGCCAAAGCGCAGGCCCAGGCCGAGCGCTATGGAGTGCCCCGCTGGTATGACAACGTGGAGCGGATGCTGGACGAGTGCTCGCTGGATGCCGTGGTGGTGGCCACCACGCCCAACGTGCACTATGCGCAAGCCAAGCTGGCGCTGGAGCGGGGGCTGCACACATTGGTGGAAAAGCCGTTCATGCTCCAGGCGGCCCACGCCCGCGAGCTGGCCGAGATGGCCGATAAGCGCGGGCTGCTGCTGAGCGTGGCGCACCCGTTCTTGTTCAGCCCTACCATCATGCGGGCGCGGGAGCTGGTGCGCGACCGGGTGGGCCCGGTGGTGGCGGTGAACGCGCTGTTCGCCCAGCGGGTCATCGATCTCTACCGGGGCGATCCGGACGGCCTGATGAGAGCATGGCAGGGCAGGGCCGAGTTCCAGCCGCCCAACGCCAGCAGCTATGCCGACCCGGCCGTGGTGGGTGGCGGCGAGGGGCACACCCAGGCCTCGCATCTGGTGGGCACGCTGCTCTGGGTGACCGGACTGCGGCCCCAAGAGGTATTCGCCTATATGGAGAACGCCGACACGCAGGTGGACGTGGTGGACGCCCTCGCGTTGCGCTTTGAGGGCGGCGCGGTGGGCACGCTGCTGACCAACGGGCACCTGCCGGCGGGCGTGCACACCCATGATCTGACGGTCTATGGCCAGGAGGGCGTGGTGCGGCTAGCGTGGGACAACGCTGGCGGCCACGCGGCCCTCTTGCTGGACGGCGCGTGCGAGCCGATCCCGCTGCAGGGCGGGAGCCACACCGCCGAGGTGCCGTGCAACTTTTGCCGGGCGATCTTGGGCCAGGAGGAGCTGCGCACGCCGGCAAGCTTGGCGGTGGACGAGGTCGCCATTCTGGATGCGGCCTATCGCTCGGCGGCGTCGGGCGCGCCAGCCAGGACCGACGCCTAGCAGCGCGGCCAGGCTACCATTCGAGCACCACCTTGATGGCGCCGCTGTCTCGGTCGCGGACGGTGCGCAGGGCCTCGGCGTAGCGCTCGATGGGATAGCGATGGGTGATCAATGGCTCAAAGCTGGCGCTCTCTTCAGAGAGCCAGGCGGTCGCCTCGGCCCAGGCGCCCGTGCCGGTGTTGCTGCCGATGAGCGTCAGCTCGCGATGCAGCAGGTCGTTCCAGGGGAAGCCGGCATGGGCCTCGCCGTATGCGCCCAAGACGAGCAGGCGCGCGCCGGGCGCGGCCAGCCGCAGCGCCAGCTCCATGCCGGCCACGGCGCCGCTGGCCTCGACCAGGTTGGGCACGCTGGAGGCGCCGAAATGATCGCGGAGCGCAGCGGCGGGATCAGCGATGGCGTGGCGGTCCAGCGTGAACGTGGCCCCCAAGGCGCGGCCGACCTCCAGCCGGGCCGGGCGCCCGCCCAGCAGCGCCAACCGCCCCACCCCGGCCCGGCGCAGCGCCGCCACCATCAGCAGGCCGATGGGGCCATCGCCCACCACCAGCGCGGCGGAGCGATC
>CAZUZB010000020.1:0-4811 GCA_964624695.1 uncultured Anaerolineales bacterium | reverse complement strand
CCACCATCAGCAGGCCGATGGGGCCATCGCCCACCACCAGCGCGGCGGAGCGATCCACCAAACCCATGCGCGCCAGGCCGCGCAGGCAGACCGCCAGCGGCTCGACCAGGGTGGCCACGGCATAGGGCACGTCTCCGATGCCATAGAGATGATCGGCCCGCGTGGCAAAGCAGTGGGCATAGCCACCCGGCCGCTCAAAGCCGATCTCCACCTCCGCCGCCAGGATATTGTCGCCGACGCAGCGTATGCCCACCAGGGCGGGATCCACGCCGGCGCCCACAGAAGCCACCATACCGGACCATTCGTGCCCGGGGATGGCGGGGTAGCCGGTGCGATCCCAGCCCGCCAGCATCTCGAGATCGGTGGCGCAGATGCCCACGGCGCCGGTGCGGATCAACACCTCTCCCGGGCCAGGGGTCGGCGTGGGCAGCCGGCCTAGTTCCAGCCTTTCGGGCCCCGTTTGGACCAGTGCACGCATAACGGCCTCCACTCGTCGGTGTTTACGAAAAGGGAGTATAGGCCCGACGGCCGGTTGCGTCACCCTCGGCATGGCGCTACGCCCCGAGGCGCCTGTTTGGCCCTCAAACCCTTGACGGAGTTTTCATGGGGTTTTATACTCTGACTAGTCCGCATTCGCAACGATCTTGAAAAATTCGACCTGCCTCACACAGGCCCTGTCCCGGTCCGCTCGAGCGGCCAGAAAGGCGCAAGGTGCTCTCCTCGGAGAGGTGCACGCCGGAGAACCCTCCCTGGGCCGATGTCGTTGCAGCGTTGCAGCGCCTCGACACGACCGTCAAGTCGCGCGCTGCGCAATTGGCGGCCATTCCCCCTGCCGAGCACGAGCTGCGCGGCCTGTACATTTCAGAGCGCGAATTCGCCGAGCTGGTCTCCCAGCCGGTGACCACACCCATCACTGAAGGCGACGCCCAACAAGCGTCGGCGTGGGCGCGCCTGGTTGCTGCGCTGAACCTCACCTCGTTCGAGCGAGACCTGCTGCTGCTTTGCCTGGCCCTGGAGCTGGATCGGGGCTATGAGCGCATCTATGCCTACCTGCATGATGACGTCACCGCCCGCCAACCCACGGTGGGCCTGGCGCTGGATCTGCTGTGCGAGGATCCGCGCGGGCGCCTGTTCGCCCGCCGCCACCTGGGCGCCAACGCGCCGCTGCGTGCCTGGCGGCTGATCCGTCTGCTCCCCGGCCGTGACAACGCGTCCAGCCTGCTGGCGCGCCCGATGGCGCTGGCCCCGGGCGTGGCGGCCCATCTGCTGGAGGGCGACGGGCTGCCGCGCTGGCTCGAGCGGCAAGGCCCCATGGATGCCCAGGCGACGCTGGACGACCTGCCGGCCGAGCTGCGCGAGGCGGTGAGGCTGCTGGCGGAGGGTCCGCCCGAGCGCGTCTGGGTGCATTTGCTGGCGGACGACGACGGGGAGGCGCGGCAATGCGCCCTGGCCTTGGCCGCTGGCTGGGGTGTGCCGCTGCTGACGGTTTCGTCCACGCAGCTACCGAGCCAACCTGCGGCCCTGCGGCGGGCCGCGCGGGATGCCCTGCTGGAGGGCGCGGCCGTGTACGTGCCCCGCGCCGCATTGGAGGCCCACCCCGCCGACGTATGGGCGGAGGCCCTGCGCGGCCTGCCCACGCCGGTGCTCTGGGGCTGTGCGCCGGCCCAGACGCGGGGCTCCTCGGCCGCGCCCTGGCCACCGCTGGCCGAGGATGGTTGGCACACAGCCCGGCTAGGCATCCCTGACGCGACTTTTGAGCGCCGCCGGCAGCTTTGGGGAAGGGCGCTGGGACCGCAAGGCGAGGGGATGGACTTGGACGCATTGGCAGGCCGCTACCGTCTGAGCCGCGACCAGATCACCCAGGCGGCGCGCATGGCTCGCGATGGCGCCCGGCAGCGTGCCGGCGCGGATCGCCCCATCGCCGAGGACGACGCGTACACCGCCGCCCGCGCCGTCAGCAGCCCCGATCTGGGCAGCTATGCCCAGCGGATCCTGCCACGTCATACCTGGAGCGACATCATTCTGCCGACGGATCAGCTCGATCAGCTACGAGAGCTGTGCGGCCAGTTCCGGTACCGCCATGTGGTCTATGATGGCTGGGGGATGGGCGGCCGCAGCCAACTGGGGCGCGGCTTGGCGGCGCTGTTCGCCGGGCCTTCGGGCACGGGCAAGACCCTGGCGGCCGAGGTGATCGCCTCGGAGCTGGTGTTGGACCTATTCAAGATCGACCTGTCGGGCATCGTCAGCAAGTATGTGGGCGAGACGGAAAAGAACCTGGAGCGGATCTTTAATCAGGCGCGCCACGCCAACGCCATCCTGCTATTCGACGAGGCCGACGCCCTGTTCGGCAAACGCTCCGAGACCAAGGATGCCCACGACCGCTACGCCAACATCGAGATCAGCTACCTCTTGCAAAAGGTGGAAGAGTACGATGGCGTGGTGATCTTGACCAGCAACCTGCAACAGAACCTGGACGAGGCGTTCCTGCGGCGGCTGCACTTTGTGGTCGCCTTCCCGCTGCCCGACGAGGCGGCCCGGCGGAGGATCTGGGAGCAGCACCTGCCCCCCACCCTGCCGCGCGCTGGCGACGTGGACCCGGCTGACCTGGCCCAGCGCTGGAAGTTCTCGGGCGGGAGCATCCGCAACGTGGCCCTGAGCGCTGCCTTTTTGGCGGCCCGTGACGATGGCGAGATGGCCCCCGAGCATCTGCTCTGGGCAGCGCGGCGCGAGTTCCAAAAGCTGGGCAAGCTGGTGGACGAGCGCCAGTTCGCCAGCGATCGCGCGGATACAAGGTAGGGGAGACCATGGCCCACCACCTGGACCGGACCAGGCTCTCGGAACACGGCGTGCAGCGCGAGGAGATGGCGCGTGGGCGGCCCAAGCGCGGCACGCAGCAGGCGCCAGCGGCCTCGGCCGAGCTGGCCCGGCTGGTGCCGCCCATGGCGCGCCCCGTGATGCACCGCCTCCCCAATAGCGCCGTGCGCCGCCTGGCCGGTGAGGACGAGTTCCCCGTCACGAACGAGTTCGAGCGCGACCTGAGGGGCGAGCGCGGCAGAGGCCACCCGCTGGACGCCACCGTGGCCAGCGGCCTGGAGGGAGCGTTGGGGCAGGGCCTGGCGGGCGTCCGCGTCCATGCCGATGAGACCGCCGATCGCCTGGCGGGGTCCATCCAGGCGCGGGCGTTCACCCACGGGCAGGACATCTATTTCGCCCACGGCGAATACGACCCGCACAGCGACAGCGGCCGCCACACGCTGGTCCACGAGCTAGCTCACGCCACCGATACCCACGACAAGCCCGCCAGCGCCTCCTCGGGGCAATTGGTGGTGGGCGCGGCCAACGACCCCGCCGAGGCCCGCGCGGACGCCGTCGCCAACGGCATGCATGGCGCGGCCATCGCCGCGCTGCGGCGGCAGGAGGAGCCGGAGGAAGAGGAGCTGCAGACGCTCCGGCGGCAGGAAGAGGAGGAGATGATTCAGCCGCTGCGGCGGCAGGAGGAGCCGGAGGAAGAGGAGGAGATGATCCAACCCCTCCGGCGGCAGGAGGAAGAGGAGCTGGTGCAGCCGATTCGCCGCCAAGAGGAGGAAGAGTGGTGGATCCCGCCCTCTTTGCCGCCAACAGGATCAACGCCAACAGAAGCAAGAGAAACACAGAAGGGTCCCAGCCGCGTTGTTGCGAGTGAGGCACAAGGCGGCGTTGGTGCCGGGCTCCGCGCCGGGCTCCCGCTCCAGGTCACCGCCGAAGAACGTCGTGGTTTGTACAGTAGGGACTACCCCGAAGAAGAAGAGCTACAGATGCTGCGGCGGCAGGAGGAAGAGGAGATGATTCAGCCGCTTCGCCGCCAAGAGGAGGAAGAAGAGGAGCTACAGATGCTCCGGCGGCAGGAGGAAGAGGAGGAGCTGCAGATGCTGCGGCGGGAAGAGGGGAGTACGTCAGAGGAAGCCTGGGATCTCGCCCATCTGGCCACGCGGTACAGCACTGCGATGCGAAACCTCACGGCTGCCCTGCAGGAGGTAGACGGTCAACTTCTCGATGCGCATCGTGACGGTGTCAGCAACTTTGCCGAGCGAGTTGGAGCGCCCGCCGGGAATCCAGAGATCAACCAAAGAGTGTTTCTCCAGATCGTCGGGAGCATTCCAAGATTGGGTAGCGTGACCAAGTTCCTGATAGAGCTGGGAGTGCATGTAGAACGAACGAGCTCAGGGGCCGCCAGCGCTCAGCAGCGTCTGGATGCCGTCGCTGAGCTGCGTGAACAGTCGGGGGCCCTCAGAGCCAATCAGTTCCTCACGCGGACGGATGAGCTAGATCAGTACGAGCAGCGCAAGGATGCAGCGTTCCAGGCCCGTGACCGCGGTGCTCTTGAGTCTCTCATAGCCGAGATCAACGGTGAGACCGGAGAGGCGCGTTCAGCGGCCTCCGATCCAGACGCATACGCCCAGCTTTCCCGGCAATTCGAGGTCGAGCTATACCGACGACACTATGGTCCCTTGGCCAGCCTGGTCGAAACGCACCATCTGCCCTATCTACCCTCGGATCCGTCGCCACCCATCGTTACGTACGGGCTAGCCAGAATCCCGCGACCTGTCATCGCGCGACTCATCGGCCGCGGCGGGTTGGACGTGGCAACGAGCGCGGAAGCTCTAGGGCAGCAGTGGAACCTGCGCGTGGTGAGGGTCGAGAGGCGGTTGGGCGTACTGGAGTGACGGCTTGGAGCAAAACGAGCCCTAGCTAAGATCACTATACAAGAGTGCAGCATCATGATCAACGATCTGGACGAGACCATCCGCAAGCTGGTGATGACCCACGCCCGC
>CAZUZB010000019.1:28809-32756 GCA_964624695.1 uncultured Anaerolineales bacterium | reverse complement strand
AGGTCCGCCAGGCGCGGGTTCGTGTCGACATTGATGACCACCTCGACCTTGAGCTGGTGCACGCCCGCCCCCAGGCCACTCACATCCACGAACGCCTGGACCAGGTCGGATTGTAGCTCGTCCAGGATGACGGCGGGGCCGGTGAGGATGACGTCCACCGACTGCACCGAGAGCTCTGCTACCACGTCGAGCGATCGTCGCCGCGCGATGAGTGGCACCTCCAGTGTGGTTCCGCCCATCACCGGGTCGATCTCGACGGTGACCAACACCTCTTCGAGCGCGCCCTCGGTCTCAGAGAGCACGGAGACCCCTTCCGGCAGGTCCAGCGGCAATCGCTCTGCAACCATGCGTGTTGCGCCGGTGATATCGACGGTGCCTGCGGTTGAGACCACCCCCGGCATCTCCGAGATGATGGCGGGTGGCCCCACCAAGGTAACAATGTCGGGCTCGACGCGGACGTTGCTCACAAAATAGCCGCGCGCCGGCGTGCCTTCGGTGCGCGTTCGCACGGCCACCTCGCGATAGTTAAAGCGGCGAGCGATCTCATAGCTCACCGACGCGGTCTCGGGGAGCACCGTAACCCCCTCGACTTGGCCGCCGCCGGACCTGACGGCGACGAGATCCACCTCTACGACGGCCGGCTCGCGGGCTCCTTCCAGCGATACCCGTGCCACCACCTTGGTGACTTGGTCGATCCTGGATTGCGCCCCATGCAGCGTGACCGTCGCCGGGCTGATGCCCGAGACTTCGGCCGAATAGCCCAAAGGCAGGGTGTCTACGTCCTCCAGCTCGGCCGTGACCGTCATGGTGCGTTGCATCAGGGGCTCGAGCTCCACGTAGAGGGTGTCTGGCCTCGCGCTGATGATGTCTACCGTATCGTCGATGCAGGTAACGGTGACTGGCACCTGATGGACGCCGGGACCAAGGCCGCCAAGATCGGCCGTCGCCATAAAGCTGGCGGCGCTGAGGCGCTCCCAACTTGACGTAAAGGCGCGGATCTCGACGTTGGTCGTTCGGGACGGGTTGTTGGTGACGGCCAGTGAGTTGTCTAGGTTCAGCGCCTGGATCGATATGGCGGTGCCAAAGACGTCCTGGCGGGGAGGATCCGCCTCATAGGTCGCATTGACCCACACCACCACGCCCAAGACCAGCGCCAGCAGCAGCGATCCGAGCTGCTGGGCAGGTCCGCTCTCGCGCCGCATAACCCTAGCCACAGCTACGCGTGCCTCCCGTCTGGATGACTCTTTTCCGCCGGCTGTTCCCCGCCGCTCTTGCGGCGTTTGGGTTTGCGCCCGCTCTTGGTGGTGAGCAGGGCGCGCATCAAGGTGGCCAGACGGCGCTCATCGAGATGGCGCACCATGCGGCCGCCACGGGCCATGGAGATCACCCCAGTTTCCTCCGAGACGACGATAGAGAGCGCGTCGGTTTGCTCCGTGATGCCCACGGCGGCGCGGTGGCGGGTTCCCAAGTGGGCATCGGAGACGATCGTCTCTGCCAGAGGAAGCACGCACGCCGCGCTGACGACCCGCCCGCCGCGGATGATGACAGCCCCATCGTGGAGCGCGGTGCTGGGGAAAAAGATCGTCTGGAGCAGCTCGCTAGAAACCTCGGCGTCGATCTCTACCCCGGTCTCCACATGCTCTTGCAGACCGGTCTCGCGCTCGATGACGATGAGGGCCCCGTGGCGTCGCTCAGCCAGGCGGACACACGCCGCGGCGATCTCGGTGATGGCGTGTTCCAACGTGGCTTGGCCGCTCTGGCCCCAGGCCATGGCGCCGGCTCGCCCCAGACGGTCGAGGGCGCGCCTCAGCTCGGGCTGAAGGACCACGGCGACCACGACGGCGAGGACCTGACCACCATTTCGCAGGAGCCAGTTGAACGCCGTAAGGCCTGCGATGCTGCCGATCAGGGCAACGCTCAGCGCCACCAGCAACGCGCCCCGAATCAACTGGATAGCCTGTGTCCCTCGAACTAACAGCAAGATACCATAGATCACCGCAGAAACCAGCGCGATGTCTATGATGCTCCGCAGATCCAGTTTCGAGAGAATCCACAGGAATTCGGACACGACAGCTTATCCTTGGAGCAGTCTCACGAGCACGGCCTTTTGCGCATGCAGGCGGTTCTCGGCCTGGTCCCATAGCCAACTGCGGTCTCCGTCGGCCACCTCATCGGTGATCTCCTCGCCTCGATGGGCGGGGAGGCAGTGCATGACGCCTGCTCCTGGCGCGGCCAGCGCGAGTAGTTCGGCGTTCACCTGGTAAGGTGGGAAGACGCGCGCCCGCCGTTCGGATTCGGCCTCCTGGCCCATGCTGGTCCAGGTGTCGGTGTAGAGCACATCGGCGTCGCGGGCGGCCGCGCGTGGATCGCGCTCCAGCACGATGGCAGCACCCGTCGCTTGTGCCATCTCCTGGCTGCGATCGACGACATCCTGGTCAGGGCCGTACCCTTCTGGGGTCGCGGCCCGCAGCTCCATGCCGGTGAGGGCGGCGGCAAAGAGCAGCGAATGCAGCACATTGTTCCCATCGCCGAGATAGGCTAGGCGAACCCCCTCGAGGCGCCCCAGTCGCTCGCGAATGGTCAAAAGATCCGCCAGCGCCTGGCAGGGGTGGTTATGGTCAGAGAGGCCGTTGATGACGGGCACGGTGGCCCACTGGGCCAGAGCGACCACGTCCGCGTGGGCGAACACCCGCGCCATGATGGCATCCACATAGCGGCTGAGGACGCGCGCCACATCGGCCACGCTCTCGCGAGCGCCCATGCCGACCTCGTCGGGAGAGAGATAGAGGGCACGCCCCCCCAGGTCGGTCATGGCAAGCTCGAACGATACCCGCGTGCGGAGCGAAGGCTTCTGAAAGACCATCCCCAGCGCCTTGCCGCTGAACCTCTGCGCCATGGCTCCCTGGTGGCGCTCAACCTTTAGGTCGGCAGCCAGCTCCAGCAGCTCCAGGAGATCCTGCGATGACAGATCAGCCAAGCAGAGGAAATCCTTGCCCCACATACCCCGCTCCTTTGGGTCCGATCGATCAGGTCGTCGCGATGCTCGTACTCGTTGCTTGGGCTGGCTTTTGCGCCCACACCAGATCATAGTGGACCTGCCAGCGCTCCATGCGGACACTCTCGAGGCCTATCCGCCTCAGATGGCGCTCTAGGCGCCCGCGCCCTGCCATGCGGCCAGGAAACCACCAGGCATCGGCGCCGACGCGATTCGATAGCAACAACACCGCGCCCGGCTTCAGGACGCGAACCATCTCATCGATGGCTCTTTCAGCTTTGGGCATGAACTCGATCGCTTCCAGGCAGGTCACGGCGTCGAACGCCGCGTTCTCAAAGGGCAGCGCGCGCGCATCCCCTCGTAGGGCGCGTGCCCGCGCCAGTTCGTCGGCTGCAGCACGATGGCCCTCGGCGAGCATCTCTTGCGAACGGTCGAGGGCATAGATGCTGCCCCCAAAGCCGTCGGTTCTCAATAGGGCGAGCGGCACGCGGCCGGTGCCGCTCCCTACGTCGAGCACACGCGGCTGCGCGTGCGAGGCCAGAGCGTCTGCCAGGGGGATCCCGATGCACCGCAGCTCGTCGACGATGTGCAGCTTTTTGGCGCGGTCATAGCGCCACGCGGCTATGTCATAGAGCCAGGTGACCACTCTTGTGCCCAGATAGGTGCCCTCGGTCACCACCAGCAGCCAGTAATACGCTGACATCACGAACGCAGCTGCTAGGACGATCAGCCACCAGGACATGCGCGTCGAGTGCCCCCTCGCTAGAACGAACTGCATCTCTTCCCCGGGCCAGGCGATTATAGCACCCACCAGCCCGAGGAAGCAAAGAGGACTCGGGTTCTCCGAGTCCTCCCGGTTGCGTTGGATGTCCCTCGGGCGCTTTGCCTAGATGAGGAACTGATCCGGCGCATCGTCCGCGGCAGTATCCTCATTCTCTGCCGCGGCAGTATC
>CAZUZB010000019.1:19970-28709 GCA_964624695.1 uncultured Anaerolineales bacterium | reverse complement strand
CCGCGGCAGTATCCTCATTCTCTGCCGCGGCAGTATCTTCGTCCTCTGCTGCGGCAGCTTTCTCGTCTTCCGCCGCGGCGTCTTCCGCGTCTTCGGGCTCTGGCTCTGCGAGGGGCGGCGCCTGCCGCAGGCTCAAGCCCAGGTGATGCTTGATGGGATCGACGTTGAGCACCACCAGCGTGAGCGTCTCTCCCTCAGAGACCACGTCGGATGGCGAGGTGATGGTGCCATCGGCCAGTTCCGAGATGTGGACCAGCCCCTCGATGCCGGGAGCCACCTCGACAAAGGCGCCAAAATCCACCAGGTGCGTGACCACACCGGTGACGGTGCTGCCCACCGGGAACTGGGTCTCGGCAACCACCCAGGGATCTGGTTCTAGCTCTTTGAGGCTGAGGCCGATCCGCTCCCGATCGGGATCCACGCGGATGACCTTGACCTCGATCTCCTGGCCAATGCTCAGGACGTCTCGCGGATGGTCCACGTGAGACCAGGCGAGCTCCGAGATGTGAATCAGCCCGTCCATGCCGCCCAAGTCGACAAAGGCGCCAAAGTCACGGAGGCTGCTGACGATGCCCTGGCGGACCTCGCCCACCACGATCTCTTCGAGGAGTTGTGCGCGCTGCTTGGCGCGGATCTCACGGCGAGCCGCCCGTTCTGATAGAATCAGCCGTCGCCGCCGGCGGTTCACCTCGATGATCTTGACCTCGAGCTCACGTCCGACAAAGACCTCCAGGCCTTCGGGGGCGGGGTCACCCTGGGTGCGACGCGCCAGGTTGGCGATCTGCGACATGGGGATAAAGCCCTGCAGGCTGCGGTACTTGCCGACCAGGCCGCCCTTGTTGAAAGACTCGATGGTGACGGTCACGGCCTCGTCGCTCTCCATCAGCTCGGCGGCGGTGATCCAATCCTGCTGGGCCTTGGCCAGGTTGATAGAGACCAGCAGGTTGCCGTCGCGATCTTGCGGCCGCAAAATATAGACCTTGACCTTTGCACCGAGCCGGAGCTCTTTGAGCTCCTCTTGGCTCATCCGAGCCAGGTCCTTGGACGACACCAATGCTTCTTGCTTGGCGCCTACGTCAACCAGTATCTCGCCGCCGCCCTTTTGGACGATGGTCCCCTCTAGAATGTCACCTCGCTCGGGGCTGGCGGTTCCGTACTCGTCTCCGATAGCTTCCCACAGCTCGGCAAAGTCTTGTGTCGTCTTGGCGCTCTGCGCATCAGGCTCGGTCATACTGAACAACTCCATCCTTCGTGTGCGTTCGGCCTACCGCGCTGCGTGGGCCGCACACTCTTGCCATTATGTCTATTATAATGGCCGATGCGCGTCCTGTCAACCTAACGATCTACGCAGATTGCACATCAAAACCCTATAGAACTTGATTCAATCAACGCTAGACTAGATTAGCCTAGTGCAGCCACGCAGATCGCCATCTGTTCCAAGGTTGGGACGTGGTGCCGGAGGGCGGTGCGCGCTGGCGAAAAGCTCGCCAGCGGCGAGCGGGAGCTGGGCGGGCTAGCGCGGTCCGTAATGCTGCCGCCAGCCGTTCTCCAGCCCCAGCTCGTCTAGAGCTGCCAGGGCGTCGCGGTACTCGACCCGAGAGATGCGGCGGTCCAGCGGGGGGCGTTCGGCGGCGCGATGGGCGGGAAAATACTGGGCCATCAGACTGATGTACGTCTCGGGGCCCAGCTCCTGGGCGATCCAGGCGAGGACCGCGCGAGTCTGCGAGAGGTCCTCAGGCAGGACCAAGTGACGAATCACCATGCCACGGTGGGCGATGCCTCCCTCGTCCACCTGGAGAGAGTTGCCCACCTGCCGCCGCATCTCTCGCAAGGCGGCACGGTTGGCGGCGACATAACTCTCAAATCCAGAGATCTCGCGGGCGACCTGGTCATCGGCGTACTTGGCATCGGGCAGGTAGATATCGATGATGCCGTCCAGCAGCGCTAGCGTCTCCACGCGATCATAGCCGCTGGTGTTATAGACCAGTGGGATCCTGAGGCCCGCCTCGGCGGCGCGCTGCGCCGCGCGGATGATCTGGGGGACAAAGTGGGTGGGTGTGACCAGGTTGATGTTGTGGCAGCCCATCCGCTGGAGCTCGATCATCATGGCCGCCAGACGGTCGTCGGTGACGGTCTGGCCGTTGCCAAGTTGGCTGATGGGATAGTTCTGACAGAACAGGCAGCGGCCCGTGCAATGGGAGAAAAAAATAGTGCCCGAGCCGCCCTGGCCGCTGATGGGGGGTTCTTCGCCGTGATGAGCGTTCCAACTGGCGACCCTCGGTAACGCCCCCGCTCCGCAATAGCCGCGCTGGCCCTCCAGGCGGTCCACGCCGCACATGCGCGGACACAGGTCGCAGTGGGCCAGGCGCTGGTGCGCCTGCTTGGCGCGAGCGGCCAGCTCCCCGCTGGCGGCCAGCGCCAGGTAGGAGGGCTCCCAGGCGCTATCGCTGGCGCTCATAGCTGCGGAACTTTTCCCACTCGGGGCGTTGATCCTGCTCCTGGATGGTCCTGCGCAGATCGAGGATCTGGTCGCGCAAGAGAGCGGCCTTTTCGAACTCGAGGTTGCGGGCGGCCTCTTGCATGCGGCTGGTCAGTTCATCGATGAGATGGTTCGCCTCTGACGCGGGGATCTGGGTGGCAGCCCGATACGGCTCCTCGCGCTCGGCAGCCCGCCGTAGCGATTGGGTGAGATCGTGGATCTCTTTGATGATCGAGCTGGGTGTCACCCCGTGGGCCTCGTTGTAGGTCACCTGGATCTCGCGGCGGCGATTGGTCTCGTCGATGGCCTTCCGCATCGAGTCGGTCACCTCGTCGGCGTACATGATCACCTGGCCGTTGACGTGGCGGGCGGCGCGGCCGATGGTCTGTACCAACGACGTCCCCGAGCGGAGGAACCCCTCCTTGTCGGCATCCAGGATGGCGACCAGCGACACCTCGGGCAGGTCCAGCCCCTCGCGGAGCAGGTTCACTCCGACGACCACGTCGTACACGCCCGATCGCAGGTCGTGCAGGATTTCCACCCGCTCCAGCGTGTTGATCTCGCTGTGCAAATAGTGCACGCTCAGCCCCGCTTCGCGGAGATACTCGGAGAGGTCCTCGGCCATGCGCTTGGTGAGGGTGGTCACCAGCCCCCGCTCGCCGCGGCGGATGCGTTTCTGCAGCTCGGTGATCAGGTCGTCGATCTGGCCCTGGGTTGGACGGATGATGACCTCGGGGTCCACCAAGCCGGTGGGGCGGACGACCTGCTCCACCACCTGGGCGCTGACGGTGCGCTCGTACTCGGCGGGCGTGGCCGAGACAAAGATGCACTGGTCGACGTGAGCCTCGAACTCTTCCCAGGTGAGGGGGCGGTTATCCATGGCCGAGGGCAAGCGGAACCCATAGTCCACCAGCACCTGCTTGCGCGAGCGGTCGCCATGGTACATGCCGCGGATCTGTGGCACCGTCATGTGCGATTCATCGATGAACAGGAGATAGTCCTTGGGGAAATAGTCCATCAGGGTCCAGGGCGGCTCGCCGGGCTGGCGCTCGGAGAGATGCCGCGAATAGTTCTCGATGCCGCTGCAGTATCCGATCTCGCGGAGCATCTCCAGGTCATAGCGCGTGCGCTGCTCCAGCCGCTGAGCCTCGAGTAGCTTGTCGTCGCGCCGCAGCTCCGCCAGCCGCTCGACCAGCTCCGACTCGATGGCGGTGAGCGCGGTGGCCAGCTTTTGCTGGGGCGTGATAAAGTGCTTGGCTGGGAATATCTCGATGCTCTCGGGCTGTGCCAGGATTTCGCCCGTCAGCGGGTTCAGCTCTGCGATGCGCTCGATCTCGTCGCCCCAGAAAGAGATGCGGTAGGCGGTGGTGCGGTAGGCGGGCATCACCTCGACGGTGTCGCCGCGCACGCGAAAGCGTCCGGGCGAGAGGACGGCGTCATTCCGCTCGTAGAAACTGGCCACCAGCCGCCGCAAGAGGGCGTCGCGATCGCGAATCTGGCCCTTTTCGATCGAGAGGGCCACGCTGTTGTACTCTTCTGGGTCGCCCAGGCCATAGATGCAGGATACCGAGGCGACGATGACCACATCGCGCCGGCTCAAGAGCGACGAGGTCGCCGAGAGGCGCAACCGATCGATTTCGTCATTGATCTGGGCGTCTTTTTCGATATAGGTGTCGGAGCGGGGGATGTAGGCCTCGGGCTGATAATAGTCATAGTAGCTGACGAAATACTCGACGGCGTTATCCGGAAAGAAATCCCTGAACTCGGTATAGAGTTGCGCCGCCAAGGTCTTGTTATGAGCGATGATCAGGGTGGGGCGCTGTAGCTCGGCGATCAGGTTGGCCATGACAAAGGTCTTGCCAGAGCCCGTGACGCCGAGGAGCGTCTGGTAGCGGTCACCCCGGCGGATACCTTCCGCGAGCGACGAAATGGCCTGCGGCTGGTCGCCGGTGGCCTGAAAGCTGGCGGTCAGGCGGAATTCGGGCATGGCAATATCCCCATAGATCGTGCGGCTAGCGAACCCACATTATACCATGGAGCGCATCGAGCCCAATTGCGGAGCAGAAGCCAACCGAGGGCGTGCGAGCCTATCTTGCCAGCAGACGGATCGGGTTGGTGATGATCCAGTGTCGCCAGGTGCCCGCCACTCGGCGGGATGCCTCGATATGGTAGCGGCCCTCCTGCTGGACGGTGAGCGCGAGCCAGCGCCCACGCGTCTCGGCGAGTTCCTGGCCGTTGCGGTATAGCCGCAGGAGCGCCCGTTTGGGCGTATGCGCCTGCAGGCGCACCTCGCCATCGATGGAAAGGGTCTCGCCCATGGTGGCGTGGCGTGAGCCGCTCGTCGCCACATAGCCAAAGCCCGTTGTCGGCGCGAGGCCGTCATAGCCGAGGAACGCCCGCCCTCTGCGCAGCGCCTCATAGACCAGGTGCGCGTCTTGGGCTGCGTCGCCCGACCAGTTATCGGTGACGAGCAGGTGGGTGTTGAGGGCTCGCATCAAGTGGCCATAGGGCAGAACCCGCAGCCTAAAGGGCCCCCAGCCGTATCGCCCCCCGTGGGCGTCGCTGCCCGCGATGGCGACCATGGGCCGCCCCTCTTGCAGGGTGTGCCAGCGGCGCAATGTCTCAGGGTAGGGGCCATGGATAAAGCGGCGGGGGGCCAGGATCGCCGCCAGGCTGCTCCCCAGGGTGCGCGCATAGGATTTCCACTCGGACATATAGTTCCAGAGTTCGATGCCGCAATAGCCGGTCACATCCCATCGGACCCAGTTGATCTCGGGCTCGTTGGCATAGGCGCCCGACCGCTCATAGGGGTGGGCTAGGAACGCCAGGCCGCCATGCTCTCGGACCGCATCGAGCAGCCCTTGGGTGTCCTCGGCGTGCGGGGCCATGGGCGCGTCGGCGCCGAACACGAGCAGATGATTCTCCAGCGGGCGCGAGGGGGCATGGATCTCTTCGCCCACCAGGATCAGGCACCCTTTGCGCCAGCCCTCTTCCTGCTTGGGCCAGCTATTGTGGTCGGCGCAGAGCAGCGCGTCGATGCCTGCTGCGCGGGCATGCCGCGCGAGCTGCTCGTGGTCGGCAGTGCCGTCCGAGTAGGTAGAGTGAACGTGCAGGTTCGCGACGCGCTCGTGGTAGCGCGTCGCGCCAGGTGCGCGTGTACTGGATGGCAAGCCCATCTGGGCGGCTACCCGTTTTCCTGCAGCGTGGGCGACGTGGAGATGATCTCTTTGCCGGCCACGGCCTCATCGATAGAGTGGATGGTGCCGCCGGCATCCTCCACGGTGGTTACGATCACGGTGAAATCGAGGTCGGCGCCCTCGATGGTGATCTTGGCGTTCTCCACCTTGCGATCCACCTCATAGATGTTGATGTTGACGCCATCAACGCCGGGCAGCTCGGCCAGGCGCTGCGCCACCTCGCAAATGGACGGATCGTGAGGTTTGAGCACGTCCAGGACCACGCGACGTAACTTGGCTGGCATGATGGGAAGGTTTCTCCTTTGGCTGTCTATGCCCTGTGTACCCGAATCAAAGCCTAGGTCTGATCGCCAGAGTCTTGTCCCGCTGCCGCTGTCGCATCGGCCAGGGTGATGATCTTGCGCGCAAAGACCAGATAGCCCGTGTGGCCGATCATCCGATCCTGTGGCCTCAAGCGTGCCGGGACCGGTTTGTAGCCTCGAAGCAGAATCTCGAGCACCTCGATATCGGTGAGGGGGTACGCGCGCATGGCCAGCAACAGGTCAGAGACCTGGTTGGTGGTGGGGACCAGTGCCCCGAAAAAGCCGCCCGGCGCCAGCGCGGCGCACGCCGTCATCAGGCAATCCTGTGGCTCGCGCACATCCAGGAACAGCGCGTCCGCGTTGCTGACGGGAAGAGTCTGGCTGGCATCGGCCTGCTGCAAGGTGACATAAGGCGAGAGGTCGTTGGCTTCGAGGTTCCGTCGCGCTGCGGCCAGCATGTCGTCGCGGATGTCAAACGAATAGACATGGCCCGTCGGCCGTACTGCCCATGCGAGAGCTGTGGTGAGAGCGCCGCTGCCCGTGCCCGCCTCTACCACCCGCCGTCCGTCGGTGAGATCGAGCTTGAGCAGAATCATGCCGATCTCTTTGGGGTAGATGATCTGTGATCGGCGCTTGACGCGCATCAGCAGATCGTGGATGGAAGGCCGAACGACGACGCAACGATGCCCCAGATGAGAGAGCACCTCGCGACCAAGAGGTCGCCCAATCAAGTCATCGTGGGCGATGATGCCAAGGTGGGAATGGAATTGGGCGCCTGGTTCGAGCCGCACAAGATAGCGCTTGTGGCCCTCGGTGAGGACGAGCACGCGCTCACCCGCGCGTGCCAAGTGTGGTGATTCTGTATCCATTTTGCTCGAATTCCATTATACGCTAGTATGGCTGGGTGGGCAAGCTCTGTCTTCTGACCAGATTCCTCGTTTCGGGCGGAACCCTCGGACGCTGACAGACGTCCCAAGTGATGGCGTGGATCTGCGCCGCCATGGGATCGAATCGCGGCAAGGAGCGGGATATGAGACGGATTCTTCGTGGATTGGTTTTGACGGCCATACTCTTGGGCGCGGTGGGGTGCCAATCAGGTGGCGCAACCTCGTCAGAGGATGGGTTTTTCGCCATCGCCACCGTCAAGCGCGACCGGATCACCGTCTCGGTGCGCGCCCTCGGCCAGGTGGAGCCGCTGGCTTCCAGGACGGTTACCTTTGGCACCGTTGGAGGCCGCATCACCGAGGTGCTGGTGCACGAGGGTGACGAGGTGGCCGAGGGGCAACCTTTGGCCCGGCTGGATACGCAAGAATTCGAGGACCGCTTGATAGAGGCCCAGGCCGATCTTCGCGTGGCCGAGGCAGAGCTCGAGGCCGCCCGACGCGAACCCACCGCAGCCGAGATCGCTGCGGCCGAGGCCGCGCTGGCAGAGGCGGAGGCGGCTCTGGCCAAGGCTGAGCACGCGTGGAAACTGGGCCAGAGCCAGCCTTTGGCGGCCCTAGAGGCAGCGGTGGCCGACGCTGCGGCCGCACTCCAAGAGGCCCAGGATCGATTGGCGCTGGAAGATATCCGCGCCGGCCAACCCGAGATCCGTCGGCTCGAGTATGAAGAGGCCTACTTTCAGCGCGCCCTCCGCGATCTGCGGCCAGGCGAGGATTCGACCAACCTCGAAAAGAGCCTGAACCAGGTATCGAGCGCCTTGGCGCGCGCCCGGGCCTCCCGCGCGGAGGCGTTGGCGGCCCAGCGCAAGGCTGTCAACGATGCCGCTCAGGATCTGGAAGACGCCCGGGACGAGCTGGAGCGCGCACGTAGCGGGGCGCTGGATCCCACCGCCAAGCTGGAACTGGCCTTTGAGCGCGCCCGCGAAAAGCGCGCCCAGGCCCAGGAAAAGCTGGAGGCGTTGCAAGCTGGCCCCGATCCCGATGCGCTGGACCGCGCTACTAACGCCTACGAGGCGGCCCTGGCCAAAGTGGGGGATATCGAGGCCAGCATTGCGGCGGCTACTCTGACCAGCCCCATCGACGGGGCGGTGTTGACGCTGTTCGTGGTGACGGGCCAGTGGGTCGGCGCCTCGACCAACATCGCCTATGTGGCCGACGCCAGCGAGCTGATCTTGACCGCCCAGGTTTCCGAGCGTGAGGTAGTGTCGCTGGAGCCGGGCCAGATTGCGCGGGTGAGCTTTCAATCCGCGCCGCACACCTTTTACGAGGGAGAGCTGGCCACCGTGGCTTCGCAGGCCCAAACCCAGGATGGCGTGGCCTTGTTCCAAGTGCAGGCTCGTTTGGGGACAGTGGATATCGAGGTGCTCCCCGGCATGACGGCCAACCTCTGGGTCGACGTGGGATCTCGCGACGACGTCTTGGTCATCCC
The DNA here is from genome assembly GCA_964624695.1 of uncultured Anaerolineales bacterium. Lineage (GTDB taxonomy): Bacteria > Chloroflexota > Anaerolineae > UBA1429 > UBA1429 > DAIRUQ01. The sequence continues at coordinate 20,361 of CAZUZB010000019.1, read as the reverse complement.
CGCTACGGCTATCGGGCAGACGGACTATACCGGGACGTCTGGTTCAGTCACGACGCGCGGCGAGGACGGCGCCTGGACCCAGGTACAGGTCAAGCTCGGCATGAGCGATGGCGTGCTCATCGAGGTGATTGATGGCCTGCAAGAGGGCGACGAGGTGCGCATTCCGTTGCAGAGCCCCAGCGGCGATCAGATGTTCTATGGCTAGGGGCTGACGGAGTGATGAGAAAAGGACGAGACAGTGCCATGACCAAGAGGACCAAACGTCGCCGCATCTTTACCACCGGGCGAATCACTGGCTGTGGTTGCTTGCTTGTGGTGGCTTTGTTGGTTGGTGCGGGCTGGTGGGCGTTCCCGCGCATCAAGGACAACCTCCTTCCCCAGTACGGCTACC
>CAZUZB010000019.1:11959-19870 GCA_964624695.1 uncultured Anaerolineales bacterium | reverse complement strand
AGGCGGCCGAGGCGCTGGAGGAGCTGGCCCAGGAAGAGAGCCCGGTGCGTCGGCTCGAGCTACAGGTGGCTCTGGATGAGGCGCGGGCCGAGCTGTCCAAGGCCGAGGACGCCCTGGCGGCCTTTGACCGGGGAGAGGGCGGTAGCGCCGAGGCGCGACGCCAGGCCGTCGAGGACCTCGATCTGGCGCGGCAGCGGTTGGCTAGCCTGCAGAACGATGCCGAATTCGAGGAGCAGATCGCGCGATTGGAGTGGCTCTACAATATCGCCGAGGTAGAGCATGGCCCGTATGTGTTGATCCAGAACCCTTCGGAGCAGGACCGCGACAAAGAGTGGTTGTTGCGCAACGAGATGCTGGACCGCAAGCAGGATCTCGACATTGCGCGAATGTCGCGCGAGGCGGACCTGCATGCCGCTCAGAACGCCGTCGCCAAGGCCGAGCGGGCATTGCGTGACCTGGATCGTGCCATCGCTCTGGAAAAGGACGACGTCGCCCGGCAGGAGCTGGTGGCCCGCATCGTGGCGGCTCAGGCGCAAGTTCTTGAGGCGGAGAGCGCTTTGGTGGGCGATACGGCGATAGAGGAGGATACCATTGAGCGCGCCAAGGCCGAGGCAGATCTGATCAAGGCCGAGGGGGTTCTGGCGGCGGCCGAGCGCGCCCTGAGAGATTGCGAGCTGCGGGCGCCGTTCGCGGGAACTGTTCAGGCGGTCAAAGCTGTCGAAGGGGCTACGGCCACGCGCGGCCAAGAGATGCTTACCTTGGCGGATGACTCCGAGATCCACGTGGTGGCCCAAGTGAGCGAGCTAGACATGGGCGTCATCGAGGAAGGTCTCGAGGTACAGGTGATCTTGGAGGCCTTTGGCGAGCAGGGACGCATGTCCGCTCGCCTAGGGCCGATTCCCCAATACGGGCGGTACCAGGACGGCATCACGGTGTTCGATGTGCCCATCTATCTGGATGGCGATCTACCCGGGCTTCGCCTGGGCATGAGCGCGCGCGTGTCCATCCCCGTAGGGGTGGCCCTGGATGTGCTCTATGTACCCATACATGCCGTGTACAGCGGCATCGATGGCTCCTTTGTCTTTGTGCCGTCGGGAGACGATGTGGAGCAGCGCCCCGTCAAGACCGGCGTCAGCGATGGTATCATGGTTGAGGTGACAGAGGGCCTGGAAGAGGGCGAGACGGTCATCGTTCCGACCTATGGCTCAGGGATCTATTACTAGGGGGGCGCTTCCATGGGACGACTGATCAACCTGTGGTTCGCAATGTTGGGGCTGCGTGCAAACAAGCTGCGGTCAGCGCTCACCATCCTGGGCATCGTGATCGGCGTGACCGCGGTGATCATGATCGTCGCCCTGGGTAACGGTCTGCGCCGCTCCACCGAAGAGCAGATGGAGGCTTTTTCGCAGGGGACTATCGAGGTGCGGCCCTCCATGGCTTTTGCGCGGTCGGTGGCGATGGACAGGTCCGGCGGGACGGTGGTCGAGATGGAGATGATGGGCGGAGGACAGATGCGCATGCCGCAGCTGTCCTCCAAAGACGTCGAGGCGCTCGAACGCCTCGGGACGACCATCGATGGCGTCTCTCCCCAGTACGAGACCTATGGCACGCTGGTCTATCAGGGCAAGCGGCTGGATATCGGACAGATCATCGGCGCTACGCCCAGCTATCTGCAGGTATACGAGCGCAGGATGCTGTACGGCCGCTTTCTGAACGCTGTGGATGAGCAGACGCTGGCGCCGGTCATGGTCATCGATGAGATGGCCTCGGATCGCATCTTTGGCGAGGGCGTGAACCCCGTCGGGAACGAGGTGATCGTCTCGTTCGGCCAGGTGCCCCAGGTCTACACCATCATCGGCGTCTTGGCCAGCGATGGGCGCTACTCGCGGACGTCGTACGCCGCCCTGGTGCCGCTGCGAACCGCTCAACGACGGCTGAACAACAGCGGTGACCGTGAGCCCGTCTCATTCATCGCCGTGGGCTGCGAATCCCGCGATGATGCCCAACGCCAGAGGGCGGTGGCCGAGGTGAACACGATCTTGCGGGCCAGCCGCGGCATCGAGCCGGGCGTGTCGGAGGACTATTACATCAACGACACCCTGGCCTTTCGCGAGGAGAGCATGCAGGTGATCCGCCTGATCACGCTGGTTCTCTCGTTGATCGCTGGCATCTCGCTGGCCGTGGGGAGTATCGGCTTGATGAACATCATGCTGGTCAGCGTAAGCGAGCGCACCGCCGAGATCGGCGTGCGCCGCGCCATGGGGGCCCAACGGAGCGACATCCTGGGGCACTTTTTGTGGGAGGCCATCATGCTGGGCCTGGTGGGTGGTGTCACCGGTTTGCTCCTGGGCAGCGCGGGATCGTACCTGGTGGGCGCTCTGGTAGAAGAGCTACAGGGCAAGATCGCCGTCACGGGGGATATCGTGGCCATTGCGGTGGGCGTCTCCTCCGTGGTGGGCGTCGCTGCAGGCATCTATCCGGCCTGGCGGGCGGCACTGCTGCAACCGACGGAGGCGTTGCGTCATGTCTAGGCCCAAGCGATCCAGCGGAATGGAGAACCACGACGGCGCCAATGGCGCGATGATCGCGCTGCAGCAGGTCGCCAAGACGTACGAGATGGGCGAGCTGGAGGTGGTGGCCGTTAGCGGTGTGGACCTGACGATTCAGCGCGGTGAGTTTGTCGCCATCATCGGGCCGTCGGGCTCGGGCAAGACGACGCTGCTCAACCTGATCGGTTGCCTGGACAAGCCCACCAGCGGGAGCTATTACCTGGCGGGGCAGAACGTGGGCGCCATGCGCGATCGGCAGCTTTCACGGCTGCGTGGCCAGGAGATTGGTTTTGTCTTTCAGAACTATTCGCTGTTGCAGCGCGATTCCGCGTTGCATAACGTACAGGTTCCCCACTACTATGCCGAGGGCAAGGGCGACCGGCCGCGAGCGCTGGCGCTTTTGGAGCGGGTGGGCCTGGCGCACCGAGCAAAGCATCGCCCGCTGGAGCTCTCTGGCGGTGAGCAGCAGCGCGTGGCCATCGCCCGGGCTTTGATGAACGCGCCTAGCTTGCTGCTGGCCGACGAGCCGACCGGGAACCTGGATTCCAAGTCCGGCGGGAGCCTGATGGACTTGTTGACCGAGCTGAACGAAAAGGACGGGCTGACCATCATCATGGTGACGCACGATCCGGCGGTCAGCGCCCGCGCGCGGCGGGTGGTCTCGATGATGGACGGGCGGGTGCAAGAGGACACCGGCCCCGATCCCCGCGTGGTTCAGGCGCCTTGACACCCCTCCCCAAAGGGGTTACAAGGGGCACCAGCGGATATCGAGCGCGCCAGGTGTGGCGCTGATGGAAGGGGGATCCTCATGGGCAAGCCGGTGGTAGGTGCGCAGCTCTATACGGTGCGCGAGTACACCAAGACGTTGGATGGTATCAAGAGCAGCCTCGACCGCGTGGCCGAGATCGGCTACCAGGCGGTGCAGCTTTCGGGGTTCGGGCCGGTGGATGCAGCCGATGTGGCCAGGGCGCTAGAGTCGGCGGGTCTGATCGTCGCCTCGACGCACACGGGCTGGGATCGCTTCCTGAACGATCTCGATGCGGTCATTGACGAGCACAAACTCTGGGGCTGCGAACACCCGGCCATCGGCGGGCTGCCCCAAACGTACTATAGCCTGGCGGGCCTCGAGCAGTTCAAACAGGAGCTCATCCCTGTGGCGGAGCGCCTGGCCGAGGCCGGGATGACCTTTTCCTACCACAACCACAACCACGAGTTTGCTCGCTACGACGGCAAGCTCTGGATCGAGCGCCTGTATGACGACATCGGCCCCGAGTACCTCAAGGCCGAGCTGGACGTCTACTGGGTGCAGGCCGGCGGTGGCGATCCCGCCTACTATGTGGCCAAGTATGCCGGCCGCCAGCCGCTGCTGCACCTCAAGGACATGGCCATCACGCCCGAGCGCGAGCTGCGCTTTGCCGAGGTGGGCGAGGGCAACCTGAACTGGGGCGCGATCCTGCCCGCCGCCAAGCGCGCCGGCGTGCGTTGGTACCTGGTGGAACAGGATCAGTGCTACGGGCGCGACCCGTTCGATTCGCTGGCCATCAGCTATCGCAACCTCAAGAGCTGGGGCCTGGAATAGCGCCATCATCCATGGCTGTAGGCAACCTTGCGAGGGGCTTGGCGTCAAGCCCCTCGTTTCGACCCACCCAAAGGAGGCCGGCGATGCAGACGTTGCGGCTGGGGGCTGACGGGCCGGCGGTATCAGAGCTCTGCCTGGGGACGGGCGGGTATGGCACTTCTATCGATGCCGATGCCGCTGGGCCGATCATGGATCGCTTCCTGGAGCTCGGCGGCACGTTTCTGGATACGGCCCATGTCTATGGCGCCTGGGCTCCGGGGCGCGCCGGCGCCAGCGAGCGGGTGATCGGGGCATGGCTCAGCGCTCGCGGCTGTCGTGGAGATGTCGTCGTCGGCACCAAGGGAGGCCACCCCGACCTGGCGACGATGCAGGTCAGCCGTCTGCGGCCAGAGGATATCGCCGCCGACCTGCGCGAGAGCCTGGAGCGCTTGCAGACCGACTATGTGGACGTGTACTGGCTCCATCGCGACGATCCGCGCATCGCCGTGGGCGAGATCATGGACGCGCTGAACGAGCACGTGAAGGCTGGGTTGGTGCGCAACATTGGCTGCTCCAATTGGACTACCGAGCGGCTGGCAGAGGCCAACGAATGGGCCGCTGCCCACGGCAAGGTGGGCTTTTGCGCCAGCCAGATCGGCTATAGCTTGGCCCGCGCTAACGCCGGCTCGGGTGGCTATCCCGGCACGCTCTCGATGGATGAGCCGACGCACGCATACCACCGCCGCACAGGCGTCCCCGTGGTGGCATACTCGTCGCAGGCGGGCGGGTTCTTTTCCGGCAAGTACGCCGCTGATGACGATCCCGCCGCGGTCGCCAACCAGGGCATCGTGCGCACCTACTACCATGAGGACAACTTTCAGAGGCTGGCGCGGGCCCAGGCTCTGGCGGCGCGGCATGGCCGCACGGCGAACGAGGCCAACCTGGCTTATCTGCGGAGCCAGCCATTCCCGGTGATACCCATTGTCGGGTCGCGCACGGTGGCCCAAGTCGAGGCGAGCTGCGCTGCGACCGGCTGGCACCTGGCGCCTGAAGAGTGCCGCTGGCTGGAATCGGGAGACTGAAGGCTTGGGAGGTCTGAATGAAGCACTATCGTGAGGAGCTGTGGTTCAGCATCCCGCAACGGGTGGGGTTTGTGAACATCACCGATCGGGTAGAGGGTGCAGTGCGCGCCAGCGGCGTGCAACACGGCCTCTGCCTGGTGAACGCCATGCATATCACGGCCTCGGTCTATGTGAACGACGCCGAATCTGGCCTGCTGCATGACTATCAGGCCTGGCTAGAAAAGCTGGCGCCCCATGCCCCCGTGGACCAGTACCTGCACAACCGCACCGGCGAGGACAACGGCGACGCCCACCTCAAGCGCCAGATCATGGGCCGCGAGGTGACGCTGGCCATCACCGATGGGCGGCTGGACCTGGGCCCCTGGGAACAGGTCTACTATGCCGAGTTCGACGGCCGCCGCCGCAAGCGGGCACTGATCAAGATCATCGGCGAATAGCTCGACCGTCGCTATGGGGCGAGCTGAATCTCCACCAGGGCCGTGGGCCCCCGCATGGGCACGCGGACGGGCACGATGCGCTGTTGCCAAACCCACGCCGCCTGGCCGGATTCCCACTGGCTGCTGCGCGGCGCCTCGATGCCATCCACCAGCACCCGTTCGGGCAGCAGAATGTTGCTCACCATGAGCACGGTATCCTCGCCAGCCGGGTAGGCTAGCTGGACTCTCAGGGTGTTCCCGTCGATGGTGACGTCCTGTAGCTCGCCCACGCTGGTCACGTGAATGCGCGATCCCCCATGGTCGATGATTCTGGTGTTCGGCTCGACCCCCTCGGCGCCGATGACGCGCAGGAGCGCCTGTAGGTGCCACGTGGGGTTGAGCCACCAGGCATAAGCCTCATCGCCGATGACCACGTCCCAGGCGTCGGGGTACATCCCGACATACTCCCCCTCCGTGGCCTGCATCTGCATGGTGGCGATGACGATTCCCTCCGCCACCTGTGGCCAGTTCAGGTCCGCATCCAGGCCGGCTTCCGCCAAGACCTCGGCCAGATCCATCAGCGCGATGGCATAGGCCAGGCCGTTCCACTGGACCGGCCTGCCGATCCAGGGCCAGCTAAAGCGGGTGGCCCCGAATACCGGTATGGTCCCATAGGCCATCAGCTCGCGATCGGGGGCGCTCCACTGATAGATGAATGGCATCCCCGCGAGTGCCCATCGTTCAGCCTCCTCCAGATGGGCGAGGTCGCCGGTGAGGCGATAGGCCTCCACATAGGCATCCACGCACCAGGCTGCTCCTAACAGGTCGGGCACGTGGAGCTGGAGCTCCCAGGTCTGAGCGCCTTCGGGGCGGTACGGCTGCGCCCGTATATAGTCCAGGGCGCGCATGCCGGCCACCTCCAGGCTGCGGTCGCCATAGAGACGTGCGCCCATGAGCAGGGCAAAGGCATAGGTGGCCGTATGCCCGGTAGAAGTGTCGCCGGCCTCACCAAAGGCGCGGGGCTCGGAGCGGTCTGGCGTAAAGACAAAGCCTCCGTCGGCTCTTTGGGCGATCAGGTTCCCCATGGCGAGCTGCTTGCCCAACACCACGCTCTCGGGCGAAGCGGCCATCTGCATGGCCAGGACGGGCAGGTAACGCCATGGTGTCGGCCCGCCCACCCGCGTTGCGTGGCTGGTGCCCGCGACGGCGATCTCACGATAGGCATCAGCGGCGTTGGGCAGGACCCCCTCAGCGAGCGACGCCCACCAGAGATGCAGCGCGGCCACATCATCGGGGCCGGGGCCCCATGGGTCGTGGATGGCATGGTGCCAGCCCGCCTGTTCGGGCACCCAGGTGGTCTCCGTGTAGGCCTGCAGGCTTAGCTCGATGGAGCGCTCGTAAGAAAAGGGCATGGGCGGCAGATCGGCCAGGCCATACTCGCCTAGCCAGAGTCGGAGCGCTGCCAGCTCGTCCTCTGAAGGAACGACAAAGAGATCAAAGGACAGCCGTTGCTGGCCGTCCGGCGATAACACCATCGGCTCGTCCAGCGCCTCGCGGTTCTCTTTGAGGCCGGCGGTCATTCCGGGCGCAAAGATGCGCATGAGGTGGTTGTCCTGATGATCCCACCGGTTGGGCACGGCATAGAGGGCGGCCGGCCGATCCTGACCGGGCGCCCATTCCTGCAACGGATCCCAGATCAGCCCGGTGGCCAGGCCGTCTTGGGTGACGGACATCAGCGGGATGGTCACCTTGTTGGGGTGGGGAACGTAACGATCGGCGACGCTGGCATCGAAAAAGTCGGTCCCAGAGCTCATCTCCTCGCCCAACAGGAACTCGAGGCCGGGGAACAGGGCGCTGTCCTTGCTGCTGCCATAGCTGCCCTCCCCCGGCACATAGTCGGGGCCGGCCCAGGCCAACAGTTTGCCCTCGGCGTCCACTGTGAGGATGCTCTCGATGGCGAACCACGGTACGTCCGGCGATGCCGTGTAGCGGGTGGTCAGGGTCCAGGTGCGGCCGTCCACGTCGCTGTGCTCGGCCACCAAGGTGATGCGGCCCTCCTCTTGGGCATAGGCATCGGCGTAGAGGATCGCCATGCGCTGGTTGCCTGCGTCGTCGAGGTAGACCAGCCTGCCGGCCGAACGCAGCCGTCCCACCTGCCGCCACGTGTCGCCATCCCGCCATGCGATGCTGCCCACTCCATAGCCGAACGGTTGGCCGTCCAGCGATAGCCGCAGGTTGCCGTGGGCAAGGGTGAGGCTCTGTTCCGTCTCCGGACTCTCGCAGATCACCTCGCTACGGCCCAACCA
>CAZUZB010000019.1:4309-11859 GCA_964624695.1 uncultured Anaerolineales bacterium | reverse complement strand
TGAGGCTCTGTTCCGTCTCCGGACTCTCGCAGATCACCTCGCTACGGCCCAACCAATCCTCTCCCGCCCACACGGCATAGAGGTGGGGGCCTGGGTCGGCCGTGGCCTGCCAGGTGACGGTATAGGTGGCGTTGGGCTCCAACGGCGGCACCGGAACGGCGTCCCCTTGGGCGCGCAAGCTGGCCCCATGCTCCAGCGTGAGAGCCGTGGCCTCGGTGGCCTTGTCGCGATCGTTGCGCACCGTGGCGCTGATCTCAAAGAGCTCGTCTGCAAGGACGAACCCGCGTGGCGTGCCCAAGCGCTCCAGCGCCAAGCGCCCCGGCAGGGGGCCCAGCAGCCGGATGGAGGCCACCGTGATCTCGCCGCCCTCGGTATTGGAGGGATCCAGGCGCAGGCGGGTGATGCGCCCCGCCCAGGCGGCACTCTCTTTGAGCGGGAGGAGATAGGTGTGCCAGGCGCCATCATCCTCGACGTCGAAATGGTAGCTGTCGGTCTCGTTGAACGGCCGCCCCTCTACCTCCCAGAACACCTGGGCATGTTTGCCCTTGGTGCTGCGCATCCGGATCTCGAGGTAGGGCGCGGCCTCGGCCTGAATGTCGATGGCGGGGCCGAACATGTACGGATCTCCGCCCGTGGCCCGGGTGATGGTGCCATCAGCACTCTTCTCGAAACGCGCCAGGTCGTTGGTGGGAGACCAACCTAGCGGGCCGCTTGTTAGGTCCCACTCCTCGATGACGGGGGCGGCGGCTACATCGATCTGGTCGCCGCTCGGAAAGGGCTCGGCCAGCGGCGCGTCCGGCGCTCGCGAGATCGCAACCGATACCAGATCGCCCAATGCGACCGGCGTGGGAGAAGGCTGTGTGGGCGAGGCCGCTTGCGTGGGCACCGGCGTGGCCGTGGTGCGGCCGGGACCGTTTGTCCCAGCACAGCTCACGGTCAGGATCGCGAGCACCATCAGAACCGAAAGCGCTCTGCATCTCATCGTCGCGTTCTCCCGCTGCTAGGGGGTGGGCGTTCGCAGGTCCCAGGTAAACGTGCGTGTGATGCTGGCTGGGCTGATCGCGCGCCAGGGTGGGTTGCCCTGCAGGCGCTCGACGACGGTCACGTGCCAAGAGAGGCGGGCTCGGCCGGTCCAGCTCGCGGGGAGCGGCGTCCCATCGGGCCTCCAGGAGGTCGCCTTGGTCCAGGCCTCGATGGCGTCATCGGGACGGTTGGCGGGCCATACGCGGACAAGGTACCATTGGTTGGCGCCGAGGATGCCCACCGACGTCCAGTTGAGCAGGATGCGTGCGTTCGCGCCCTGGTACGAGGTGCTCTGGAGCGGACCTAGCAAAAAGGGCGCGCGGAAGGGGTGCATCTCGCTGCTGTGCATCAGGGTCGGCGTCGCCGTCGGCGTGGGCGTCATGGTCAGGGTTGCCGTCGGCGTGGGCGTGGCGGTAGGCGTTACCGGTATGGAAGGGATCACCAGCTCCTGGCCGATACTCAGCACGGCGTTGGTCGAGATGTCGTTGGCCTGCGCAATGTCGGCAACCGAGACGTCATAGCGCACCGCCAGCGCGCTCAACGTGTCGCCGCGCTCCACCGTGTGGATCACATCGGCGAGCGGCGTCTCCTCAGGCTCGGCGGACTCGGCCGCGGTTGGCTGTGCGGTTGCCCGAGGGGTGTTGGTTGGCGTCACGGGCACATCGGGAATCAGCAGCCGCTGGCCGATGCGCAGGATGGTCGCTGACGTGATGCCGTTGGCGCGCGCGATCAGATCCTCGTCGATGCCATAGCGCCGGGCAATGACCCCCAGATACTCGCCCTGCTCGACGATGTGAATGATATCGGCCAGCATGGTGGGCTCGGGAGCAGCCGTGGCTTCTTCCGCTGGTGTGGCCGTCTGGGTCGCTGGCGCCAGCGTGGCCGTCCGAGCTGCCGTGGCTGCGGCCGTAGGTGTGGGTGTGGACGTAGCCGTTGGCGTGGCCGTCGGCGTCGCCGAGGGCGTCATCGTCGGTGTTGGCGTGGCCGTGCTTGTGGGCGCGGGCGTCGGTGCGGTCTCGCCGGCTGAGGCGAATCGCCCGGGTATGACCAACTCTTGCCCGATGCGGAGCACGTCTTCGGGTTCGATCCCATTGGCCTCGGCCAGTTCATCCACGGTGACGCCATACTGCTGCGCGATGCGTCCCAGGAGGTCGCCTTGCTCGACCACGTGCACCAACGGCTCTGGCGTGGGGCTGGGAGAGGGCGTGGCGGTGGGTGTATCGGCCAGGGTGGCCGCTGCGGTGGGCTCGCCCGGCTCAGGCTCCGCCGTAGGCACGGGGATGACCAGTTCCTGCCCGATGCTGAGCACGTCCTCGGGCTCGATCCCATTGGCCTCGGCTAGCTCGTCCACGGTGACGCCATACTGGTTGGCGATGCGCCCTAGCAGATCTCCCTGCTCGACGACGTGGATCACCGGCGTCGGCGTCGAGGTGGGCTGGGGCGTATCCGTCGGCGTGGCCGTGGCTGTTGCAGTGGGCGTATGCGATGGCGTTGCGGTCGCTGTTGGCGGGAGCGCTGTGGCCGTATGGGTAGGCATCGCGGTGGCGGTGGCCGTAGGGCTGGCCGTCGCGGTAAACGTCGGGATGAACGCGGTGGGGCTCTCGCGCACAGGCGGCGCGGTACAGGCCTGCGCCACCATCGCCAGCGCCACGATGCCCAGGATCGCTCCTCGTTTGGTTAGCCGCCATCGTATCATGGCCGTCCGCCCCTTGCCACGCCGATCTCAGGAGCCGTCCAGGCCCAGCTCTGCGGCGGCTGAGCGCATGGACTCGATCACAAAGCCGATATGCTCCCGTAGGGGCACGCCAAGCTCCTCGGCGCCGAGCTCGATATCCTCCCGGTTGACGCCGCGGGCAAAGGCCTTGTCCTTCCACTTTTTCGTGACCGACGATACCTTGAGGGCGTGGATGGACTTGTCCGGTCGCACCAACACGCAAGCGACGATCAAGCCTGTGAGCTCGTCCACCGCAAAGAGCGCCTTGGCCATCGGTGTGGCTCGCGGCACGCCCAGATAGGGAGCATGCCCCTGAACCGCTTCGATGACCTCGGCGGGCCAGCCCAGCGATTCGAGCAGCGCGCATCCCCAGGCAGGATGCTCCTCGGCCGTGGGATGCTCTTCATAGTCAAAGTCGTGGATCAGGCCGGTGACGCGCCAAAGCTCTTCATCGCCCCCCAGCTTCTGGGCATAGCCAACCATGGCAGCTTCGACGGCCAAGGCGTGTTTGATCAGGTTGGGGTTCGTGGTGTGCTCGTTCAGCAGCGCCCAAGCATCTTGTCGGGTAGGGGTCATCAGGCTACTCCCTTTGGTACGCTCACGTCTTCAGAACGTCCTGTTGGATGGCCAGGAGGCGGTCGATGCCGCTGCGGGCGAGGGCCAGCATGTCGTCCAGCTGCTGCCCGGTAAAGGTGCCCTTTTCGGCGGTGCCCTGCACCTCGATGAATGCGCCCGTGGCGTTCATGACCACGTTCAGGTCGACCTCGGCGCGGCTATCCTCGGTGTAACAGAGATCCAGCAGGAGCTCACCATCGACGATGCCAACGCTCACGGCCGCTACCGGCGTCAACGGGATGGGCGCTGGGAGCAAACCCGTAGCGTGCATCTGGCGCATTGCCAGAACCAAGGCCACATAGCCGCCGGTGATGGCGGCGGTGCGGGTGCCTCCATCGGCCTGGATCACGTCGCAATCGACGATGAGGGTGTGCTCGCCCAGGGCCTCCAGCGCCACAGCGGCGCGGAGCGAACGGCCGATCAGGCGGCGAATCTCTTGGGTGCGCCCGCCCAAGCCGTGGGTCTCTCGTGGCGTGCGCCGCGAGGTGCTGCGGGGTAGCATGGCATATTCGCCGGTGATCCACCCCGAGCCCTTGCCCTCCAGCCAGGGCGGCACGCCCTGCTCGACGGTGGCCGCGCACAAGACCCGTGTGTTGCCACAGCAGATCAGGGCGGAGCCTTCGGCATAGTCGAGATATCCAGGGGTGATGGTCACCGGCCGGAGCGCGCCGGCCGGGCGGTCAGTGCGCATCAGATTCCCCCCACACCTCTGGCAGGATCTGGTCCTGCAGTCGCCACATGGCCGCTTCCTCGGCGGGCGTCGCATGGTCGTGCCCCAGCAGATGTAGGCACCCGTGCACGATCAAGAGCGCCAGTTCCCGTTCGATGGGCTGCTCTCGTTCGCCTGCCTGGCGCTGGGCCGCTTCCAGCGAGATGATCACGTCGCCCAGATGCCGACGCGCCGACTTGGGCAGGACAAAGGGCTCGCCCTCATGGCTGGGAAAGGAGAGCACGTCGGTGGGGCCATCGGTCTGCCGGTACCGCTGGTTGAGCTCGGCGATGGTGGCGTCATTGGTGAATACCAGCGTCAGACCGGCGCCGCGTGGTTGCTGCTGGTGGCGCAGCGTGCGCCGCGCCACGTCTTTCGCCCAGGTGGAGGTGATCCCGCGGGGCAGGGCGAGATCGCGTTGCAGCGTGATCGCATAGTCCGTCATGGCGCCGCCGGCAGTAACTCGTCCAGCACATGGCTCTGGCCTGATTCGACCGCCGCGATCTCTTTCGCATAGTAGCCGCGGTAAGATTCGGGCAGTTCCAGGCCTAGCTTGATCATCACCAGGTCGGCGAGGTGCTGGAGCTCTGCGGCCGAGGGTCTGCTCCCAGGATTCGGCAGCCGGAACGGCTCGCCCATCACGACGCGCAGGGTGGGGCGCTTGAGGCGCAACCAGTCGTGCAGCCGCTCGGTGCCGGCGATGGCCACGGGGACGATGACGGCGTTCGAGCGGAGGGCCAGGTAAGCGATGCCCGATTTGGCCTGCTGCATGGCCCCCGATCGGCTGCGGGTGCCCTCGGGCGCGATGGCCAGGACACCCTCTTGGGCGAGCACGTGCTGGCACTGGCGCAAGGCCTCACGATCGATCTCGCCGCGCCGGACATAGATGACGCCGGCGACCCGCAGGATGGCGTCCACCACAAAGGAGCGGCGCCATTTGCCGGCGGCGAGGGTGACGGTTTGCCTGGGTAGGATCGGTGAGACCGCGGCGGGATCGGTCATGTGCAAGTGGTTGACGGCTACGATGGTGGGGCCGCTCTTGGGAAAGTCCGGCCGCGTTGTGGGCCGGTAGCGATAGGCGATACGGATGAGGCTGTAAAAGACCCACCACAAGAAGCGGTACCCCAGACGGGACGTAAAGTAAGCCGCTCGGTTGGATCTGCCTGGGGCGCTATCACTCATGCCGTGGACCGACTCCTTGGATAGGGTAGTGTGTCGCACCGCGCTCGCTGTGACGCGACTGCCGATGCATTCTACCACAGTCCGTGGGCGCGGCAAGATTCGGCTGCCAGAGGTGTCAGCCCCAGGATGGCGTCAGCCGAGTCCGTTGGGCCGCCCCCGCCAACGCTTCTGGTGCGGCTGTGAGAGGCTAGCTGCTCTTGATGGGGACGAGAACGCGAATGGCCGCATCCTCTCCAGCCCGCTCAGGAGGAAAGATCTCCAGGTCGGGGCGGGTATGATCGATCTCGACGCCCTCGGGTGGCTGCCATTCGCCATAGATGGCGGCCCATGTCTGGCTCAGGGTGTGCATCGTGCAGGCAAAGACGGCATAGCGCCCGCCGGGCACGGGACGTACGGCCAGCTCATCGTTGGGCGGCTCGGCGCCCATGGGCACTGCGACACCCCCATAAAAGTCTACCAGGTCTCCCTCCGATTCGACCATAAAATAGCCCGCATAGTAGTGCTCATCGGCGGTGAGCGGTTTTGCGAGCTCCAGATAACGGTCGAACCGTTGCCATTCGGCGCCAAAGTCGATCTTGTCAGGCGCGTTACGACAGGTGACGCCCAAAATGGCAAAGCTGTCCAGATCTGTGTATGTGGGATTCATCTTTTCTCCTGTGTGGCTGCCGCACGCGCGACGCAAAGGCGGGACCCGGATGCTAGATCCTGGGATCCACTCACGTATGCAGCATATTCCCGAATGGATCAGTGCGCAAGCAACCTGGAGCCGGGTTGTCTCGTGGCGAGGTTGACACGCTGCGCCTGAGAGGCCTACCATGGCGCAGTTGATGGGAATGCAGCCAGCACATGGCTAAAGGAGCGACACAACGTGAAGATTACCGATCTCAAGTGCGCCGTCATCGGCAGGAATCCGGTCGTTCGCATCGTGACCGACGAGGGCATCAGTGGCTATGGTGAGGCTGAGACTGCCAAGAGCTATCTCAAGCCGCACGTGCTGTTCTATCGCGATCATATCGTGGGAGAGGATCCCACCAACGTGGAGCGAGTGATGCTGCGCATCCGCCGGTTGGGGTCGTTCAAGCCCTGGGGCAGCGCTGTGAGCGCCATCGAAATGGCGCTGTGGGATATTGCTGGCAAGGCGGCGGGTTTGCCGGTCTACAAGCTGCTGGGGGGCAAAGTGCGCGACCGGGTGCGCTGTTACAATGGCGCAGTCCGATTCCCGATGCGAGGCCAGTCCCCTGAGGACTATGCGGAGAACATGGCGCAGATGAAGGCCTCGCCGGAGGGGTTCTCGATCATCAAGCAGGGGATCGCTTTCCATAGCCAGATGCTGCAGCAGGTCCCCGGCTTCTTCTATGGCGACGTGCAACGGGCGGGGTTCCACCCCAATCGAGGTCCACTCACTGAGCGAGGCTTGGCTCACGTGGTGGATTGTGTCGTCGCCATGAAAGAGGTGCTGGGAGATAAAGTCGGGCTCGCATTGGATTGTGGGCCGGGCTGGATGGTTCCCGATGCGATCCGTCTGGCCCATGCCTTGGAGCCGCTGAACATTATGTGGATCGAAGATCTGCTGACCGGGGATTACACGCCCTATGTACGGGCTGATGTCTATCGGGAGGTCACCCAGAGCACGTCCACCCCGATTCATACGGGTGAGCAGATCTACTTGCGGCAGAACTTTTGCGGGTTGATCGAGCAGCATGCCGTACGGATCATCGGCCCCGACCCCTGCGATGTGGGCGGCATCGCTGAGCTCAAGTGGGTGGCCGAGTACGCCGATGTGCATGGCATTCTCATCGCCCCCCATGGCACGGGAAACGGGCTGCTTGGCCTGGCCGCTCTGGTGCAGGTGTGTGCGACGCTGCCCTCCAACTTGATCGCGTTCGAGTATCCGGTGGGGAATCCCTCCTGGTGGTATGACATTGTGGAGGGATTGCCTGATCCGATCGTCAAGGATGGCATGATCGAGGTGTGGGACCAGCCCGGCATGGGTGTAGAGTTCAACATTGCCGCAGCCAAGGAACGTCTGACGGAAGAGGATGCAGGGTTCTTTGACTAGGCTGGTCAGTACACCGTGTGCCTGCGAAAGGCCGACCTGAAGAGCGGTGCCGCCGCTTCTGTTGAGTAGGGCTTGGCCATGTGCTATGCTGACTGCCCCACCCTCTGTTACCCGCTGGAGGTTGCCGATGGCCAGAGTCTTGGGCAGGCAAGAGATCGACGAGCGGCAGGAGGCTCTCCTCAGCGAGCTGAGAGGCTTCAAAGAGCAGCTGCTAGGGCGGTATCTGACTGGCCTGGCGGTGGTGCTGG
>CAZUZB010000019.1:0-4209 GCA_964624695.1 uncultured Anaerolineales bacterium | reverse complement strand
GGCTTCAAAGAGCAGCTGCTAGGGCGGTATCTGACTGGCCTGGCGGTGGTGCTGGGCATCTGGCTCGTTGCCGATGCGCTGGCAAGCCCGCCTTCTGGACCAATCCACCTGGTATGGATTCCAGCGGTGCTGACGATTGCCCTGGGCTATGCCCTCGTTCACAAAAGCCACGCCCACGCCAGCCTGGCTCTTGTTGTCGGGCTCGTAGTGTGCTGTTGGTGCCTCGTCCTGGCAAGGCCTGGTGAGTTGACCGTCGTTTCATCCGCGTTGGTCTTGGTGCTTGCTTCCTCTCTGCTGAGCCGATGGCTTCTGGTGCTGGTCGCCCTCGTGGCATGGGCCGGTAGCTTGGGCGCCTACTGGCTAGTGACCCCGGCGGGCTCGATGGCGGAGCTGGTCACCGGCACGGGCATCCTATACGCGGTCATGCTGGGCGCCACCTGGATATCAGAGTCGCCCATGCGGGATGCGGCCAACCTGGCGCTCACCGCCTGGGAACAGCTGCGCGAATCCTTGCTGGAGGCGCGCGAGCGTCGCGCCGAGCTCCATCGCGTCGTCCGCGCTCTGGAGGAGGCCACCTACCGCATCGAGCGGATGAACAACGAGCTGCTATTGGCGCGCCGACGGGCCGAGGCCGCGCGCGAGAACAAGGCGCGGTTTGCTGCCATGGTCAGCCACGAGCTGCGTGGGCCGCTGAACCTGATCCTCGGCTATAGCCGGCTGCTGGCCTTGTCCCCCGAGCAGTATGGCGTGCCCCTGCCGCCACCCTATCGCAAGGACGTGCACACGATCTATTCCAGCAGCCGGCACGTCGTCAATCTGCTGGATGACATCCTCGACCTGAGCCAGGTCGAGGTGGACCGCATGCCCCTCGTCAGAGAGTACCTGGATCTGACCGACGTCATCGCCGAAGTGGAGGGGGCCGTCCGCCCGCTGGCCGAGCGCAAGGGACTCAGTTTGAGCATCGAGGCCGACCTTGGCCCGATGCGCGTGTTTGCCGACCGGGTGCGGATCCGCCAGGTGCTCATCAACCTGCTGACCAACGCGACGCGCTTTACGGAAAGGGGCCATATCGAGGTTCGCGCAAGCACCGAGGATGACCATGTGCTCGTATGCGTTCGCGACACCGGCCGGGGCATCCCCGCCAACGACATCTCGCGGCTGTTTGAAGAGTTCTCGCAATTGCACCTTCACGAGGAGGGCGCATCCAAAGGATCGGGGCTGGGGCTGGCTATCAGCCGGCATCTGGTGGAGGCCCATGGGGGCAGCATCTGGGCGCGCAGCAAAGAGGGCGCTGGAACCGAGGTCTTCTTCACGCTGCCCCGGCTCTCGCCAGAGCGCCCCAGCGCCCCGCCGGTGGCCTCGGGGCGCGATCAGGCCCTTCCCCGCCCGCACGATGCGGTCTTGGTGGTCCACGAAGACCCGGCAGTGGTCCGTCTGATGGCGCGCCATATCGGCGAGTACCACATTGTAGGCGTGCCGGACGTGCGGGCGGTTCTGGCGGCGGTACAGGATCATCATCCTCGCGCCGTGATCGCCGATAGAGAGGTGGCCGCGGCGCTGCAGCAAGAGCTGCGTGTCGCCAATGTGGGGGTTCCGATCTTGGCTTGCAGTATGCCTAGCTCGGGCGGGTCTTCGCGGCTGGAGGGCGTCTTTACCTTTTTGATCAAGCCAGTCAGCCGGGAGACCTTGATGCGAACGGTCCGGCAGGTGCCCATCAGCAGCGAGGAGCTGAGGGTTTTGGTGGTCGATGACGATCCAGACGCGGTGCGTCTTTTGCAGATCATGCTCGAATCGTTGCCTGAACCATGCCGCGTATCCAGAGCCCATGACGGGGCCTCGGCTCTGGAATCGATGCGGCGAGAGCGCCCCGATCTGGTCTTGATGGACCTGCTGATGCCCAATCTGGCGGGGGATGAGGCGGTCCGTCGCATGCAGGCGGATCCCGAGCTACGGACCATTCCGGTGGCTGTGGTATCGGCCAGTGATGCGCTGGGGCCCACCGCCACCCTGGGCGATTCTATCGGGTTGCTGGCGCCCGGCCCGATGGATGTGGCGGAGAGCTTGGGTCTGGTGCGCACTCTGCTGGATCGGCTGACGCCTCAGTACCTCGAGAGTTCAGACATTGCGCCACCGTCTCTAGAAGTTGCTCGCGAGTGATGGGTTTCTGAAGCACGTCGGCCGCTCCCAGAGAGCGGGCCAACTCGGCGTGCGCCGCGATCGAGCATACCACGATGGGGATCCTGCGGGCGCGGGCATCATCCGAGAGTTCGCTCAGCACCGTCCAGCCGTCGCGCTCGGGCAGGATGATGTCTAGCAGGATCAGGTCTGGCATCATGCGGGCCAGGGCCTCGCGCACCTCGGCTTCGCTATGAGCGGCGTGCACCGCGTATCCGGCCGGCTCCAGGTGCCGGCGATAGAGGGCAATGGCATCGGCGTCATCCTCGACGATGAGCACCGATGCGGCAGCGCTGGGCAACGGGATGCTCACCCCCAGCACGCTCTGGCCTGTTGCGCCTGCCCTGGTCCAGACCCGTCCCTCGCAAGCCTCCACCAGGCTGCGCCAGAAACTCGTATCTGCCTCGCCAGCAGTGTTCGATTTCTGGGCGAGACATCTGCAAGCATCCTTGACCTGGACCTGACAGACCAGCGCCTGCCCTCGGCAGCAGAGCTGGATCGGCAGCTCCTCATCCTCGATGGTGGCGATGCAATCTGCCAGCATCCCCAGCAATATCTGGCGGAGCGCTTGCGGCGCGATGCACACGGTGGAGCCTGACGCAGGGACGTGCGGGCGGAGAGTCACCCTCTGCCTGCCAGCCAGCGGGCGAAGCGTCTCGATGACTCCATCGAGTAGCGCGGGCAAGGAGACCGTCGCATGGGGCAGCGCTGTCAGCTCACGCAGAGTGCGTTCGCCCGCCTGCTCCTGCGCTGGCTCGACGGGCTCTCGATCCTGACCAGAGAGCGGCGACCGTTGGCTCCACAGAACGCTGGCGACGGCCTCTAGCGCGCGGTTGCGCTGGCGGTAGAACGACGACATGCTGAACGAGAGCTCGCCGCAGACGTCCTGGGCGGGCCAGCTCCCCAAATAGTGGAGCGAGAGAACGCGATAGGGAAGCCACTCGGGCTGCGATTGGGGCACCGCAGCGGGCGGGCGCAGGCTCTCCACGGCCTCATGCAAGGTGCGTCGCAGGGCCTCCGCCCGTGTCTCGCCAGGTAGCGGAAGGATGCCCAGAGCGGGCGCCAGAGGGTGGGTCTGCAAGCTGGCTTGATCGTAGAGATGATCCAGGGCATCCGAGACCATTTCGGCGAATTCATCCATCTGCATCGACTAAGCGACCCCCGAGGTGGCAGCGATATGACAAAAACCTGGGAGAGAGCCCCCCATTCTGCCCGCTCCGACCGCTATAATGGGTGTGGAGGGCTTGCGAGTGGCGACGCGAATGCAGGTGCCTGCATTCTGCCACAACCATCACTGTAGGCGCGCGGTCGCTGCGAGTCAAGGGAGGGCGCCGCGCAAAGGAGGAGACAGGGCATCGCAGAGGGGGGTGTTTGGTCACGATCAAGGTCGAGCCTTTATGAGGTCAACACAAGGAGTATAGAGATGAGCAGGGAGCTTTCGCGTCGGTCGTTCCTCAAGACAGCAGGGATCGCGCTTGCCGGCGCCGCCGGAACGTGGCTCGCGGGCTGCAAGCCGCGGGAGGTCGTGGTCGAGAAGGTTGTGAAAGAGACCGTTCTTGTCGAGGGCGAGGAAAAGGTCGTCAAGGAGACGGTCGTCGTCGAGAAAGAGGTGATCGTGGAGGCACGACCACCGGTGACTATCGAGTTCTGGGGTTGGCCTGGGCTGGTTTGGGATGACAAACTCGCGGTGTTCAAGGAAACGGAGCCCAATATCACGGTCAACCTTTCCGAGATCGGCGACGCTGTGTTCGGCAGTCAGAAGTTCCTTACCGCAGTTGCTGCCGGCGTTGGGCCTGATGTCTCCATCGCCAACCGACACACTTTCCAGCAGTTTGCTGCCAAGAAGATGTACATGGATATCACCCCTTACTTTGACGCGTATGGCATGAGCCGAAGTGACTACTTGCAGGTGCAACTCGACGAAACCAGTTGGGATGGCATCCTCTATGGACTCCCGATCATGACCGACACGCGCTTCCTCTACTGGAACCGCGACCACTTTGAGGAAGCCGGTCTGGATCCCGACAAGCCGCC
>CAZUZB010000018.1:24772-32835 GCA_964624695.1 uncultured Anaerolineales bacterium | reverse complement strand
ACAAGCGGCTGATCAACGAAGAGACCCTGATCCAGCCCGAGGACGAAATCCGTTTGGTGAATGTGATCTCGGGTGGCTAGATGGCGGGTGATCCCATGTCGCATCTGATGCGGTGCACCCAGTGTGGCGCCGAGGCGGTCATCAACATGCCGCAGCACCGCCTCAAGCTGTGCGGCGACCATCTGGTGGCCTGGACGACCAAGATGGCCCAGAAGGCCATCGACCGCTACGAACTGTTCACGCCGGATGAGCGCATCCTGGTGGCCGTCTCGGGCGGGAAGGATAGCTTGGCGCTCTGGGATATCCTGCATCGGCTGGGCTATGCCAGCGAGGGCCTTTATATCCACCTCGGAATCGATCACGAGGGTTACTCGGATCGGTCTCAAGATGCAGCGCAACGGTTCGCCGATGAGCATGGTCTGACCCTCAACATCGTCAACGTGCAGACGGTCTATGGCAAGAGCGTCATCGAGGCGGCCCGTCGGCGGCGAGGCGGGCGCACCTGTTCGGTCTGCGGGCTGGTCAAGCGGCACATCATGAACCGCATGGCGTACGAGGGCGGCTTTGCCGCCATCGCCACCGGGCATAATCTCGATGACGAGGCTGCGGTCCTGTTGATGAACACCCTCCATTGGGATGGGTACTATCTCTCCCGGCAGGCGCCTCTGCTGCCCTCGATTCATCCTCGCCTGGCGCGCAAGGTCAAGCCGCTGGTGCTGCTCTATGAACGCGAGATGGCCGCCTATGCGCTGGTGCGCCAGATCGACTATGTGATGCAGGAATGCCCCTATGCCGAGGGAGCCAGCTCGATCTTTGCCAAGGGCATCCTCAACCAGATCGAGCGCCAGTCGCCTGGCAGCAAGCATCAGTTCTACTTGGGCTTCCTGCGGGCGCGCAAAGGCGGCTTGATCGCCAGCGACGCCTCGGCCGACCTTCCTTCAGAGACGTGCGCCCAGTGCGGCCAACCGACCATGGCGGGGGGCTTGTGCGCCTTCTGCCGGCTATGGGAGGCGGCCGAGTGAACGAGACGGACCGCGCGGGCTACCGATACCTCGATCTGGTCACGGTAGGCTTTGTGGCCGTGCTGATGATCAGCAACATCGCGTCGACCAAGTTTGTGGCCATCGGCCCCCTCTCTTTCGATGGTGGCACGTTGCTCTTCCCAATAGCCTACATCCTGGGCGATGTGGTCACCGAAGTGTATGGCTTCCGTCGGGCACGGCGGGTCATCTGGATCGGCTTTGGCGCCACCGCGCTGATGGCGGCCACCCTGGCCTTGGTGGGGGCGTTGCCATCTGCGGAGGGCTGGGAGCACCAGTCCGCCTATCAGGCGATCCTTGGGGCGACGCCTCGTATCGTGTTGGGTAGCTTGGTGGCCTACTGGGTCGGCAGCTTTGCCAACGCCTGGCTGATGGCCAAGCTCAAGATCGCCACCGAGGGGCGTCTCCTCTGGGTGCGCACCATCGCCAGCACCCTGGTGGGCGAAGGAGTGGACACGGTGCTCTTTGTGCTGGTGGCCTTTGCGGGGGCGTGGCCCGCGGCGCTCCTGTGGTCGGTGATCGTCTCCAATTACATTTTCAAATGCTCGCTAGAGATCGCCGTCACCCCACTGACCTATCGGGTGGTGAACGGCATCAAGCGGGCCGAGGGCGAGGACTTTTTCGACTATGATACAGAGTTCACGCCGTTCAGACTGGGGTCTTGACCATGGATGATCTTTCTTCGCTTCTCAACCCCGAGGTTGATCCCGCGGACTTGATGCTCAACGAGGACCTACCGTCGGATCACCGCAGCGGTTTCGTGGCGCTGGTGGGCAAGCCCAACGTGGGCAAGTCGACCTTGCTGAATACCTGGCTGGGCACCAAGCTGGCGCCCGTCTCGCCCAAGCCGCAGACTACAAGGAGCCGCCTGCTGGGTATCCTCACCCGCGATGACGCCCAGGTGGTCTTTGTGGATACGCCCGGCATCCACGAGCCGCGCACCAAGCTGGGTGAACTGATGGTGGCCACGGCCAGAAGCGCGCTGGCGGAGGCGGATGCTGTGCTCTTTATGGTGGATGGCGCCTACCCGCCTACCCACGGCGACGAGCGGGTGGCCGAGCTGATGAATGCTGCCGGGGGCGCCCCCGTCTATCTGGTCATCAACAAGCGCGATCTGGTTACAGCGGCGCAGTTGCACGACCATTGGGCCGCATTTGTGGCCGAGCATCGCTATGCCCAGTCGTTCTCCATCAGCGCGCTAGAGGGCGGTGGCTGCGACGAGCTTCTGAGCGCCGTGATCGAGGTCTTGCCCTATGGCCCGCGCTACTTTCCGGCAGACCAGATCTCGGACATCAAAGAGCGCGTGATCGCCGCGGAGCTGATCCGCGAGCAGCTCATGCGGCATCTGGAGGAAGAGGTGCCGCACGCTACCGCCGTGGTGGTGGATGACTATGAGCAGCGCCCGGGCGATAGCTTGTTCGTGGCCGCGACCATCTTTGTGGAAAAGGACTCCCAGAAAGGGATCGTGATTGGCAGCGGTGGCCGCATGATCAAGCGCATCGGCAGCGAGGCGCGTCGCGAGTTGGAGCGCTTTACGGGGCAGCATGTCTTCCTGGAGCTGTGGGTCAAGGTGCGCAAGAACTGGCGGCGAAACGAGCGGTTCTTGCGTCAACTGGGGTATGATCCTGCGGCTGGGCGGTTCTAGTTTCCCTGGACGAAGACTCCTGGGCTGGCTATAATGAACCCAATCAAAAAGCTGCCAGTTCGTGGGAAGAGCAACTTGAGGTTGCGGGCAGCTGTGCCTCGCTCTAGAGGAGGAAGGATCCATGTTGGTCCGTGAGCGCATGACGGCGCATCCCGTCACCGTGACGCCAGAGACCTCGCTGCACGACGCGCTGCGCGCTATGCGCGAGGCCAAGGTGCGACGCTTGCCCGTGCTCGGCAAGGCGGGCAAACTGGTGGGGATCGTTCTGGAAAAGGATCTGCTCTACGCATCGCCATCCCCGGCCACCAGTCTCAGTGTCTACGAGCTCAACTATCTTGTGTCCAAGATCACTGTGAACGAGCTGATGACCCGCGATGTGGTTACCGTGAGCGAAGACTGCCCGCTGGAAGAGGCGGCGCGGATCATGGTGGATAACAACATCAGTGGCTTGCCCGTGATGCGGGGCGACACCCTGGTGGGGATGATCACCGAGAGCGACCTGTTCAAGATCTTTTTGGAGCTGCTCGGTGCCCGTACCATGGGGATGCGGGTGACGATCAAGGTGCCCGAGAGCAAGGGCGTTCTGGCCAAGCTGACGCAGGCGTTGGCGGAGAATGGCGCCAATATCATCTCGCTGGGGACCTTTTTCGGCGATGACCTCTCCAACCGTACCATCGCCTTCAAGGTGCAAGGGATCGATGAGGAGACGATGCGCGGCGCGGTCGAGCGCGTTGGCGCCGAGCTCGTCGATCTGCGGGTCACCTAGCCAGCGGCGTGGCAGTGTGCGGGCGAGGGGCAAGCCTCTCGCCCGCTTTTCTATTCGGAGCGCTGGCATTCATCCGGCGAGCTTGGCAGAAGAGCGCGAGCTTTGGCTGCGGCGCGCGCCCGATGGCTGATGCGGTTCTTTTCTTCGGATGACAGCTCGGCCATGGTGCGGCAATCGCCGGCTACGAGAAACACCGGATCGTACCCGAACCCGTGCCCGCCGCGTGGCTCCTCGGTGATCCGCCCTTCGCATACGCCTTCCACCAGCTCCTCGCAGCCATTGGGCCACACCAGCGCGATGACGCAACGAAAGCGTGCGGTGCGTTGCGGGGCGGGCACGCCCTGCAATCTCGTCAAGAGGTATCGGACGCGGTCGGCGTCATCGGCCTGGTCGCCGGCGTAGCGGGCCGAACGCACCCCGGGGGCTCCGTCCAGCGCGTCCACCTCCAGGCCTGAATCATCGGCCAACGTGAGCAGCCCGCTCTGTTGGGCATAGGCGCGGGCTTTGAGCAGGGCGTTTTCGGCATAGGTCTCGCCCGTCTCGGACACGTCGTCGTCGATGCCGACGTCGCCCAGCGACACTAGCTCGTGGGGCAGTCCTTCGAGGAGCTGGCGATACTCGCGCACTTTGCCAGGGTTGTGGGTCGCGATGAGGAGGCGCATGGAGTGTCCTCTTTCGTCTAGGGCTGTGGCTTTGCCGGGAGGTCCACCGCGCGGGCGAGGGTCAGGGCCCATACCGAGCGGGCGCCGGCGCGTCGTAGCGCCTGGCTGCAGGCGCCTAGCGTGGCGCCGGTCGTGCAGACGTCGTCGATCAGCAGGACGCGACGGCCGGCGACGGAGGCATCCGTGGCGCAAAAGGCGTCACGGACATTGGCCAAACGCTGGGCGCGGTTCAGGCCCACCTGGGCAGGCGTGTTGCGTAGGCGGGCGAGGGCCTCGACCACGGGCCAATCGAGCGAGGCCGACATCTCGCGGGCCAGCAGGTGAGACTGGTTATAGCCGCGCTGGCGCTCCCGGGCGCGATGCAGGGGCACCGGCACCAGCGCGTCAGCGACCAGGCCGAGATCCATGGCATACTCGGCCATGAGCGCCCCCAGGGGCGCGGCCAGCACGCGCACGCCTCCGTACTTTATGGCGTGGATGGCCTTGCTCAAGGGTTGCCTGTGGAGAGCGACGCTTCGCAGGCCGTCCACCGCGAGGGGATGCCGGCGACAATGGCCGCAGATGGTGCCGCTGGTGATGGGCCGCCCGCAACGTTCGCACAGCGGCGGTTCCTGGCGCTGGACCCGATCTCGGCACGCGGGGCAGAACCATGACCCCATCGTGCCACAAGCCACACAATGGGGCGGAAAGATCAGATCCAGCAAGGGTTCCCACAGCCGCCTGCGGACGGGCTCGACCACGCCAGCAGCCGCGGCGTTCCTGGCCACCGGCACCCTCTAGGGGAGCACCAGCGCCAGCGTGGCCAAGACGGCGAACATGGCCGCCGCGAGGATGCCCACATGCTTCAGGTCGTTCAGCACGTAGCGGTACTCGCTGGCAAAGTCGACGGCGCGCTCCTGGCTCTCTTTGGGTCGCTGGCTGCGGGCCCGGCGCGCAGCGGCCGAGCGGGCCTTTTTGCTTCTGGCCATGGTCTCCTCGTGCTTCTACAGTGAGCTAACGCTAGTCTGTCGCCATTATAGGGCGAGGGAGCCTTGGCTCCAAGGCGAGGCCTGAGCCTAGCCCTTGATCACCCCGATAGGCACCGTCCGGGCCACTTTGCGGGCCAGGCCGACCCCTTCCACGACGGTCACCACATCATCCACGGCCTTGTACGCATCCGGGGCCTCTTCTGCCAGGCCGCGCAGGCTATCGGTACGCACCGAGATGCCGCGCTCTTGGAGATCGCGCCGGACCTGTTCGCCGCGCACGTCACGACGGGACTGGGTGCGACTCTTGACGCGGCCAGCGCCGTGGCAGCACGAGCCAAAGGATTCGCGCATGGCGCGGGTGGTGCCCAGCATGATGTACGAACAGGTGCCCATGCTACCAGGCACCAACACGGGCTGGCCCAGGTCTCGGAGGTCCGTGGGCACCTCGGGCAGGCCGGGCCCAAAGGCGCGGGTGGCGCCCTTGCGATGGACGCACAGCTTCTGCCGGCGGCCGTCCACCTCGTGGGTCTCGATCTTGGCAATGTTGTGGCAGACGTCATAGACCAGGCGCAGATCGTCTCTGGCCAGATCGCTTCCCAACACCTGCGCAAAGGCTTCCCGCACCCGATGCGTGATGGCCTGACGGTTGGCCCAGGCATAGTTGGCGGCGCAGGCCATGGCGGCCAGATACTGGCGCCCCTCGGGCGAGCTGAGGGGCGCGCAGGCCAGCTCGCGATCTGGCAGGCTGATGCGGTAGCGCGACACGGCCTGTTGCATGCTCCGCACGGCATCGGTGCAGACCTGGTGCCCCAGCCCCCGCGAGCCGCAGTGGATCCAGACGGCGATGCAGCCCTGTCTCAACCCCAAGGCGGAGGCAGCGGCCTCGTCAAACACGTCGGTGACCTCGTCGATCTCGAGAAAGTGGTTGCCCGAGCCCAACGTGCCGACCTGATCCAGGCCACGCTCCCTGGCGCGGGAGCTGAGGGCGGCGGGGTCGGCCTCCTGCATTTCGCCACGATCCTCGGTGTGCTCCAAGTCTCCGGGGCGGCCCCAGCCGCGCGAGAGGGCCCAGCGCGAGCCCTGCTTCAGGGCGCGATCCAGCTCGTGGGAGGAGAGCGCCTTGTCTCGGGATGCGCCCACGCCGGAGGGTACGGCCTGATAGAGCGCCGCCAACAGCGCGTCCATCTGGGGGCGTATGGCGTCCGCCTGCAGGCGCGTCGCCAAGACGCGCACGCCGCAGTTGATGTCATAGCCCACACCGCCAGGCGAGATCACGCCATCGGGCAGGGCGGTGGCCGCCACCCCGCCGATGGGGAACCCATAGCCCTGGTGCATGTCGGGCATGGCCAGGGCGTGGCCAACGATGCCGGGCAGCGTCGTCGTATTCAGCAGTTGGTCGACGGATCGATCCTCCAGGGCATCGGTCAGAATGCCTTCGCTGGCGTACAGACGTCCGGGCACGCGCATATCGGGCCGCAACGTTGTGGGTAGGTCGTAGGTCCAACGGTCTCTGCGTACGAGATCGCTTCGGGTGACCATGCTATTCACCTCCCCATACCATGGCACAATCGCGCAACCGTTCACACATCAAAGGTAATGCTCGCCTCCCATTCGGCACCATGCTGCTCCACCGATAGCTCGTGAAAAGTCGCGGCCTTGATCTCACGTTGGGGGAGCCAGCCTGCACAGCCGCGCAGCGTGGCTGTGAGGGAGCTGTCGTCCGCCGCAATCGACAACTCGGTATAGCGCTCGTGATGCTTGGCAGCGAGATAGAGCAGCTCGTTGAGCCAGTCCACCAAAAGGGTCTCGCGATCGGCCGCCTGCAGGTGGACCGTGCGTGTGCCACAGCCTTCGGTGCCCTCCTCGGCGGTGCGCATCAGGTCGAACATGCCCGTGGCAGCCCGCTGCAATAGCTCGGGCAGGTTGCGGCCGCGAATTCTTAGCCGCAGGTCGGCGGTGTGCTCCAGCTCGGTGACGCCATCGGGTTCGAGACCGGCTGCGCGGGGGGCTGGCGCGCCCTGCAGCAGGTTACGGCTGGCCTCCACATCGCGGGCGATCTGTGCGATCAACTCGTTCACGTTGGCAAAGCGCATCTCGGGCCGCAAATGCTGCACCAGGTGTAGCTCCAGGTGCTTGCCGTACAAGCTCCCCTCATAGTCCAACACGTGGACCTCGAGCAGGTACGCGTGTCCCTCGAAACTGGGGCGGTGGCCGATGTTCAGCACCGCCGCACGGCACGCGCCGCCCCAAGCCGCCCAGGCGGCATACACGCCGTCGGCGGGGAGCACCCGCATCGGATCGGGACGCAGGTTGGCCGTGGGGAAACCGAGCTTGCGTCCGCGCTGGTCTCCCGCGACGACTGGCCCCGACAGGCGGTAGCAGCGTCCCAGCAGATGGTTGGCGGCGGCCAGATCGCCGCGCCGAATCAGTTGGCGGATGCGCGTGCTCGAGATGGGGGCGCCATTGTCATAGACGGGGCTCACGCTGCGCAGGGTGAATCCCAACTCCTGGCCCAACTGGGCGAGACGGGCAGGATCCCCCTCGCGCCCCCGGCCCAACGAAAAGCCCGATCCGACCCAGAGCTCGACCATGCGCAACCGGTCTCGGAGGTGCCGCACGAAATCGGCGGCAGGCATGGCGGCCAGGTGTTGATCAAAGGGGGCTACGATTACCATGTCAGGGCCCAGATCGCGCAACAGGTCGATCCGTTCCTGCAGCGTAGAGAGGTATCCGGGGCTGTCGTCGGGATAGAGCACGGCTCGCGGATGCGGATCAAAGGTCAGCACGGCCGCCAGCCGTCCCGATTCCTGGGCGTGGCTGACCAAGCGGGCCACCAGCGACTGGTGCCCCCGGTGAACGCCATCAAAGGTGCCGATGGTCACACAGGTGTCGGCATCGGCATGTAGCCCATCGAGACTGTTGAAAAGCTCCATCGTCCCTATCGCATCATTCGATGGCCGTGAGCAGGCCTATGAGACGGGC
>CAZUZB010000018.1:12731-24672 GCA_964624695.1 uncultured Anaerolineales bacterium | reverse complement strand
GCCGGCCCCAGCCCGATCAGCAGCACGCCTCGCGCAGCAGGGTCCAGCGTGCCGGCATGTCCGATGCGCCGTTGGTGGAACACCCGTCGTAGGCGGGCCACCACATCATGGGAGGTGATTCCCGCCGGCTTGAGGACGTTCAGCACCCCGCTGATCTGGCTACTGGCCATGGCCGCTGCATCCCGTCTCATCCGCTGTGCTAGGCCTGGTCCTCAGCCGCACTCTCCCGGTCGTCCTGGTCGCCGTCCGTGTCCTCGGGGATGCGGCCGTTGTTCTCTTCCGCGATCTGCTCCAGCAGCGCCTCGATTCGCGCGCCGCGCTCCCACGAGCGGTCGGGGCGGAACTCGATCTCTGGCGTAAAGCGCCAATGCAAGTGCTGTGCCAGATGGCTCCGCAAAAAGCCCTTGGCAGCCTCCAGAGCGACCAGACCCTCGTCGAGCGCCTCGTCGCCGCTGTAGCAAGCCACATACACGCGCGCAATGCGGCGGTCTGGCGTCAGGCGCACCTCGGTCACCGAAAGCGGCTCGATGCGCGGGTCTCGCGCCTGGTTCCGCAGCGCGAGGGTCAACTCTTGCTGGATGAACGAGTTGGCTCGTTCGATACGATGACCTGTCATCATATGATCCTATCGTTAGGCTGTGCGCTCGACCGTCTCGATCACAAAGAACTCGAGGATGTCATCCGGCTCAAAGTCGCTAAAGCCATCGACGCCCACACCGCATTCCATGCCCGTAGAAACCTCGCGAGCATCCTCGGTGTATCGCTTGAGCGAGCTGACAGCGCCCTCGTGCAGCTGCTTGTCTCCACGCAACACACGCACCCTCGCGTTGCGGAGGGCCTTGCCTTCCCTCACCTGCACGCCCGCGATCTTGCCGGAGCGAGGAAGGGAGAACACTTGGCGGACCAATGCCCGACCCTGCACGACCTCGCGCTTTTCCGGCTCGAGCATGCCGGTCAGTGCCTTTTGAATATCCTCGATCAACCGGTAGATGATATCATAGGTACGCACGTCGATGCCTTCGGCCTCGGCCATGCGCTGCGCCGAACCGTCCACGCTGACGTTGAACCCGATCACCACCGCCTGAGAGGCGACGGCCAGGTTCACGTCGGACTCGGCAATGTTGCCAACCCCCTCATGGATAAAGTCAACCGACAGGTTGCCTACCTTGAGCTGTTCCAACGATGAACGAATCGGGTCGATGCTACCCTGTACGTCGGCCTTGAGGATGACATTGAGCGATTTGGCCCCATCCTGCGCGCGCGCATAGATGTCGTCCAGGGAGAGAGCTTCGGGGCGCTTGTTGGCGGTCTCGGCTGCTTCCTGGGTGCGCTCCTCGGCGATTTGCCGGGCGATGCGCTCGCTGCCGACCTTTTCAAAGCGGTCACCGGCTTGAGGCACGTCGCGCATCCCCATGATCACCACGGGCTGCGAGGGGGTGGCTTTGTCGATGGGTTGGCCGCGATAGTCGAACATGGCGCGAATGCGCGCCGATGTACTGCCCAAGACCAGCGCGTCGCCCACCTCGAGGATGCCGTCGTACACCAAAAGGGTGGCGACGGGCCCACGAGCGCGATCCAGACGGCCCTCGATGACCACGCCCTGGGGGTTACGACGGGGGTTCGCCTTGAGGTCGGCCATCTCGGCGACGAGCAGGATCATGTCGAGTAGCGTGTCGATGCCTTGCTTGGCCTTGGCGGAAACGGGCACGACGATGGTATCACCGCCCCAATCCTCGGGCACCAAGCCCACATCGGCCAACTGCTGCTTGACATGGTCAGGGTTGGCCGAGGGTAGGTCCATCTTGTTGAGCGCCACGATGATGGGCACGTGGGCGGCTCTGGCGTGGTTGATGGCCTCGCGCGTCTGCGGCTGTACCCCGTCATCGGCCGCCACCACCAAGATGGCAATGTCCGTCACGCTGGCCCCGCGGGCGCGCATCTCGGTAAAGGCTTCGTGTCCAGGCGTATCCAGGAAGGTGATCTGCTTGCCTTGGGCGGTGACCTGATAAGCGCCGATGTGCTGGGTGATGCCGCCCGCTTCTGAGGCTTGCACGCTGGCTTCGCGGATCACGTCCAGGAGGGAGGTCTTGCCGTGGTCCACATGCCCCATGATGGTGATGACAGGGGGGCGGGTGGCCAGGTAGCGCTGTTCCTCCTCGGTGTAGACCGTGCGCCGGACATGGGTGTCGATCTCGGCCTCTTTTTCCGCTTCGGCCTCGGCTTCTGCTTCCTGCTGTATCTCTGATACCTTGTAGCCGAGCTCCTCCGAGGCGATGGCTGCCGTCTCATAGTCGATGAGCTGGTTGATGTTGGCCATCACACCGAGGTTCATGAGCTGCTTGATCAGTTCGATGGGGCTCGTGCCGAGGGTCTCGGCTAGCTCACGCACGGTGATTTGATCGGGAAGCTGGATTGGGGCTGCGTCCACGCTCTTGGGCTCTGGGGCTGCGGGAGCGGGCGTACGTGGCGCGGACGGCGCCGCTCCGCCACGGCTCCTGGGAGCCGACGAGCCCGACCGCCGCGAACGGGCCTGGCGGGGCTGGGCCTTGCTCGGGGGATCTCCGATGGCGCTGGGATGCGAACCCGTGGCCGCATCGCCCACGCGTCGCTGTGTCGCGCTGCTGTTCTTTCTACTCATAGCGGTTCCCCCTCTGTGGTTTGGCAGGCGCCAAGTTGCGAGCCCACCCGTGCGCTGACGGCCACGGAGAAGCCGTGACGGAGAGCGCCTGGGCCCTGTGTTGTTCCTGGTTTCTGGTGGGAGTATGCGAGTTCCGGATTCCGGGGAGGCGTTGAGGAGACCGAGCGAGGCTGCGTTCGAGCGAATCAAGCAGCCATAGGCTCTTCTCTCAAGGCATCCCGCGCCGAGGCGCCCCTCATGCCTACCATCCTAGTTCGTGAGACATTGGCATTGAACCTGCTCGTATCGACTCGGGCACGGTCGACCGGATCCACGAAACCTGCATCTACCTAGGTTGTCTCTTCTAGCTGCTCGCCATACGCAGCGAGCAGCTCCCGTTGCTCGGCGGTCAGCGTTGTGCGCAGGGCTTGTGCGAGGCGGTTCCCCCGCAAGGCCTGCTCCCAACACGCGCTCGCCGGGCAGATATACGCTCCCCGTCCGGGCCCTTTGCCGCTGGGGGTGATCTGGATCTCGCCCTCGGCGGTGCAGCCGACGCGTATCATCTCGCGCTTGGGCCGCGTGATGCGGCACCCGATGCACGTGCGCTGTGGCTGCCGGCGGACGCGCGGATTGGCCATCGTGGCCCTCCCGTTAGGCCCCAGCCTCGGTGGCCGGCTTATAGGACGTCATCGTCTTCCCAGTCTCCCCAGTCGCGGTTGCGCTTGTGCCGCTTGTGGGCCACGACCTTGCCGAGGCGCTCGTCGTAAACCAGCCGTCGCTTGCGCTCCTTGGCGCGATCCTTGCGGGCGTCGTCATCGAGGTCGTCGTCGTCCTCGGCCCACTCCTCCGTCTCCTCTGGGACGATCCCCTGGTCGACGGGTTCCACTTCCTGCCCCTCGGCCACGAGTTCGAGCGGCTCAGGCGCCTCGATGGCCTCGTCCAGGATGTCGGATTCGGCCTCTACCTCGGTGGGCTCGGGCTCTTCTTCCTCGGCAGGTTCCTCGGGCGTGACCGGCTCCACAACCAGCTCGGCTTCAGGCTCGACATCCACCTCGTCCTCGGCAACGATCTCCTCGTCGGCGATCGCTACCGCAACCTGTGGCTCTGTTTGTTCGGCAAGCTCGATCTCCTCGGCGATCTCATCCACGAGAGGCTCTTGTTCCTCGTCGAGCCCGTCCAGGCCCTCGGCAGCCTCGGCCAAGAGGGCAGCGGCGGCCTCGCGGGCAGCCTCGAGCTCGGCTGCCTTGGCGGCGGCTTGTTCGGCCTCGGCGGCCAGGCGCTCTGCGTCTTCAGCCGCTTCGGTTTCGCTCCGTATGTCGATGCGCCAGCCCGTGAGCTTGGCGGCGAGGCGGGCGTTCTGCCCCTCCTTGCCGATGGCCAGCGAGAGGGCCTGGTCGGGCACGATGACCGTCGCCGATTCGGTGATGGGGTTCAGGATGACGTTAGTCACCTTGGCCGGGCTCAGGGCGTTGGCGATATAGGTGCGCTCGTCTTTGGACCACTCGACCACGTCGATCTTTTCGCCGTTCAGCTCGTTGACGATGCTCTGGATGCGCACGCCGCGCATCCCCACGCACGAGCCGACGGGATCCACACCGGGCTGAAGCGCCGCCACGGCGACCTTGGACCGGGATCCGGCCTCGCGCGCGATGGACTTGATCTCGACGGCCCCGCTAAATATCTCGGGGACCTCGAGCTCCAGCAGCCGTCGCAAGAGGCCCTTGTCTCGCCGTGAGACGATGATCTGGGGCCCATGCCCAGAGCGATCGACGGCCATCAGGTAGACCTTGATGCGCTGGTTGAAGCGATAGTACTCGCCGGGGATCTGCTCGGCTCGAGGCAAGAGGCCCTCGGCCTTGCCTAGGCCTAGCGTCACGTTCTGCGAGCGCCCATCGACGTTGCGGACCACGCCGTTGACGATCTCGCCCACGCGGTCGACATACTCGACATACACCGAGTCTCGCTCGGCCTCGCGGATGCGTTGCATGATGACCTGTTTGGCAGTCTGCGCCGCGATGCGCCCAAAGTTGCGGGGCCGCAGCTCGATCTGCACGGAGGATCCCAGGGTAGCCTCGGGATCGTGCTCGTGAGCTTCCTCCAGGGTCATCTGCTCCTGCTCGTCCTCGACCTCCTCGACCACCTCTTTGAGCACATAGACGCGGGCCTGGCCCGTGTGAGAATCGACAGTGACGCTCACGTTCTCGCCAGAGCCATAGTTGCGCTTGTATGCGGAAACCAGCGCAGCCTCGATCGCCTCCAAGATGATCTCGGGCGAGAGGTTGCGGTCGGCGCTAAGTTGCGTGATAGCGATTTCGAACTCGCTCTTCATGGCGCTGTGCACCTCCAGACATGCGTGGCTCGGCGCCACAACAGAAAAAGTGGGAACACGCCCACTTCTAGTCGCGCAGTGTCTTTATGTCAGTATATCATGCGCGATAGCGGGACGCAAATAGGACGGCGTTCTAGCCTCCGGCTTGCAGGCCCCCTTTGTTAGCTAACAAGGCGTCGATGGCGCCCTCTAGATCCTGGCTGGCCACCATCTGGCGTTCCTTGGTCCAGCGAGCCTTGACCTCGACGCTATCCTGCGCCAACGTCTTGGCGCTCACCGTCAAGCGAACCGGTATGCCGATCAGGTCGGCGTCGTTGAACTTGACGCCGGCGCTGTCGTCTCGGTCGTCGTATAGCACGTCATAGCCGCCGTTTACGAGGCGGTCGTACAGTGAATCAGCCGCGGCCACGATCTCGGGCTTGTTGGTGCCGATGGACACCAGGTGCACCTGGAAGGGGGCGACGCTCACCGGCCAGACGATGCCGTACTCGTCGTGATGCTGCTCGATGATGCAGCTCAGCAGACGGCCCGTGCCGATGCCATAGCAGCCCATCACCAACGGCTTGGCCACGCCGTCTTGATCGAGGAACGTGGCCTCCATGGCGGACGAATACTTTGTTCCCAGCTTGAACACATGTCCCGCCTCGATACCGCGCACACTCTGCAGCACGCCGCCGCAATGAGCGCACCGGTCGCCCTCGCGCGCTAACGCAATGTCGGCGATCTGGTCCACGGCGAAATCTCGCGGATAGTTTGCGTTGATCCAGTGATAGCCCGCTTTGTTGGCGCCCGTGACCATGTTGGCGCCCATCGTGATCGAGTCATCGGCGATGACGCGCACGCCATCCAGCCCGATGGGAGAGGCATAGCCAGGTACTGCGCCGACCCGTCGAATCTCGTCGTCCGTGGCAGGGCGTAACTCGGCCACGCCTACCACGTTAGCCAGCTTGACCTCGTTCACGTCCAGGTCGCCCCGAATCATGGCGAACACCAGCTCCCCCGTCGGAGTAGCCCAGAAGACTGCCTTTAGAGTCTGTGCAGGGGATACGCCCAGCAAGTCTGCCAAAGCGGCGATAGTGGTCGTATTAGGCGTCGGCACCATCTCCAGAGGTCTAGGGTCGCCTGTCAGGCCCTCTGGCTTGGCCAGCTCGGCGGTCTCGGCGTTGGCGGCGTAACGGCATTCTGGGCAGAGGATCAGGGTGTCCTCGCCGGCCTCGCTGATGACCATGAATTCGTGCGAGGCGGCTCCGCCCATCATGCCCGTATCGGCTTCCACCGGCAGGGCTTCCACGCCGCATCGGGCAAAGATGCGCTGGTAGGCGCCATAGACCTCGGGATAGTAGCGATCGAGGCAGTCGGGCGAGGGGTGAAAGCTGTAACCATCTTTCATCGTAAACTCGCGCACGCGAATGAGCCCGCCGCGCGAGCGAGGTTCGTCACGGAACTTGGTCTGGATCTGGTACACCATCAGGGGGAGCTGACGGTAGGAGCGGATCTCCTGCCGCGCCAGGTCGGTCACGACCTCCTCATGGGTCATGGCCAGAACCATGTCGTGGGCGCCGCGATCTTGGAAGCGCACCAAAGCGGGCCCCGGCGCCGGCGCGTCATAGCGGCCAGATGCCTTCCACAGCTCGGCCGGCTGGACGACGGGCATCCGTATCTCTTGGCCGCCGATGCGGTCCATCTCGTCGCGCAGGATCCCCTCGATCTTGTGCAGCACCCGCCAGCCGAGTGGCAGATAGGAGTAGATGCCGGCAGCTAGCTGGCGGATCAACCCTGCGCGTAGCGAGAGCTGATGGCTGGCAAGCTCGGCGTCGGCCGGAACCTCGCGCTGTGTGCGTCCAAACAAGGCGGCAAAACGCATGAATCCTCCTCCCACGGTGCATCATTCAGAGTATAGCGGATTGGTCCCTTGGGGCAACTTGACGGCACTCCTGCCCACATTAGGATGGGGTGCTGGGACGGGAGGAAAGGGGGATCTGGTGAGAATCGAGACGCTGGTGGTGGGTGACTTGGGCGCAAACTGCTACCTGGCATACGATCCCACGTCGTCGCAAGGTGTCGTGATCGATCCGGGCGACGAGGGAGAGCGGATCCTGCAGCGGGTTGGTGAGCTCGGGATCCAGGTGGCGACCGTCGTGCTGACTCACTTTCACTTTGACCATGTCCTGGCTGCCGAGGAGGTTGCCAGGGACTCTGAAGCTCCCATAGCCATCCACCGGGCGGATTCGCGCTGGCTGGAGGAATCCCCCCCGCTGTTCAGGCAGTTCATTCCACACCCGCCCAGCCTGCGGGCGAGCTTGCTCTTGGCAGAGGGTGACGAACTGGCCTTTGGGGGGGCACGACTCAAGGTTCTGCACACGCCTGGGCATTCGCCCGGCGGCATCTCGCTCTGGAGCGAGGCGGAGGGGCTGGTCTTTACGGGAGATGCGCTCTTTGCAGGCAGTGTGGGGCGCACCGACCTCCCCGGCGGCAACCACGCCAAGCTGATCGATGGCATCCGCACACGCCTGCTGGCTCTGCCGGACGAGACGATTGTCTACCCGGGGCACGGCCCCTCAACGACGGTGGGAGTGGAGCGGGGCGGGAACCCATGGTTGCAGGCGTGATCGGGCAGGCAGGGTGCGGTCAGGAAGCGGGAACGTAGCGCTGGGCGACGATGCGTTGGCCTTGGGCTGAGGCAGCCCAGACGGCCAGCGCTCGCGCCTCGGGCGGGGCATGGGGGGCGACCAAGAGCACCAGAGCGAGTCGGGCGCCATACTCGCCCGACTGCACCGCCTGGGTGCTGGGCTCGACGCCATCCAAAGGCAACGGCTGACACTGGTCCGTCGTGGCTGAATGCCCGATCCATCCCAGGGCCAGCGGGCGCGAGGCTACTTGGCGGCAGATCTCGGCGTCGCTGGGCAGCAGCTCGACGCGCGAGCTCAACGTGATGAGGCCCAGGTAGCCCAGCAAGGCTTCGCGTGAGGCCGCTCCTTCGGCCCGCCCCAGCAGCGAGATGGCCCCCTGGCCCGATTGCAGCTCTTGCCAATCCTGGATCTCGCCCCCCAGAACCCCGGCCAGCGTGTTGCGGTCCCATCCCTGCGTCTGGCGGAGAGGATGCGTCACCAGGACGATGGCCTCCCATCCGATCAGGTGCGCTTCGGCGTCAATCCAGGCGGCGAGGGGGGCAAAGCCCTGGTCCGACGAAACCGGCACCAGCAGCAACCCCAAGCTGG
This sequence comes from uncultured Anaerolineales bacterium, assembly GCA_964624695.1. Lineage (GTDB taxonomy): Bacteria > Chloroflexota > Anaerolineae > UBA1429 > UBA1429 > DAIRUQ01. Next base: position 16,508 of record CAZUZB010000018.1, on the reverse strand, counting down.
CTTGCGATCCCAGCACGGCGTCGGCAACTTGGGCGGGCGCCTGCACGGCTATCTCGCTGGTTACCCATGCTTCCGTAGCCGTATAGGCGTCGATCAGCTCGTGGGCTAGCGTTTGTGTGTCCAGCGAGGTGACGATCTGGATCACCTGGGGCTCAGCGCCCGGTGGCGCGGGGGTGGGCTCGGCGCGCAGAATAGGCCCGGGCGACGCGTCAACCAGCGCGCTGGCCGCGGCCACCAGGAGTGCCGCAGCCAGCAAGGATCCGGATCGAGCGCGTTGCATGGCGCCTAGCGGACGGCCGCGAGGATCAGCCCCGCGATGCCAGCGGCCCAGCAATAGTAGGCGAACGGCTTTAGGCTGTGCTGCCGCACCAGGCGCAGCAACAGGCCGATGGCCAGCAATCCGCTGATGGCTGCGGCCACAAAGCCGAGGCCGATCTCTAGCGTAGCGCCCTGCAGGGTCCCCGCGCCGAGGGCTTTGACCACCTGCAACGCGCCAGCCCCGAGGACGATCGGCACCGACATGAGGAACGCAAACCGCGCCGCGGTTTCACGGTCGAGGCGGCGGAACAAGCCGGCCGACATGGTCATGCCCGAGCGCGAGAGGCCCGGAGCGATGGCCACCGCTTGCGCTAGGCCGATCCATAGCGCGTCGGGCCAGCGGATGCTGTCCATCGTCCGCTCGCGACGGCTGAGCCGGTCGCTGATGTAGAGCAGGGCGCCTGTGATCAGCAAAAACCCCGCGGCATAGGGCGGCCGGGCGAACAACGCCTCGAACAGATCCTCGAGCAAGAATCCGATGATGGCGCCAGGCACCGCGCTCAAGATCAGCAGCCAACCCAGGTCATCCTCGGGGCCGCGTCGCTTTCGGGTGAGCCCACGCCAGGCGCCACGCACCAGCTCCACCAGGTCGCGCCAAAAGTAGACGATCACGGCCACACAGGTGCCCAGATGGACCACGGTATCGTAGAGCAACGACGTGTCCGGCCAGCCCAGCGCCCACGGCACCAGCACCAGGTGCCCTGAGCTGCTCACGGGAAGAAACTCGGTGGCTCCCTGTAGGATGCCCAGCAACACGGCGTGCCAAAGCGGCATGTCAACTCCTCCTATGAATCGGCATTGCGACTAGCGCGAAAGGCGTCTCGGTTGGCGCGGCGCGCTTGGGCGTCGGCGGTCTCGTAGGCAGCCAGAAAAGCGTCGCGAAAGGCGCCGAAACGGTCTTCCAAGATGGCCTGGCGGGCGCCCTTGGCGAGGTTGAGCATAAAGGCCAGGTTATGGATGGTGTTCAGCCGAGCTGCCAGGATCTCTTTGGCGATGATGAGATGGCGGAGATACGCGCGCGAAAACGTGCGGCAGGTGTAGCAGCCACAGTCCGCCTGGATCGGGTTGGGATCCTCACGGAACCGAGCATTGCGCAGGTTGAGGCGCCCCTCGGGCGTAAAGACGGCGCCGTTTCGCGCCAGACGGGTGGCCAGGACGCAATCGAACATATCGACGCCCCGTGCCACGCACTGGACGATGTCCTCGGGCGAGCCGACGCCCATGAGATAGCGCGGCTTTTCCGTGGGCAGAATAGGGTCCAGCACCTCCAGGATGCGATGCATGTCCGCCTTGCTCTCTCCCACGCTCAGCCCGCCGATGGCATAGCCAGGAAAGCCCAGCGAGGCGAGGTGCGCGGCGCTCGCGGTGCGGAGATCCGCAAAGATGCCGCCCTGGACGATGCCAAACAGCGCCTGGTCTGCGCGACCATGGGCCCGCAGGCAACGCTCGGCCCACAGATGCGTTCGGCGCAGCGCCTCCGCGTTGTACGCATGGTCCTCCGGCTCGGCGCATTCGTCCAGGACCATGGCGATGTCCGATCCCAATTGCTCCTGGATGCGGACGACGCTCTCGGGGGTGAAGCGATGGGTGGATCCGTCGATATGCGAGCGAAAGGTGACGCCCTCGTCGTCCACCTGGCGCAGATCGCGCAGGCTGAATACCTGGTAGCCGCCGCTGTCGGTGAGGATGGGGCCGTGCCACCCCATAAAGACGTGCAGCCCCCCCATGCGCTCGACCAGATCGGCCCCCGGGCGCAGGTAGAGGTGGTAGGTGTTGCCCAGGATCATGGGCGCGCCCAGCTCGGCGAGGTCACGTGGGTCCAGCGACTTGACGGTCGCCTGGGTGCCGACGGGGCAGTAGACGGGAGTGGGGACGTCGCCGTGGGCCGTGTGGAGGATCCCCGCGCGGGCGCCGGTCTCTCGGTCGGTGTGAACCAGTTCATAGCCAAAGGACGTGGAGCGTTCTTTGGTTGGGCGTTCTTGTTGCATGGGGCGATTATAGCACGGTGGGAATGGCGGCCGAAACCTGCCCCATCAGCGGCGGCACCCAGCGCAGCTCGATGCCGAACAACCGGCGCAACCCCCGCCCGAGCTGGATGAGGTGCGCTCGCCGCCCGTGCAGGCAAAGGTGGAGAGCATTCGCCGCGAGCGCGTGCTGCTGCAAGTGGGGCAGGGTGCCGGATCATCTGCCTTGTCGTAGGGACGGCGCTGGTCGTAGCGGTGACCACAATCCTGACAGCGGTATTCGTAGAGCGGCATCGATCTGCTCCCCAAGGACTGCTTGGCGCGATAGGCTGCGCTAGACTCTGTCCAGCGCTTCACGTACCACTTGGGCCAACGAGCGAATCCCTTGTTGGATGCGCTCCGGCGTCAAGCTGGCGAACGTCAGCCGAAGGCAGTTGCGGCCACGGCCATCCACAAAAAAGGGCGCGCCGGGCACAAAGACGACCTTGTGCTCTACGGCGCGGGCCAACAGAGCGGTGGTGTCTATGCGCTCTGGCAGCCGCAGCCAGAGGAACAGGCCGCCCTGCGGAACGCCAAAGGTGGCTTCCGACGGCAGCTCTTGGCGCAGGGCGGCAACCATGGCGTCGCGGCGCTGCTGATAGGTCGCGCGGATGAGGGCGATCTGCTCATCCAGCCAGCCACGCTCCAGGAACCCGATGGCGATGGCTTGAGAGAGGGTGCTGGTATGCAGATCGGCTCCCTGTTTGGCCATCACGAGTTGTTGGGCCACGTCAGGTGGGCAAACGGCCCATGCCAGCCGTAGGCCGGGCGCCAAGGTCTTGGAAAAGGTGCCCAGGTAGATCACCGATCCTCGCCCGGCTTCCATCGCGGCGATGGGTGTGGACGTCGTCCCCTCGTAGCAGAGCTCGCCGTAGGGGTCGTCCTCGATGATGGGCACGTCGGCGGCCAGGAGAGCGCGCAGCACATCCTGGCGACGCTGCGGCGGCATGGTGGCTCCCGTGGGGTTCTGGTAGGTGGGGATCAGGTAGGCGCACTTGGCGTCGGATCCCTGAGCGGCACCGGCCAGTGCGCCCGGCAGGATGCCGTCGTCATCCATGGGCACGCCGACGAACTCGGCCCCATAGGTTCGAAAGGACTGGAGCGCTCCCACAAAAGTGGGGTTCTCGACCAAGATGCGGTCGCCACGATCGATCAACACGCGCCCAATCAGGTCTAGCCCCTGTTGCGATCCCGTGGTGATGACGATATCGTCGGCATGGCAGGCCACCCCCTTGGCGCGCATGCGCTCGGCCAGCAGCGCGCGCAGCTCCGCCAGGCCTTGGGTGGGTCCGTATTGCAGCGCCAACTGGGGGCGCTCGGCCAGCGCCTCTTCGGCAATGATGGCCATGCGCTCGGCTGGAAAGAGGGCGGCATCCGGCCACCCACCTGACATGGAGATGGCGTCCGGCGCCTGAGCCGTCTTTAGGATGTCACGAATCACCGAGGTGGTCATACC
>CAZUZB010000018.1:0-12631 GCA_964624695.1 uncultured Anaerolineales bacterium | reverse complement strand
GGCGGCACATGGCGCACCGCCCAGTTGAATGCCGAGTGTCCGATGATCTGTGGCACCACGGCCAACGTGGCTAGCCACAGGTAGGTCGCGCTTGGGTAGCCGACCAACGGCTGTCGCGTTACCAGGCAGAGGGCGACTAACGCCAGCCCCGCGATGCTATAGCAGGGCCACACGTAGGCCCAGGTTGAGAGCCGACGGCGCAATCGGCGGCCCAGCAGCATATAGACCGAGACGGCCGCCGCTCCCAGGAGCGCCAGAGCGTTGCCCCATAGGGCTTGGCCGGCCAAGCCCAGGTCGCCATAGCCGACCACGGCACTGCCGACGATGGCCAGGGCGATAGCGACCACCGTGCCGCCGCCAACGCGCTCGTCCAGCAACCAGTGTGAAGCTACGGCGATCATGATGGGGCTGCTGCTTACCAGAATCACCGAGCTCGCCACCGTCGTATATGTGAGCGACGAGATCCAGGCGGCGAAATGGGCAGCCAGCGCCAACCCCGAGGCCCCCAAGAGCCAGCGATCCTCGGCTGGCAACTCACGCCAGCCTGCAAGGCTGGGTCGCCAGGCGAATGGCGCCAGCAACACGCCCGCCAGCACCAATCGCCATGCGCCCACGGCCAGCGGCGGCGCCTGGGCCAGGCGAATCAGCACCGAGGCCAAAGAGGCCGCCAGGATGCCCGCGGCCAGGATCGGCCACCCGAGCCGTTCACCGCTGTGTGGCGTCGAATCTGCCCACCGTCTCATGGCGCGATTCTACGCCCGTCCGTGAGGATGGGCAAAAGCGCCGTCCGTGGTACAATGCGATGGTCAGCGCGCCGCCAAACGCAAGGGAGCCCCTTCGTGCCTATCCGCCTGTTACCGCCCGAGCTTGCCAGCAAGATCGCCGCCGGCGAGGTGATCGAGCGCCCTGTATCGGTGGTCAAAGAGCTCATCGAGAACGCCATCGATGCCGGCGCCAGCCGCGTGGACGTGGCGATCGAGCAGGGCGGACGTCGGCTGATCCGCGTGGAGGACGATGGCTGTGGCATCGCGTCGGACCAGGTGGAGCTGGCCTTTGCGCGCCACGCCACCAGCAAGTTGGCCTCGGCCGATGAGCTGTACGACATCCGCACTCTCGGGTTCCGCGGCGAGGCGCTTGCCAGCATCGCTGCCGTCTCGCACGTGACCCTTTCCACCCGGGCGGCTGACGACGAAATGGGCACCCGCATCCGTGTGGCGGGGGGCCAGGTGGCGCGCGTGGAGGCGGTGGGGCGCCCGGTCGGGACCGGCGTCACCGTCGAGCACCTGTTCTACAACACGCCTCCCCGGCTCAAATTCCTGCGCACCGACGCCACCGAAGCCGGCCATGTGGCGCGTCTGCTCAGCGCGTATGCCCTGGCGTTTCCGGCGTTGCGGTTCAGCCTGACCCATGGGGGCCGTTCGGTGCTCTCTACCACAGGAACCGGCTCGCTCTATGATGCCATCATGGCGGTGTATGGGCTGGATGTGGCCGAGGAGATGCTCGAAATCCCCCGCGCCGATGGGCAGGAGCTCTCCGTCTGGGGTTATGTGAGCGGGCCGTCGGTGCATCGCTCCAGCCGACAGGATGTGACCCTTCTGGTCAACCGGCGCTGGATCCAGGATAACTCGCTCTCCTATGCCATCGGCGAGGCGTACCAGTCGCTGCTTCCCCAGCGCCGCCATCCCGTGGTGGTGCTGAACATCACCCTGCCGCCGCGGGACGTGGACGTCAACGTGCACCCGACCAAACGCGAGGTCCGCTTTCAGCGTCCCCGCGAGGTGTTTGTGGCGGTGCAACGGGCCGTGCGTACCACCTTGATGGCCCAGGGCAACGTGCCGGTCATCGCCCATATCGGGGGGCGTGAGGAGGGGTGGACGGCTGGCGACAGGGCCGCGTATACCCCGTCGCTGCTCTTGCCGGACGATGGGCTGGGGGGCGGCGAGGTCCGTGGCGCCTGGGCTGGGCCTGGCGCGGGTGGCGATCTCGTGGGCGGTGAGCGGCTCCCCATGCTGCGGGTCATCGGCCAGTTGGCGCAGACCTATATCCTGGCAGAGGGGCCGGGCGGGCTCTATCTCATCGACCAGCACGCCGCCCACGAGCGGATCCGCTATGAGGAGCTATCCACCCAGGCGCAACGAACCGCGGTGGTGACGCAGGACTTGCTCGAACCCCGCGTGGTGGAGCTCTCGCCACGCCTGGCCGAGCTGGTCGAGGAGCACGTGGAAGAGCTGGCTCGGGTGGGCTTGGTCGTCTCGCCTTTTGGCAGCGGCACGCTCCTCGTGCGCGCCGTCCCTCAGCATCTGGTGGGTGGCGATGTGGAGGCTGCACTGACCGAGCTGGTGGAGGCGGCCGAGGAAGGCGGCGAGGCGTTTTCGTGGCTCGATCAGGCCCTGGTGACCCTCTCATGCCATACGGCCATCCGAGCGGGCCAGACGCTCTCTCTCGACGAGATGCGCGATCTGGTGCGCAGCCTGGAGCGCTGCGCCTTGCCCCACACCTGCCCGCACGGCCGGCCCACCCTGATCCAGATGACCCGCGACCAGCTCGAACGCGAGTTCGGCCGACGTTGACGACGGAACCTTCTCGCCAGGCCTGCGTATAGGGGCTGAGGAATGGCAAGGCGGTCCGCATGTGCGGCGCCGCTGGTGAGTGAGGTGACGCGATGAAACTGACCCGAAGCGGCAACGACAAGATCCTTGGGGGTGTGTGCGGTGGGCTGGCACGCTATCTGGGGGTGGATCCGCTCCTGATCCGCATCCTGTTTGTGCTCTTGGCCTTGGCCAATGGCTTGGGTGCTCTGCCCTATTTCGTGCTCTGGGTGGCGCTGCCGGTGGGTGATCCCAGCGAAGAGGCGGATGCAGCGGATCCGTTCGGGCGGCGGGAGCCCATGCGCACCGTTGCCCAGCCCGCTAGCCGAGCCATGGTTGGTGGGGCGGTCTTGGTGGCGGTGGGGCTGCTCCTGCTGCTCAAGAATCTGGGTGCGCTCTGGTGGTTCCGCTGGGACATGGTCGCGCCGTTGATGCTGGTCGTCGTTGGAGCGATCGTGGTGATGGGCGCGTTGCGCGAAGACGACTAGGCCTCGCTGCGGATGCGCAGAGCGGCGCTCATCTGGGCGCCGCTTTTGCTTATCTGGCGGTGTGTAGCGCGCGCGTTGACGCTTGGGCGATCCACGGCTAGACTCTACCCGCGGGGTTGAGCTGCATCAGGGAACAGGTGGTGGATGTGGAAGAGACGCGTGAGCAGTTGCGCGCCAAGATTCAGGGCCGACTGCGCCGGGTCGAGGGGCAGATTCGCGGCATCCAGCGGATGGTGGACGAGGGGCGCGAGTGCGAGGCCATCGTGACCCAGCTCATGGCCGCTCGTGCCGCTCTGGACAAGGCCAGCCTGCTGATCCTCAAGCATCAGATCAACTACTGCCTCAAAGAGGCGCCCGACCAGGAGGCTGATCTGGATCGTCTGCTCGGGTTTCTCCTGCACCTCACGTCTGAAGACTAGAGCAGCGACGGCTGGTTCTGACGGTCATCCGGCGAGTCGATGATTTCTCCCAGCAGCGGCACGCCCGTCTGGAGCGCCAGCCGGGCGATCTCGTCTCGGTCCTTGCGGCTCTCGCCATAGCCTACCGCGACCAGATAGCAGGCTGCCTCCGGGTTGGCGCGAGCCGCCGCCGCCAGCCCCTCCAATAGCGCTCCGAGCCCCTCGACGTCACGATACCCCCGCCGTGTGGCTGCAAACAGCTCCACCGAACCTTCCCAGGCACCGGATTCGTCCACGCGCAGCATGTCTGGGTGCAGCAGCGCGAGGTCCACACGAATCCGGCGCGGGCGTCCCTTGGCTTCTGGCCTGGGTTTGGCGGGGATCTCGATCCCGGCGTGTAGGCAGCGGGGCGATAGCCCGTGGGCAGGAAGCTGCTGCGCCAAGATGGTGTACAGGATGCTGGCCAGGTCCGCGTCGCTCAGCCACGCACATGGGTCGCGCCGGCAGATCTGGAGCAGCTCTTGGACGCAGGCTTCGAACAGGGCCTGGAGACCTTCGGATCCAGGCCAGGCGCGGGTCATCGGTGGGGCGTCAAAGCGGGCGATGGTAGAATCGAACCGGCTGAGGCTTGCCATGATCGCGCACCTCCTCCCGGCGGCCAGCCGGGGCGGCGCTGCAAGGGGTCTGCAGGCACGCCGATTCTAGAGCGAGGTTCTCCAAGTTGTCAACCCGCTGCGCACAGCCTCAGCTAGGATCCAGAGCCCTGTCGGGCGCCTCGCCGTACTCGGCCAGATCCAACGGAGGGATGTCAATGTCCGGGTCAGGCTCCCGCGCTTCCAGGTGGATCTCGCCAAAGGGAGAGTCCTGCGTCACCTGAAGCTGTTGCCGGCGGATCATCTCTAGCATGGCGAGAAACGTGACAATGATCTCCAGGCGGGATCGTGCGCGTCGCATCAGCGTGGAAAAGCGCACCCGCCGATAGCGCGCCAGCAAGCGTTCGATGGATTCGACACAGTCTTGGATGCGAACCGGCGCCGGCGCGACGACCGCATCAACCTCTGGCAAGGGGGGATGGGCCTCTAGGGCCCGCGCGAATGCCATGAGAAGATCGGTCAGGGTCGCGTCACCCGCATGGAGCCGTGGCTCGATCTTGGGCGGGGGCGCCAACCTGGGATAGACCCGTTGCCCCCTCTCTTCGATCTCGCGCAGCTCGCTGGCCACCTCTTTGAAGCGCTTGTACTCGACCAGTTGCTGGGCCAGCTCCTCGCCCAGATCCTCTTGCTCGTCGTCGGCCTCCACCTCGGGCTGCGGCAGCAGCGAGCGCGACTTGATCACCAGCAGCTTGGCGGCGATGACCATAAAGCCAGCCAGATCGCCAGCGGTCACCTCGCGCAGCGCCGCTATGTGCGCCAGGTATTGATCGGTGACCAGCGCCAACGAGACTTTGGTGATCTCGAGCTCCTCGCGCTCGATGAGACGTAGGAGCAGCTCCAGCGGCCCCTCAAAGATCTCCAGGCGGACGCGATAGGCCTGGAGAGCCGCCCCGCGTAGGGTTGCCATTATCGCTGGCTCCCCACACGCTCGCTGTGAACCACGGGCAGGCCGGACAAGTGCCGGCGCACCAGGTCGAGGGCGGTGTGCACCAGCCAGCCCTGGGCCGCTGGCCCCGAGCGCCAAGCTGTGGGCGCGGCGGATACACTCCCGCCATCCCACGCCAGCGCGAACTGGACCTGCTTCTGTTCCTCGGGCACATCGCCGAGACCATCGAGAGCCACCAGGCCCAGGCCGGCTCCGTGACGTCGGCGGGTCAGGTCGGCCAACGCCTCTGCCGAGGCTACAGCACCCTCTGCGCCGAGCAGGGCTGCCAGGGCCTGAGATGAGCGAGCGCTGCAACCCCCCACAAAGCTCTCTCCATGACCCTCTTCGGCCAAGAGCGCGCTCGCAATGCCCGCCTGGGTAGCCGTCTCGGCGACGGCCAGGGTCTGATTCTTCCCTGCCAGCAGAGCCAGCACGGTTCCTGCCAGGGTATCGTGATCAACGCCAAAGATGTACTCGCCCAGGCGCGCACGAATCTCGCGCTCGACCGGTGCGATGAGGTCGTTGGCTGCCTCACGGTTGGAGGCCTTTGTCGTGATGCGGATGTCGGTCTGGCCTGGGTGGGCGGCCGTGCCGACGGTGGGGTTGCTCATCTCCATCAGGTCGGGGATGAGGGCGCCGAGGGTGCTCTCGCCGATGCCGCAGGTGCGGAGGGTGCGGCTGGCGATCACCGCCTGCAGGCCGTAGCGCTGCTGCAGCAGCGGCATGACCGCGTGTTCCATCAGGTAGCGCATCTCGTGAGGGACGCCAGGCAGAGCGATGACCAGGCTCCCCTGCTGCTCGACGGCAAAGGCCGGCGCGGTGCCGACGGGGTTGCGAATCACCTCGGCGCCCGCGGGGATGGTGGCCTGTTTGCGGTTGCTATCGGACATGACGCGGCCGCGCCCGGCAAAGAACGCTGCGATCTCTTTCAGCAGCCCCTCATCGAGCACCACGCTGCGTCCGGTGGCGCGGGCGATCCCCTCGCGGGTCATGTCGTCCACCGTAGGGCCGAGGCCGCCCGTGGTGATGACCAGATCGGCGTTAGCGAGGCCGTTGCGCACGGCGCCACTGATGCGGTCGAGGTTATCGCCCACAGTGACGGTGCGGTATACGTCCATCCCGATATAGGCCAGTTGCTGCGCGATCCAGGCCGAGTTCGTGTCAACGATCTCGCCCAAGAGAAGCTCGGTGCCAATGGTGATGATCTCTGCTTGCATGGATGCCTCGTGCTAGAGCCGCTCTTGGTGCCCGCGCGCGCGCAAGAGCTTGACGAGCTCGCTGACCTGCTGGGCGCGATGGCGCGGGACGATCAAGAGGGCGTCGGGGGTGTCGATAACGATCAGGTCATGGATGCCGATGGTGGTCACCAGCTTGCCGTTGGCGTGGACCAAGTTGCCGCCGCTATCGATGCCGACCAAGCCATCACAGGCCATCGGTGCGTTGGCGTCTTCGTCATGGCCCAGCATGTCATGCACCGCCGCCCAGCTTCCGACGTCGTTCCAGCCCATATCACAGGGCACCACGGCCACGTCGCTGGCCCGCTCCATGATGCCCACATCGATGGTTGTGGGCGTAATGCGCCCCCAGGCCTCGGCGATGGCGCCTGTGTCCTCAGCAGGCAGGGCGACCATGGTCTCCAGGGCCTGATGGGTGGCGGGCAGGTGCTCGCGAAAGGCTGCCACGATGGCATCCAGGGTCCAGGCAAAGTAACCAGCATTCCAGTAATAGTTGCCCGAGGCCACGAACCGGCGAGCGTCCTCCAGCGGGGGCTTTTCCGTAAAGCGGGTTACGGCATAGACCGGCGGATCGGTGGCTAGCTCTACAGGTGCGCCGCGCTCGATGTACCCAAAGCCCGTCTCGGGCTCGCGCGGAACGATGCCCACTGTCACGAGACGGCCCGTGCGGGCGGCTGCGATGGCTGCGCGTAGCCCGCGGCGAAAGGCGTCGGCGTCGGCGATGACGTGGTCGGCATGGAGCGAGACCATGACGCTGCTGCCGGGGAGCCTGGCACGCAGGCGCATGGCGGCCAGCCCCAGGCAGGGGGCCGTCCCCCGCGGGGCGGGCTCTACCAAGAGGTTCTCCACCGGCAGCTCGGGCAGGTGGGTGCGGATCAGCTCGGCGTGACCGGGTCCCGTCAGAATATAGATGCGCGCCCAGGGGACTAGGGGCAACACGCGCTCGATGGTGTTGCGCAGCAGGGAGCCCTGCCCAAAGAGGTCCAGGAGCTGTTTGGGAGAGCGCGAACGGCTCAGCGGCCAGAGTCGCGTGCCACTGCCGCCAGCGAGGATGGTGATATGGACGTCCTGCTCGAGTGGATCCGCGGCGCTCGACGGCATGGTGGCGTTCCTCCCCGACCCTAATGGGCCAGTACGTAGCAGGTGTTGTCGACGCGACGGACGACGCCTCTCAGCTCCATCATGGCCAAGGTGCTCGATACCGCGGCTGTGGGCAGGCCCGTGCGACGTACCAGCTCGTCTACGTGCACGGGCTCGCGGCCGAGGTGAGCCAGCAGATTCTTTTCCGCGGGCGTCGCTGGCACGATGCGCCGCGTCTCTTGCTGCTGCGGGGCCATGGTCAGGTGAAGCTCTTCCAGGATATCCTGGGTATCGGTGACGAGCTTGGCCTCGCCGCGTTTCAGCGCTGCGTTGGTGCCCTCGCTGGCCTTGCTGTGGACGCTGCCAGGCACGGCAAAGGTGTCTCGGCCCTGCTCCAACGCATAGCGGAGGGTAATCAAGGCGCCGCTGCGGAGACCTGCCTCGACGACGACCGTCCCCAGCGACAGCCCGCTGATGATCCGGTTACGCGGAGGAAAGTTGCGCGCTTCGGGCCTGGTGCCCAGGGGATAGTCGCTGACCAGCGCACCGTGGCGAACGATCAGCTCGGCCATGTCTCGGTGACGCGCCGGGTAGACCTGATCGAGACCGCAGGCCAGCACGGCGATGGTGCGGCCGCCCGCGTCCAGCGCCGCCCGATGGGCGATGCCGTCGATCCCCAGAGCTAGCCCGCTGACCACGGTGACGCCGTTCTGGACCAGCCCAGCCGCCAGCTTTCGGCCCAGCTCTTTGCCATAGGTGGAGGCGTGGCGGGTGCCCACCATGGCGACCGCGAAAGCGTCCGCCTCGGCAAAGGATCCCTTCACGTACAAGACGGGCGGGGGGTCATCGATCTCCTTGAGAAGTTGGGGATAGTCGTCGCTCTCCCAGGTCAGAGCGGTGACGCCGGCCTCGTCGAGGCGGGCTACCTCGGCGTCGAGATCGATGCGCTGACGGTGATAGAGGAGACTCTCGATGGCCGGGCGTGGCAGGCCGATGGCGCGGAGGTTGGCGGGAGCGGCGCGCCAGGCTTGCTCGATGGAGCCCAAGCCGTCGATGAGCTGGCGCAGGCGCACTGGACCGATCTGGGGGACACGGTTGAACCCGATCCAATATCGCAGCTCGCTCATCGGCTGATCCGTGTATCCCGTTCGCTAGCGGAGGCCCTCGGGCAGCCGCACTCGTACCGTCCCGGCCTCGATATCGACGGCCAGCACCACCCCGTGGATCGCTGGCAGAAGCAGCTCTCCCTCGGCGGTGCGAATCACAAAGACGTCGTTGGCGCCCGTGGGGATGACCTCGACAATCGGCCCCAGCTCCTCGCCCGACTCGGTCTGCGCCGTCAGCCCGACAATGTCGCAAACAAAGTACTCGTGCTCGTCTAGCTCGATGGCCTCATCACGCGTTACCCAGAGCCACTGGCCCCGCAAGGCCTCGGCGGCGTCCCGATCTTCGATGCCTGCGAGCTCCAGCAAGGCCCACTGCTGGTGCAGACGGGCCCGCCGAACGCGGTACGGTGTGTGCTCTGGCCCAATCAAGACGCGCTCGAGATCCAGAAAGCGTTCTGGCAGGTCGGTTTCGAGGCCGACACGTACCTCGCCGCGCACGCCTCGCGGGCCAATGACGCGCCCGATCACCAGGTGGGTGCGCTGCTGGCTCCCATGCAAAGAGGCGACGTCCCCACGTCGGGGGCGTCGCCCTCGAGGGTCTTGGCTGGGGAGAGACATCTAGACGATTTCGAGGGTGGTGCGCGGAGCCTCACGCGTGCAGGACGCAACGCGCAACATGGATCGCATGGCGTTGGCCACGCGACCACGCTTGCCGATCACCCAGCCCTTGTCCTCGGGGGCCACCGTGAGCTCATAGATGATGCTGCGCCCGCCGCGAATCTCGGTAACGCTCACAGCCTCAGGATCATCCACCAAGGAGCGGGCCATGTACTCGACTAGGTCCTTCATGGAGGTCTGCGGCTCATCCTGCGTTGACATGCTCTTCCTCAGCGCTGATCTGTTCGCTCTCGCCCTGGAACTTGGCCATGATGCCCAGGTTGCGCAGCATGCGCGCCACGGCATCGGTGGGCTGCGCGCCCACGCCCAGCCAGTAGAGGGCTCTCTCCTCGTCGATCACTACCGTGGGCGGATCGGTCCGCGGGTTGTAGTGACCAATGATCTCGATAAAGCTACCGTCGCGTGGCGCCTCAGAATTGGCCACCACCACGCGATAGGTCGGCTGCTTTTTCGCTCCCCGGCGTGCTAGTCGGATCTTGACCATGCTCTGAACTCATCCCCATCTAGTAGTTGTGCCTGGATACCGATGATCCATTATACACCAGAGTGCCACGGATGGCTAACCGAACATAGAGAGCAGCCCCTTGATGCCGCGACCCTTTTGCATGTGCTTGACCATGCGCTGCATCTCTTCGAACTGCCGCAGCAACTGGTTCACATCCTGCACCGTGGTGCCGCTGCCCCGAGCGATGCGGCGTTTGCGGCTGGCGTTGATGACTCTTGGGTTGCGCCGCTCCTGGGGCGTCATGGATCGGACGATGGCCTCGGTGCGCCGCATGCTGGCGTCGGTCTCTTCGGAGGGGAGCTGCTTGGCGAGGCGGTTCATGCCCGGCACCATGCCAAGGACCTCGTTCAGCGGGCCCATCTGCTTGAGCGTCTGGAGCTGCTCCAGAAAATCCTCAAAAGTAAAGCTGGCGGAGCGGAGCTTGGTTTCCATGGAGCGTGCCTGATCGGCAGAGACGGCGGTCTCGGCTCGCTCGATGAGCGATAGCACATCGCCCATGCCCAGGATGCGTGAGGCTAGCCGGTCGGGGTGGAACGGCTCCAGATCGGAGGGTCGCTCTCCCACGCCCAGGAACTTGATGGGCACGCCTGTGACCTCGCGGACTGACAGCGCGGCGCCGCCGCGGGCGTCGCCGTCGATCTTGGTCATGGCCAGGCCAGTGACGCCCACGCGCTGGTGGAACGTCTCGGCCACCGAGACGGCCTCCTGGCCGGTCATGGCATCCACCACCAAGAGCACCTCGCGCGGCTCGGTTTGGCGGCGAATCTCTTGCAGCTCGGCCATCATCGGTTCGTCAACCTGTAGGCGGCCGGCGGTATCCAGCAGCACTACCGTGAATCCCTCGCGGCGCGCGCGGCGCACAGCGTTGGCGCAGATAGCGGCGGAAGGGGTGCCCTCGGGCTCGGTGTGAACCTGGATATCCAGTTGGCGGCCCAGCGTCTGAAGTTGGTTGATGGCGGCGGGGCGGTAGATGTCCGCCGCCACCAGCAGGGGATGGTCCCCTTTGCCGCGCAGGTGCAGGGCTAGCTTGGCTGCCATGGTGGTCTTGCCAGAGCCCTGTAGCCCGACCAGCATGATGACCGACGGCGGCTTGTCGGCGAGGTTCAGCTCCTCGGCGCTGCCCAAGAGCGTGATCAGCTCCTGGTGCACGATCTTGATCACGCTCTGCGCGGGCGTGAGCGAGCGAGCTACCTCGGCGCCCACCGCTCGCTCGCCGATGCGCTGGGTAAAGCTCTTGACGACGCGATAGTTGACATCAGCCTCTAGCAGGGCCAAGCGTACCTCGCGCAGCGCTTGGGAGACGTCCTCCTCGGAGAGACGCCCCTTGCGCGCGAGCTGATCAAAGGTCTGCTGTAGTTTCTCGCCCAGCGATTCAAACATCAATCATCGTCCCGTTGAGACAACGAGTCGCCTTGTCCCGCATGATTCTATGGGGGAGGAGGGTTTCCGTCAAAGCTAGGTGTCGGCCTGAGCTTTCGAGGGGAGCAGATCCTCGGGGGGCAGATCCTTGTCTACGCGCCCACCGATGCTGGCGTGGGGCTTGACGTCCTGCATCACCACCGAGAGCTCGGGGGCGCTGGTATGCACAAACAGCTCGTGAGACGCTTGCAGGTCTCCCCCGCCATCGCGGTGGATGACGGCAGCCAGCCGCCAGGAAACGCGCCCGCCTGGTAGCTGAAAGGTGGGGCGGAACCGCTCTGGGATGGTGACGGCGATCTCGTGGTTGGCAACGCGCTCGGGGAGAAAGGTGGTCTTGCCCAGAAGGGCGATCTCATCTTCCAACCAAACGTAGGTGGTGCCCTTGCCGCCCGACTCGCGCTTGCCGCGGAAACTGCCCTCGTCCAGGTTCCATTCGGCGATGTAGACGGTGTCGCCCGTGCTGCCCAGCGGCGTGTGCTCGACGCGCAACAGCACTGCTCGCACCTCGTCGGCATCTAGGCGTTCTAGCGGGCGGATGCGCAGGTTGGCGCGGATCGTCTCCCCCTCGGCTACCACCACCTCGGGAAGCTGTAGGCTGAGCTGTACGGTGGCGTTGGCATTGATAGCTACAAACTCGCGGCGCTGGCGTTCTAGCGTGACGGGATGGCCCCGCACGGTGATCTCGGCGGTGGCGGTGACGTCATCGCGCCCAGCGACCTCTAGGCGGCCGTGCAAGGTCCACATGACGGCACAGATGTATCCCCGGTGGCAGGCGGGCGCGTCCTCGGGGATGCGAAAGCTAAAGGGGATGCTCAACGTCTTGCCGCGCCGCAGCACGCTGGGTGGCACGATCTCATCGGCCTGGCTCAGGTAGACGTGGGTGTCTCGGATCAGCGCTAGCTTGGGTGGATCCGTGGGGTAAAGCTCCTCGTGGGCGAACATGCCGCGGCAGAGGAGGGTCACCTGGCCGGAGCATAGTTCCGCCCGCGATGGCGCCGTGATGCGCAAGAGGCCCGTGATGCGCTCGCCAGGCGAATAGGTGGCCTCGGGGTGGTCTAGCTCGAACGTCATGGTCGGCGGTGGCCCCGCGGGCAGCACCAGCGTGCCGATGACGGCTCCGCAGGCTCCTCCCAAGAGGGCCCCCAGGACCAGGCCCAGCAGCCCCCCGATCAGGCCGCCCCAAGCACCCCGCGCCATCGCGCCGAGGACCACGCCGAGGATCAAGCCCGCCAGCCCGCCTTCGAGCCCTCCCCAGATCAACCCTCGACGGGTGATTGCCTCCAACCGCTGGAGGCGAGGCGACGCCTCGATGCGGGCAACGATCTGATGGAGCTTTTCCCATGCTTTGGGCATCTGCGCCTCTGTTTGGACTTGTGGTTTTGGCCCTGAACAGATGCACCGATTATAACACGCCGTCAACTCTCCGAAAAGGCCGCCAGCCGCTTTCCGCGGTGTGCATTTGCCACGGGTGCCCCCCAGTGCTATACTCCCCGACGTGACCGGGGCGTAGCGCAGCCAGGTAGCGCACTTGAATGGGGTTCAAGTGGTCGGACGTT
>CAZUZB010000017.1:29093-32978 GCA_964624695.1 uncultured Anaerolineales bacterium | reverse complement strand
CCCGTCCTCGTCGCTCTCGTGGGCGCATTGCTGTATGTGAACCTCTCATCGGGAGATCCAACGGCAAAAGCTTGATAGGAGCAGCGCATGGGCTCGGTTCTACACAGCCCACACGCTTGCTTTTGCCGACTGTGTTGTTCATCCCTTGGCAATAGCGCAAGCCAGGGTTACGTCGTCTCTGTTTTGGAGGGCGCTATGCAGGCAGACCAGCTCTGGCAGGCGGCACTGGGCCGGATCGAACTCAAGCTCAAACGAGAGGACTATGAGACCTGGCTAAGCGATAGCCAGGCTATCTCGTATGAGGACGGCACCCTGATTGTGGGGGTTCGTTCGGCCTATGCCAAGGACTGGCTGGCCAACCGCCTCTATGGCGATATCCATCGCATCGTCAGCGATGTGGCGGATCGGACCTGCTCGGTGCGGTTCATAGTCAAGCGCAATGGGGTGCATTCGGGCGATGCCGACGAGCTGTTTGGGATGCGGCAGGATGTGCCTCCCGACTCGGGCCTATCGCGCGTCAATCCCAACAACCGCTTTGACAACTATATTGTTGGTGCGGCCAACCGTCTGGCTCACGCCGCCTGCATGGCTGTCGCCGAGTCGCCCGCCACGGCCTACAACCCGCTCTTTGTCTATGGGGGCGCGGGCCTGGGCAAGACGCACCTCTTGCACGCCATCGGGAACCACGTGGCGCGCACCAACCACCGCATCCTCTACGTGTCTGGCGAGACCTTTACCAACGATCTGGTCAACGCCATCCGCACGCATACGACGGACGAGTTCCGCGCTACCTATCGCACCATCGATGTGCTCTTGCTGGATGACGTCCAGTTCCTGATCGGCAAGGAACGAACCCAAGAAGAGTTCTTTTACACGTTCAATGACCTTTACCAGGACAACCGCCAGATCGTGCTGTCGAGCGATCGTCCTCCCAGCGCGTTCGTGGGGCTGGAGGAGCGTTTTCGCTCGCGATTCGAGTGGGGGCTAACCACCGACGTGCAGCCGCCTGACCTGGAGACCCGTATGGCCATCCTGGTCTCCAAGGCGGAAGAACGTGGCATCACCCTCCCTGCCGAGGTGACCGAGTATGTGGCGCAACAGGTCCAGAGCAACATTCGCAAGCTCGAGGGCGCGCTCAACCGCGTGCTGGCGCTGGCGCGGATGATGGGCTACCCGCTGACGGTGCAGACGGCACAGCGGGCCCTCAGCGACATGCTGACGCCTTCCTTTGACGTTGATATGGATCAGATCATGGCCGTGGTGTCGCGCCATTTTGCGGTCAGCGTCGATGACATTACGGGGGCGCGCCGCACCCGCGCCATCGCTGTGCCGCGCCAAATCGTCATGTACCTGGCCCGCGAGATGACCGACCTCTCCTATCCGCAGATCGGCGAGAACCTGGGTGGGCGTGACCACACCACCATCATGTACGGGTGCGACAAGATCGCGGCCCTCTTTGAAAAGGACGAGGATCTGCGCCGCCAGATCCTCGAGGTCAAGCGTGTGCTGGCGGGCCGAGCCCATCCCGAGCCCGCTCACGCGTCCGCCTAGCCCGCGAACCGCCGCGGAGCTATCTTGCTGGACGCCCCGATCACTTGCGGGGCCAGCATGCCATCGGTATAATCGCCCTGTCGTCGCCTTGGGCCCGTGGGCCAGCCTGGTGGGCTGGCAGGGGCATCTGCAACCCACTGCGTCAGGGGACTATGCCGATACAAGACCACTCCCGCCACGAAACCATCCTGGTGCTCGACTATGGCTCGCAATACAGCCAGTTGATCACGCGCCGCATCCGCGAGTGCAATGTCTTTTGCACGGTGGTTCCGTGGGATACCCCTCTGGCCGAGATCGTCGCGCTGCAGCCCCGTGGTCTGGTTCTCTCCGGGGGACCCAGCAGCGTCTATGCGCCCGACGCCCCACATCTGCGGCCAGAGCTGCTGGAGCTGGGCGTGCCCATCCTCGGCATCTGCTATGGTATGCAGCTCCTGGCGCACTATTTGGGGGGCGAGGTGGAGGCGGCGGGCGAGCGCGAATATGGGCCCGCTCAGGTGCGCGTTACCGATCCCGATAGCCCGCTCTTTGCCGGCCTGCCGCAATATCTGCAGGTGTGGATGAGCCACGGCGACCGGATCCGCGCCCTGCCGCCGGGGTTCGTGGGGCTGGCCCAATCGGAAGGCTCGCCCTATGCCGCCATGGCGAATGTCGACCGGGGCTTGTACGGCCTGCAATTCCACCCCGAGGTCGTCCATACCCCCCGTGGCATCGACATTCTGCGGAGCTATTGCGTGCGCATCTGCGATTGCCGGGCCGATTGGACCCCCAGCTCTTTTGTGGATGAGGCGGTGGCAAGCATCCGCGCCCAAGTGGGCGATGGGCGGGTCATCTGCGCCGTCTCGGGTGGGGTGGATTCGACGGTGGTGGCCACGCTGATTCGGCGCGCCGTGGGCGACCAGCTCACGTCCATCTTTGTGGATACCGGCCTCATGCGCAAGGACGAGCCCGACGAGATCGTCAGCGATATGGCGGCGCTGCTGGGTGACAGCTTTGTCCATGTCGACGCCAGAGAGCGCTTTCTGCTGGCACTGGCGGGCGTCACCGACCCCGAGCAGAAACGCAGAATCATCGGCCACGAGTTCATCGCGGTCTTTGAGGAGGAAGCGCAGCGGTACGGCGCTGCGGCCTTTCTCGGCCAGGGCACCCTCTATCCCGACGTGATCGAGAGCGCCAGCACTCCCGGTAGCGCGGCCAAGATCAAGTCGCATCACAACGTGGGCGGGCTGCCCGAGCGGATGAAGCTGGAGCTGATCGAACCGGTGCGGCTGCTGTTCAAGGATGAGGTGCGCGCTGTCGGCGAGGCGCTGGGATTGCCTGAGCGCATGGTACAGCGGCAGCCGTTTCCTGGGCCTGGCCTGGCGGTGCGTTTGATCGGCGAGATCACCCAGGAACGACTGGACGCCCTGCGCGAGGCGGATGCCATCGTCCGCCAGGAGATCGCCCAGGCTGGGCTGGATCGCGCCATCTGGCAGTATTTCGCGGTGTTGACGTCATTGCGCAGCGTGGGCGTGATGGGCGACAGCCGCACCTATGGCTACACGGTAGCCATTCGCGCGGTAACCAGCGAGGATGGCATGACCGCCGACTGGGCGCGCATCCCCCATGATGTGCTGGCGCGGATGGCCAACCGGATCGTGAACCAGGTTCCGATGGTGAACCGGGTGGTCTATGATGTCTCCAGCAAGCCGCCTGCGACCATCGAGTGGGAGTAGGCATCGGCTCTAGCGGGCCAAGCAGCGCGTCGATGGAACCTACGGGAGCGGATATGGCGCAAGATCAGGCTCCAGAGATCCTCCAGTTCAGCATCGAGGGTGGCCAGGTGGATCTGGCGCCGGCGCGGTTTGCGACCGTCGATCCCGCCTTGCATCGCTCGTGGCGTGACTTGGGCTATCTGCTCCTCGCTATCGATGCCCTTGACGCAGCCCCCCCCGAAGAGCTCTGCGACCAGGTCTTTCGCGCCATGACCGAGACCTACTATCGCGATGCGGCTTCCAGTGTCACGCGGGCGGTACATGCCGCGGTGGTCGCGGGAAACCAGGTGCTGTTCGAGCACAATGTGCGTGCCGACGCTCAGCACACGGTGACTGTCGGCCTGAACTGCGCCTCCATCCGTGGGCTGGACGCCTATGCGGCCCAGTACGGGCCAGCGCTCACGGTGTATATCCATGAGGGGCGCATCGCCTACAGCCCCAGCGACTCGCCATGGTTGGCCAGAGAGGGGGCGGATGGTCCCGCCGTGCCCCCCAGCGCCATGTGCGGCGCTAGCCGTCGTATCGAGCCGCAGCTCTTTCATGTGCCCCTTCAGCCGGGCGATACGGTGATTCTGGGCTCCAC
>CAZUZB010000017.1:24324-28993 GCA_964624695.1 uncultured Anaerolineales bacterium | reverse complement strand
CCGCCGCCCGCCCAGGCACGGCCGAGTGAAGAGCCCTTCCGCCCCGAGCCCGAGCCTACGACGCCCGCTCCGGCCGCCAAGCGGGTCAAGGCTAGCCGGCCGACCCCTTCGGTGGATATCGGTCGCATCGGTCGGCGGGTTGGCAAGGGCGCGTCGGAGGCTTGGGGCAAGACCTCGGACGCGCTGCTGAACACACTCCCCCGCGAGCTGCCCGAGCGGCCCATCGTAGAGGATCGGCGTGCACGGACGGCCGTGCGCGTGGCTAGCCGCGTGCTGATCGGGCTGGCCATCGCCATCCCATTGGCCATGCTGGCGCTGATCATCGCGTTTCGGGTGCAGGCTGGGCGTCTGGAGAGCCAGCACATCCGCGACGTATACACGCGGGCGGCCAACGCGTGGGATAGCGCTCAGGCAGCCGAGGACCAAACCGTGCGACGGCGGCTCTTGCTCGAGTGCCTCGATGCCACCGAGGAGGGGCTGGCGTTCGATCCCGACCATACGGGGCTGGCGGACCTGGCAAGCCGGGCGACTCGGCGCCTTGACGAGATCGACCGTGTCGAGCGGCTCTACCACGTTTGGCAGTTGGGCGAGATTCCCCAAGCCATGGAGGCGCCGTTGGATTCGGCCCGTATCGTTCTGAACGAGAGCAATGTATATGTCCTCGATCGCGGCGCCGACCGCGTGTGCCGCTACGAGCTGAACGATGTGGGTGACGCGCTGCGCGATGGGGCGCTGGATCCGGTCATCCTCAAGCCGGGCGATGAGCTGGGCGGGGTGGTGCTCGGTGACATCGTCGACATCGCCTGGATCGAATCCGGCGGCGTCCGGCGGCAGAGCACCTTTGCAGCGCTGGAACGTAGCGGCTCGCTCATCGCCTTTACAGCGCAGGCCGGGATCACCCTGCAGCCGGTAGCTAACAGCGATGCCTGGTTGGGCCCCGTCGCGATGGGCGCGTACTTTGGCAACCTCTATATCCTGGATCCGCTGATGGGGCGCATACTAAAGTATGTGCCGGTGGACGACACCTACACCACGCCGCCGACCGACTATCTGGAGACCTATCAGGGGATCGATCTCACCGGGGCAGTGGACATGGCCGTGGATGGGAACATGTATGTCCTGTTCGCCGACGGCACCATCCAAAAGTACCTGGCCGGCGAGCCGCAACCCTTTTCCATGCGCGGGCTGCCCGATGCCATGGATAGCCCGCGGGCCATCTTTGTGAGCGGGCCTCAGGAGCCCGATGCGCCGGGCTTTGTGTACGTGGCCGATACCGGCAACCAGCGGATCCTGCAGTTTGACAAGCAGGGCACATTCTTGCGGCAGTTTCGCGCCAGCGCGGGCCAGCAGGTACTGCGCGACCTGCAGGGCCTCTATGTGGACGAGGACACGGGGAGGCTGTTCATCGTCAGCGGCCGCACGTTGCTGCTGACCGCCTTTACCCCCTACCCCACGAGTTGATCTGATATGACGCTGATCTTGGGTGTAGAGAGCTCCTGTGATGAGACTGCGGCGGCCGTCGTCGAGAACGGGCGCCGTGTCCTTGCCAACGTAGTGGCCTCGCAGACCGAGCTCCACGAAAAGTATGGCGGGGTGTTTCCCGAAATGGCCTCGCGCCAGCACATCCGGGCCATCACGCCCGTGCTGCGCGAGGCATTGGCCCAGGCCGAGGTGGGCTGGGACGATATCGACGCCATCGCTGTGGTGCATGGTCCGGGGCTGGCCGGTTCGCTCTTGGTGGGGATGAACGCTGCCAAGGCGGTCGCTTTTGCGCGGGGCATCCCGCTGGTGGGGATCAATCACCTTGAGGCCCACGTGTACGCCAACTGGCTCATCCCGCCGGATATGACGGCGGCCGACTATCCGCCGCCGCCCTTTCCGCTGCTCTGCCTGATCGTATCGGGCGGCCACACGGACTTGGTGCTCTTGAAAGAGCACCACCAATACACGCGGTTGGGCAGCACCATCGACGACGCCGCCGGCGAGGCCTTTGACAAGGTGGCGCGCCTGCTGGGTTTGGGCTTTCCCGGCGGGCCGGCTATCCAACGGGCGGCGGAGCAGGGCGATGCCGAGGCGTATGCCTTTCCGCGAGCGTTGCAAGCGGGCCCCTATGACTTTTCTTTCAGCGGGCTCAAGACGGCCGTGCTGCGTCAGGTGCAGGATCTGCGCAAAGCGGCGGGAGAGGATGTCGAGGAGCACGGCGTCAAGCTGGCCGATGCCTCGGTGGAGCTCGATTCCGGTCTACCCATCGCGGACATTGCCGCCAGCTTTCAGGCGGCCGTGGTGGATGCGCTGGTGGCCAAGACGTCGCAGGCGGTGGAGAACCATCACGCGGTGCAGGTGCTGGTTGCCGGTGGCGTGGCTGCCAACACGCTGCTACGGCAAGAGCTAAAGCGGCAGGTGACGGTGCCGGTACGCTTCCCGCCCGTGCGCTATTGCACCGACAACGCTGCCATGGTCGCCGCTGCCGGTTACTTTCGTTACCTCTCAGGCCACCGAGCTGGCACCTATCTCGATGCGGCGCCTGCACTCCATTTCGATCATGCCTGACCCCAGAGCGAGTTTTGCCGAGCGTGTCTACGCGCTGGTCGCGCGGATTCCGCCAGGGCGGGTGAGCACCTATGGCATGATCGCCCGTCAGTTGGGGGCTCCGCGCGCGGCTCGCACGGTGGGCTGGGCCATGCACAACTGCCCCGAAGGTTTGCCCTGGCATCGTGTCGTGGCGGCTAGCGGCCGGCCAGCCGGCGACCCCGCTTCGCCTCGGGCGCAGATGCAGTGGGCCTTGCTACAAGAAGAGGGCGTCGAGCCCGCGGTGGATGCTGTCTCTGCGCCGCGCATCGACCTGGCGCGCTATGGCTGGGACGCAACCGAGGACGTGGCCGATGCCTAGCGATCCGACGCGCCAAGAGTTGCGCAATCTTCCCAGTGTGGACGCGCTGCTGGCGGCTGCTCCTCGTGACCTGGTGGCGAGCTATGGCCGCGAGTTGGTGGTAGACGCCCTACGCGGCGCGTTGGAGCGAGCCCGCGCCACGATCCTCGAGGGCGGATCCTGCCCGGATCAAGCCGATCTGCTGACCTGGGCTATCGCATGGCTGGAGCATCTCAGTTCGCCCACGCTGCTGCCGGCGATCAACGCCACGGGCGTGGTCCTTCACACCAACCTGGGTCGCGCGCCCCTCAGCGAGGCTGTGCTGGCCGCCATGGTCGCCGTTGGGGAGGGCTACAGCAACCTCGAGTTTGACCTGCCGGCAGGCGTGCGCGGCTCGCGCTATGTCCATGCCGAGGCGCTGCTCTGCCAACTGACCGGCGCCGAAGCGGCGCTCCTGGTGAACAACAACGCGGGGGCTGTGCTGCTGGTCCTCATGGCGCTCTGCCGCGAGCGCGACGTGGTGATCTCCCGGGGGCAGTTGGTCGAGATCGGCGGCGGCTTTCGCATTCCGGACGTGATGGCCCAGAGCGGGGCGCGCCTGGTGGAGGTTGGCACCACCAACCGCACCTATCTGCGAGATTACGAGGATGCCATCACGCCAGAGACGGCGGCCTTGTTGCGGGTGCACTCGAGCAACTTTCGAATCGAGGGGTTCGCCCATCAGCCCTCGTTGGAGAGCCTGTGTGCGCTGGCACACGAGCGGGGGCTGCTTCTCATCGATGATCTGGGGAGCGGCACGCTGATCGACACCACTGCCCATGGGCTGCCGCACGAGCCGATGGTGCAAGAGAGCATTGCGGCCGGCGCCGACCTGGTCTGCTTTTCGGGGGACAAGCTGCTGGGCGGGCCGCAGGCAGGGATCATTGTCGGCCGCAGAGCGCTGGTGGAGCGGCTGCGCCGGTTCCCGCTGACGCGGGCGCTGCGCGTCGACAAGACGACGATTGCCGGCGTGCAGGCGAATCTGCTGCATTATCTGCGGGGAGAGGCGGCCCGTCAGATCCCCATCTGGCGCATGATCGCGGCTACCCCGGAAGAGATCGCGCGCCGAGCGAGGCATCTGGCGGAGGCGATCGGCTGCCCCGAGTGCGAGCTGATCGATGGTCGCTCCAAGGTGGGAGGCGGATCGTTGCCCGAGGAGACCTTGCCGACCACGCTGCTGGCCCTGCCCGGCGAGCCGGTGCGGCTGGCGGCCCAGTTGCGGACAGGTTCGCCGGCAGTGGTCGCCCGCGTGCAGGACGACCGCGTCGTTCTGGACCTGCGCACGGTGCTCCCTGCGCAAGAGCCGCCGCTAGCGGCCCGGCTCCGTGAGCTGCTCCACGGCTAGGCGGTAGCCGGGGCGGATGGCCGTGTGGCGACTGGTGGCCGCCACGATGACCACCCAGCGGCTACCGGGCTCGGCTTCTGCTATCGACCATTCCGCCGCGCCGTCGCTCCCCACGGGCACGTGATGGACTACCACCTCATCCCCTATCTGCACGATGGCCAGCCGCCAAGGCTGAGCTAGCTCGATTGGCACATAGGCGAACCCATCGGCCCCCCAGTCCATCCGAATCTCGGCGTCGGCGTGAGGGTCCATCGCCTCTGTGGCGGTCACGCGGATCGTGGCGCCCTCATCGGTACGCCCCTCGACGGCCACCTGGCTCAGGAATAGCCCCGCGCCGGTGACGGCCTCATCCGTGACATAGTCCCAGCGCACCAGCACCTCGTTCCCGGCGTAGACATCCAGGACGGCGCGCTCGT
>CAZUZB010000017.1:0-24224 GCA_964624695.1 uncultured Anaerolineales bacterium | reverse complement strand
GGGCGCGTGGTCGGGGCCGATCGGGCTGGTGGCGGCGCCCTCGAAACGTAGCCAAAGGCCGCCGCCGTCGGCGATGGTGATCTCCCAATAGTCGGCGCCATAGTTGGCCACGGTGTCGGTGACGAGGGCAGGTAGCGAGGCGAGAGGCGCAGGTGTGACCGAGCGCGCCAAGGGCTCGCGGTAGCCGTATCTCCCATCGGCGAGGGCGGGGTCATTCAGCAGATTGGCGACGAGCCACTCGGCAAAGATGCCATCCATGCCGCCCTCGCTGGCGAGCAGGCGGTCGATGCTCGACGTGGCGTGGTCGACGTCCTGGACGAGCTGCGCCACGGTGTGCAGGCCGAAGCGGTCAGCCACGTAACGCAGAAACAGGTAGGAGGCGTCATAGTCGCGTGCGCCCAGGGAGGGGGCGTCGTGCCATAGGAGCAGAGGATGATCTGGGTTGGCGAGAAGCTGCCCCCCGCGCTGGCCCGTAGCAACCCCAGCTACGTCCTCAGCCAACGTGGAGACCCCTTCGTTGAACCAGGCATCCTCGCTGGGATCCCGTCCATAGTGCGCCAGGTGCTGCAGTTCATGGGCCAGCACGGCCAGATAGGCGGGGCTGCCAGGCTGGACGTGGTGCAGATTCACGGCGATCATGGCGCGATGGTTGCTCTGGGGATAGACGTGCGCTGGCTCCAGATTGGCTCGGGCAAAGTAGGCGCTGGCCCCCGAAAAACCGGCATGCAGCACGGTGACGCGGCCGCCGTCAGGCAGGGCGGCGCCTCCGAGCACCTGGTGGATGGTGGGGTAGATGACCGCGTCCCACGTCTGGATCGCCGTTTCCAGCGCCTGGACGTCGATCTCCCAACCGTCCTCGACCCAGAGGCTGATGGTCTCGCCGACGGCCAGGCACTCGGCCTGGATCTCTCGCATGCCGCCAGTATCGATATCGGCGACCCAAAACGTCGCCCGATCCCCAGGCCGATCGGACGCTGCCCACGGGTCGGTGGCAGGGGTCGTCTCGTCAATGATCCCGAGGGCCGACGCGAACGCGGCGTCGTCGCGGGAGGGCAGTGGCCGCAGCTCTACGCCGGGCGCGGGAACCGAGGGGACGTCGGTGCCCGCGCCAGCGGCGAGGCGCCCCGATGGTGGGGGGGCGCCTCGCGTTGGATCGGCCGGCCCGGCAGGCGCGGCGCATCCCAGCAGCCAGAGAGCTGCCGCGAGCGCGCCGGCTAGCCGGCTGAGGCGTCGCATCAGGTCTTGGTGATCTCGAGCTGCCCGCCGCAGTTGGGGCACTTGCGCAAGCCCGAACGAACCGGCAGGTTGGTGCCGCAGTACGGGCAGGTCTTTTCCTTGAGTGCCGTCAGAAGCCCGGTAAAGACATAGACGACCCGATCCTTGCGTTGCTCTCGTTGGCAGGTGCCGTTGTTGACCAGCTTTTCCAGGACTTTGCCCGCCTCCTCGGCCGAGATGCCGTACTCGGCACGGAGCTGCGCTACGGTTAGCTCGCCGCCCAGGCGACGGGCCAGCTCGACGGCGCCGGTCTCCAGCGCTTCGGGGTGGATGGCCGCCAGCCGACGCAGCCGCTTGAGCCCGGCCACCAGCAGCACGGTGGCGATGGCCAGCAATGCCAGGGCCACCAGAATGCGGTTCGGGCCTGAAGCCGAGGCGATCAGGAAAATCAGCCCTAGCACGAAAAACGGAATCGAAGCGATAACGGCGAGGATGGCGGGTGTCTTTTTCATCTGTCACTCCCCTGCTTACTTCCAGGCTTTGGTCGCCTGATTCAATGCGTTGCCCATGGTCTCGAACAGCCCTTGGATATTGGCATCGGTCAAACGGTCGCTGATATAGGTCTTGATGATGCGGCTGAATGCCAACGGGTCGGTGCCCATCTGTTTCTCGTCCTTGACCTTTTCGGCCAGGGCGCGCCAGGTCTCGTTGAGGGCGATGATGGTTCGTGGCAGGATGACCCACACGTCCTTGAGGTTGTGGCGACGCTGCTCTTGGACCACGGTAGCCACGCTCTGACCAAAGCGGCGCAAGCCCTCGCCAACGCCCTTGGTGAGGCCCAGCGCCTCGGCCACGGACGATAGACCGGTCTCGTAATCGGAGCGCACCCGGTTGCGCTGGATCAGCTCGCGCAGGGCGTCGCCCAGCTCTCCCTCCACGCCTGGGTCCTCGTCGAGCTCCTCCAGCACGCGGGTGATGGCGTTCTGCTGGGCCAGGTCGTCCAGATTGTTGCGGATATGGTCGAGGCGGCCCTGCTTCTCGGCGGCCTGGACGCTCCGCTCCTGCCACTGCTTGCGGAGCTCGGCCTGAGCCTGACTGGTCTCCTCGACCTTGGTTAGCCACTGCTGCCGCACGGCGTTCAGGGCCTGGATGGCGCGCTCCTGCTTTTGCTTGGCATCGCGCTGGGCAGCACGCAGCTTGGCCAGCTTGGAGGCGTGGGTGAGCCAGCCCAGCCCTTCCGAGAGGCGCTCGGCCTCTTCCCACGCTTTGGTGTACTCGTTCTGCAGGCGCACCACGCGCTTCTTGAGGGTCTCCTCGCGTTGGTTGAGCTCGGGGTTGTGAACGCGCATCTCTTCCACCAGCGCCTGGCCTGCGGCGGTGAACCGATCCATCTCGGCGCGGATGGCTGCTACCTCGGACTCGAGCTGGTCCATCTCGTCGCGGAGCTTTTGCAGCTCCTCCTGCTCGATCTGGTCGATCTGCTCGCCAAAGCTCGCCGGCATCTCGCTGCGCCGGGCCAGCACCTCGGGAAAGCACCGGCTAAAGGTGGCCTGCCAAGCGGCCATCTCGCGACGAAAGATTTCGTTGAACTCGGCCTGCACCTCTTCGATCTCGCTATAGCACTGGGCCAGTTCGCGTTGCTTTACCTGGAGATAGTCGTTGAACTGCGACAGCTTCATCCGATGGGTCGTGTTCTTACTGGCCATCGTCACGCCTCCGTTGTCTTGTTCCCGGCAGGCCGACACCCTGCGTCCCCGCCCAGAGCCAGCGTTTGGCCCGCCAGACCGGCTCGGCCCAGGGCGCCCCGCCCGGTGCATAGCCGACGAGGTCATCGAAATTGCCGCGCTCTTCCCAATAGAGGGGGCAGGCGCCGCAGCAGATATCACGAATCTCGCAATGCTGGCAGGCTGGCGGGATGAACTCTTTGTTGCGCCAGTATCGCGCCGTGCGGGTGTACCAGACCTTTTCAAAGGGTTCGTGTAGCAGGTCGCCGATGCCGTGGTCAAAGCTCGAGCACGGGATGAGCTGGCCGGCAGGGTTGACCGACAGCAGCCCATCGACGCAAGCGCACGACTTGCCGCCCAGGCCAAGCTGGACGGGGTTCACCATGCAATAGGGGACGGGCGAATACCAAACAAAGCGGATTCCCTTGGTCCCGGCGTGCTCCTGCACCGCGCGGATGATGGGGCCGATCTCGCGGTAGCTGATATCTTCCTCGCAGTGGGCCAGGGCGGTGCCGGTGCGGATGACCATGTTCATGGAAAAGTACTCAGAGCCCAGCTCGTCGGCTAGCAGATCTACCAGCGGGAGCAGATGATCGCGGTTGCTGCCGCAGATGGTGGTGTTGGTGTGGGTGTGGATGCCGGCGTCGCGCAACTGGCGCACCCCCTGGACCGAGCGCTCAAAAGAGCCCGGGTGCTGGGTGATGGCATCATGGATCTCGGCCGAGCCTCCCTCGATGCTCACCTGGGCCGAGTCCAGGCCGGCATCGGCCAGGCTGGCCACGAACGCGGCATCGGCGCAACGAACGCCGTTGGTGATCAGGTTGACCCGCATCCCCTTGGCCTTGCCATAGGCCACCAACTCGGCCAGGTCGCGGCGCAAGGTTGGCTCGCCCCCGGTGAACGAGACGGTGGGGCAATGGGCCTCGTCAAAGATGCGATCGAGGATGATCTTGACCTCGTCGGTGGTCATTTCAGGCACGTCATCGCCGCGCTTGGGCGCATCGGCGTAGCAAAAGGTGCAGCGATTCTGGCAGCGATAGGTGAGCGCCACTTCGGAGAGCACGGGGAGCTCCCGGTGATGGGTGCCAAAGGGCTGCACGGTGACGCTGGGTGCGTGCATGATGTCGTCGTTCAGCAGCGCGGAGACGCCCCGCAGCAGGCTGACGATGTCTTCCCGAACGCGCTCCTCAGATACGCTGTAATGTTGCGCTGTCTCCGCTACCACCGTGTCCACCTGGGGGCCTGTGGACGGGTCATAGAGGCGGCTCAGGATGTAGCAGGCCGTCTCGTTGAGATGGTGCAGGCGGTTCGGCCGCATGATGAACAGGCCGTCCTCCGGCCGGATGTAGATATAGTCTCGTGTCGACGAGATCAGCTCGTCCGCGAACGCTTGAAGATCCAGCCCTGTAGCCACGTCTGACATCGTTATACCTCTAGAAGCGGCTGACGCAGGCCGAGTGGCAGGCGCTGTGGCAGGCCGAGTGGCACACGCAGGCCGAGTGGCACGCGCTGTGGCAGGCGTCGTGGACGCAAGCGGAATGGCAAGCATCATGCACGCAGGCCGAGTGGCAAGCGCTGTGGCAGGCCGAGTGGCAGGCGTCATAGCCGGCCTCGGTGCCAGCGCCGCCGAACAGCCGGGAGACGCCCTCCTCGATGCGGGCCACGGTGCCCCCCACGGCGTCCTCGATGCCGCGCGTCAGGTTGCCAGCCATGGCCTCGATGGGCGCCACCACCTCGCCGGCGGCGGTTGCCAGCGGGCCTGGGACGGCGCTACCGGCCGGACCGGCGGCTTGGGTGGCGGGGCGCTGCCAGGCGCGGTCGCTCAGGATCAGCCACGGCAAATAGTTGGGCATGGGAGCGCCCACGGGGCGCGAGGGCGCCTCGCGCTCGTACTGCTCCCAGGCCGAGTCGATGCGCTTCTGGTAGGTCTCGCGGGTGGCCGCTGGGTCGGCGTTCCAGATCTTGGGCTGGAGCACGTCGGAGACGGCCTGCAGGATGGCCGGTATCTGACTCCGGTTGATGGTGCCGTCCTCCTGGAGGGCATCCAGCAGAGCTTTTTCATAGGTGGCCAGGCTAGGATCGTCGGGCTTGAGGATCTCGGCCTGGAGCGGCGAACGATTCACCAGATTGATGATGCCGCGCTCTTCCAGGGCCATCACGATCAGCGCAACGGTCTTGGCCGAGTTGCCCATGTAAAAGGCTGTCTCGATAGCGTTGAGGTCGGGCACCACGCCCGGCGTCTGGAAGGTTTCCACTTCGATCTCGGGGGGCTGGTAGACTGGCTTGGGCTTGCGCTTGCGCAGCGCCCAGACCAAGAGCGCCCCCACGACCAGCGTAACCACCACGCCCAGGCAACAGGTCAGTTGGATCGCCTCGCCGGTGAGCCCCTGGAAGCCGGCTGGCGTGGGCGTGGGGGCCAGGGTATTCAGCGGGATCGGCGTCTCTTTGGTGACGGTGATGGTGCCGCCTGGCAGGAAAAAGGTGGGCACGAATTCTGTCTGCGGCGCCAGGTTGTCTTTGCGCACAAAGATAGAGAGATAGCTCTTGCCCGTCTCCTCGTCAGGCGTGGCGAAATAGACCCAGCGGTCGAATCCGCTGATGTCGCTGGTTACCAGGCCAGTGGCGTTCACAATGGCGTCGGTCACCTGTTCGGCCTCGGTGATTCCCTCGGGCAGCTCGATGGGCAAGATGTAGCGCAGCTCCTGCCGCTCGATGGGCAACGCCCACTCGAACGGCGCCCAGCCGATCACGCGATAGGCCTGTCCCTCGATCTCGGTGGCGTCGAACACCGAACGATCCACCGTATAGTTCACTTGCACCGTGTATTGTTGGTTGCGCCGAGTGGTCTGGCCGAGATTGACCTGGTAGTAGGGCGCGCTGCCCGAAAGTGAGACCCGCAGATCGCCATCGGGACCGGTCCCCGTGGCTCCTACAACGGTATGGCTGCTGGGGAAAGGCCCGAGCTGGCTGATGCGATCGCGCCCGCTCTCGAGCTCGGTAAAGGTCAGGGTATAGCGCACGTTCAGGCGCCCATCCTGGAGCACCACCACGTAGACATCAACAAGGTCGAGCGAGACGGGGTACTGCTGAGCGCTCACGGAGGCGCGCGGGCTCCATGCCACCAGCATGAGCGTAGCGATCAAGACCAGCAAAAGCAGACGCTTCATCTCGCCCTCCCACATGCAGACCAGAGCACCGCCCCGGCAAAGCGCGGTAACGCCAGCATCCGCCGCCAACGCCAGGGCTCTTGAACCAGACGGTGCAACCATTCCAGGCCAGCGCGGCGCATCCAGACGGGCGCGCGCCGCGTCACGCCCGCGACAAAATCAAAGGCCCCGCCCACCCCCATGCAGACCGGCACGTCTACCCTTGCGGCGTTGCGCCGGATCCAGAGATCCTGCTTGGGCGCGCCGTACGCCACAAAGAGCAGATCGGGCCTGGCAGCGCGGATGCGCTCCACCAGGGCCTCGTCCTCGGATTCGGCCGGCGATCCGGCATAGGTGCCGACAAAGATTGCATCCGGATACTGACGCGAGAGCACGTCGGCAGTACGTTCGGCGACGCCGGGGGCGGCTCCTAGCATAAAGATCCGATACCCGTGCTGCGCGCTCAGCTCGGCCGCCAGCGGGAGCAGGTCCGAGCCGGCCACGCGCTCCCGCAAGGGCTGGCGCAGCAAGCGGGAGGCCCACAGCAGCCCCGCGCCATCGGGCACGGCCAGATCGGCCCCCTCCAACGTTACGCGGAAATCGGCGTCTTGTTGCGCTTTCATGACAAACTCGGGGTTGACCGTGACCACCTGATGATGCCCCCCCTCGGCGATCCAAGCCTGGAACAAGGCTAACGTCTCAGGCATGGTTACGTCGTCCACCCGCACCCCGAGGATGCGGATCGAGCGTCTGGGCTCACCCATGGTCACCAACGCCCTCCAAGACCGACAGCACCGTGGCGGCGCAGCGTTCCCAGGAAAAGCGCGCCAGTTGTTCCCGCCCCTTGCGTACCATCTCTTGGCGTAGATCGGTGTCGACCAGCACGCGGGCCATGGCCTGGCGCCATCCGTCCCGATCGTGCGGATCGACGTACAGAGTGGCGTCGCCGCCTACCTCGGGCAATGACGACGCGTTGGAGCTGATCACCGGCAGGTCGCACGCCATGGCCTCTAGCACGGGCAGGCCGAACCCCTCGTAGAGGCTGGGCATCACCATGGCCACGGCGCCCGTCAGCAGCGCCGAGATCTCTGCCGGATCCAGATACCCGGTGCAGAGGACGCGGCCCTCCAGCCCACGCTCGCGGATGCGCGCCAGCAGCGGTTCCCACATCCAGCCGCGTTTGCCGGCTAGAACGATTCGCAGGGCCTCGGGGGCCTCCCCGCTGGTGCAGAGATCGCCAAAGGCATCGACCAGCAGCTCCAGGTTCTTGCGCGGGTGCAGTGTCCCCACGGCGATCATATACGGGCCCGCTAACCCGTGGCGCTGCCGAACGGCCGCTACCCGGGCCTCATCCGAGACCCGCTCCACCTCGCCCGAGCCGGCCGGGTAGGCCACCGTCATCTTGGATGGCGGCACGCCCAAGAGCCGCTCCAGGTCGTGGGCGGTGGCCCGCGAGTCGACGATGAGATGGGCCGCCTGGCGCGCATTGTGTCGCGTGGACCACTCCAGGTACCAGCGGGACCGCGCCGTGTGCGCCTCGGGATGGTGACGGTAGCCCAGGTCATGAACCGTCGCCACGCTGGGCACGCGCGCCAAGATCGGCAGCACGTGCGCTGGCACGTACAGCAGGTCGGGCGGATCTCGTAACAGTTCGGTCGCCAGGCCCACGTGGGTCCACAGGCGGCGGGGTCCCAGCAGGCGCCACTCTACCGAGTCGCCCCGGGGCAGTGCGTCAGCATCGGGCACGTCGCGCAGATAAAGCTTCAGCGTGTGTCGCGGCGTGGCGATCTGTGCCAAGGAGCGAATCAGATGGAGCGAATAGTGCTCGGTGCCGGTGGGCTGCCGCGCGACGGCGCGACTGGCATCGATGCCGATCAGCATGCTAGCGATCTCGTCGGGTATAGGCCTGCGCCAACGAGGCGATGCCGAGCAGGATCAGCAGCAATGGCCACCAATCAGCGATCTGGCGCCAGGGATCCCAGGCGACGATCCCAGCCTTGGCTAGATAGGCGACGGCGCCCAGGGCCCCTGCCAGGAGCCCAAGCACCAAGAGCACGATCTGCCGCGGGGCGGTGGCCCAGGCCGCCAGCCATCCCAGGCCCGCAAAGGCGATGAACAGCGGCCACAGCTCTGCCAGCGCCTGCCATCGGGGCTCTTGGGGAAGCGTTACGTAGAGAAAAAGGCTGCCGCAGAGGATGGCCGTCACGCCGAACCAGACGCCCCCGGGCTCGCGAGGGTGGGCGCGCAGGCCGCTGACCAGCGAGGCGATGCCGCCACCGATCAGCATCGCTGGCCAAAGCCGTTCCATGTTGGCCCACGGCGCGCCCAGGGCGGCCAGCAGCGCCCAGGCGCCGATGACGATGAGCAGCAGTCCCCCCCAGATGTGCGACGCACCGCGGGGCTCGTGGCTATCTGTTGGGCGTTGGGTGTCGTTCATCGAATCACCGTCCCCATGACGTGCATGCCCCCAGCGGCCACCAGCGCTCGCCGCACCGCTTCGCGGCTCTCGGCAGCCACGAGGGCGATCATACACCCCCCGCGCCCCGCGCCAGAGAGCTTGGCTCCCAGGGCGCCGGCGTTCTCGGCGGCCTGGACGAGCGTATCCAGGGCCGGGTGGGAGACGCCGAGCTCTTGGAGATGGGCTTGGTTGGTGCGCATGGCTTCTCCGAGAGCCTCCAGATCACCGCGCTCCAATGCGGCGCGCCCAGCTCGCACGCACTCGCCGATTTGAGAAAAGAGTGTCTGCAGCCGGGCGGGATCGCGCTCGTAGGCTTGGCGCACATCGGCAACCACCTCGCGCGTGCTGGATGACAGCCCCGTATCCGCCACTAGCAGAATCAACGGAACTCGACTGGTGAGCACCTCAGGGGGATGCCCTCTCTCGAAATAGATGGGGGCCTCGTAGGCCACCACCGAGTTGTCGATGCCGCTGGGGTTGCCGTGGTACACTCGCTCGCTCTCGAACACCAGCTCCGACAGGCGGGCTGGCGGAACGGACACCTGGTAATGGGCGGCGATCGCCTTGATGATGGCAGCGGCTACAGCCGCCCCGCTGCCCATGCCGCGCGCCACCGGAATGCGCGAGGCCACCCGCAAGGAGAGATGCGTTTCCTCCGGGGAGCGCCCGACGAACGACAGTGCGTTGTGATAGGCCAGCAGGAGCCCATCGCCCGGCTCCTCGTCACCGCCGCGATCCGCCTTGATGGCGCGGTCCAAATCCAGCGCATGGATCATGCTGGGCTCGTGGGAGGGGAGCTCAAAGACCTCGGCGCGGGCGCGCACACTGCTCACCGGCGCTGCCATGGCGGGCGTGCCGTATACGACCGCGTGTTCGCCCAGCAAGATGACCTTGCCCGGCGCTGTGCCGATAGACATCGGTGGCTCCTCTGCACACCCCACGAGGACGAGCGGACTATAGATGGCGAAGGCGGCGGTGTCAAGGCTATGGATAGAGCGCAGCCCCCTGGGGCGATCTTCCCAGGGGGCCGCCATGTCCAGAGAGGTTGTGGTCAGGCGACAGTCTGCATCACCGGGCGGAACTTGTAGTTGTAGCTGATCAGCCCCGCGTCGCCATCTTCGTGTAGCTTGCGGGTGACCATCTCGACGGGCATGCCGATATAGACGTCTTCTTGGTCTACATCGGCGAGCTGCGCTGTGACCATGGGGCCTTCCTCCAGCTTGACCCAGGCCACCATATAGGGGGCGGCCCCCTCGTAGCCCTCAGGAGCATGGTACATGGTCGAGTAGGAGTAGACGCTGCCCTTGCCCGAAAAGGCATAGGGCTCCTTGGCCGGCCCACGGCAGTGCGGGCACACATCGCGCGGCGGAAAGAGCTTGGCCCCACAGCTCGGGCACACCTCGCCCATCAACGCCAGTCGCTGTCGATTCGTGCGCCAATAGGATGCCTGATGCATTTCGTTCCTCCCAGTTACGCTACACGCTCAAAGATGTGCGTGACGATATTCGCGCCGCTCCCCCCGATGTTCTGCGTCATGCCGAGACGGCAGTCGCGCAACTGATTGGGGCCGGCTTGGCCCCGCAACTGCTGAACGGCCTCCACGATCTGGTACATGCCTGTGGCGCCCACGGGGTGGCCGCGCGCCTTGAGCCCGCCCATCGTGGCGATGGGCACGCGGCCATCCAAGGCGATCTCGCCATCCAGGGCCAGGCGCACGCCCATGCCGCGCGGGGCGAACCCGGCCGCCTCCAAGGAGAGCGCCGACATGATGGTAAAGGCGTCGTGGAGCTCGAAAAAGCTCAAGTCATGGGGCCTGATGCCCGCCTGCGAGTAGGCCCGCTGCGAGGATAGTACCGCGGCCTCGAGGACCAGCGGATCGCGCCGATCGTGAACCGCCAGAGCATCGGTGGCCGAGGCCGATGCCTTGATGCGGACGCAGCGCAGGCCGTGAGCCTGTGCCATGTCGGTGGGCATGAGCACGGCGGCGGCGGCTCCATCGGCGATGCCGGCCGAATCCAGCAGGCCTACGGGATCAGCGATGGGTTTGGCGCGCTCAAAGGCCTCCAGGCTGATCTCGCGGCGGAACATGGCGTTGGGGTTCGCCACCGCGTTGCGGTGAGCGGTCAGGGCGAACCCGGCGAAATCACGGCGCTGGTAGCCATGTTCGTACATATAGCGCTGCATGAGGAGGGCATTCAGCCCCACGAACGAGATGCCATGCTCGCCCTCGTAGACGGCGTCCGCCGCTCCGGCGAGGGCCGCGGTGGTCTCATCGCCCATGGTGTCGGTCATCTTTTCCACGCCGCAGACGGCGACGATGTCCATCATGCCGCCCGCCACCGCCAAAAAGGCGTTGCGAAAGGCGGCCGCCCCAGAGGCGCAAGCCGCCTCGACCTTGAAGGCCTCTACCCCACGCAGCCCGGCGTGATCGGCTACCAACGCGCCCAGATTCTCCTGGCTGGAGAGCTGGCCGGACATCATGTTGCCGACCCAGATGGCCTCCGGCCGCTCAACGTGGGCATCGGCCAAGGCGCCCAGCAGTGCCTCCTCCGCCAGGATGCGCAACGCCTTGTCCCAGTGCTCTCGCACGGGGGTCTGTCCTATACCGACGACCGATACATCTCTCACGAGCTGTTGCACTCTTCCCTAGTGTAGACGGAGCTTGTTGCGATAGCGGGCGTACAGGCCATAGTCGATCTCTTTGGCGCGCGACACATAGGCCAGTGTGCTGGGGGCCAGGGTCTGTCGCTCTCGAATGCGCTCTGTGGTTCGCCAGAGAAAGGCGTCGCTGCCCGCCCCCGAGCCAAAGGAGAGGTGCAGGATGGTCTGGTCGGGTTGGCAGCCATCCAGAATCGCGGAGAGCCCCACCAGCGACGAGCCGGCATAGGCGTTTCCGATCCGGTCCACCAGCATGCCGGCCGCGATCTGCTCCCGCGAGAACCCCAGCTCCTTGGCGGTGCGCTCGGGAAAGCGCGGGTTGGGCTGGTGGAAGACGGCATAGTCGATCTGCGATGCGTCGACGTTCAAGGCCTCCATCAAGCCACGGGCAGCACCAAAGGTGTGCCGGAAATAGGCCGGCTCGCCGGTAAAGCGCCCGGCGTGCTGGGGGTAGTTCTCGCGCGGGCGTCGCCAAAAGTCGGGCGTGTCGGTGACGAACGAATAAGAGCCCTCCAACACGGCCAGGGCCTGCTCGGCGGGGCCGATGACATAAGCGGCCGCCGCGGCGCCGGCGGTGAACTCGAGGGCGTCGCCGGGGCGGCCCTGGGCCGTATCGGCGCCGATGGCCAGGGCATAGTCCCCCATGGCGCTGCCCACCAGGGCCACGGCTGCCTGGATCGCCTCGGTGCCCGCCTTGCAGGCGAACTCGAGGTCGGCGGCCAGGATCTCGGGGGTGGCGCCCAACGCCTCGGCCACCATGGTGGAGGAGGGCTTGACGGCGTACGGGTGTGACTCGCTGCCCACCCAGACCGCACGCAATGCCTCGGCGGGGATGACGGCCCGGGCCATGGCGTTGCGGGCGGCTTCGATGCCCATGGTGACGCTATCCTCATCGGGGCCGGCCACCGCCTTGGCCGTGACGGGCCCGTCGCCGCCCCAGATGCGGCTCACCTCGTCGGCGGGTAGGCGGTAGCGCGGCACATAGGCGCCATAGCCGACGATGCCGACATCTCGCAGCGGGCGCATCACGCGCGCAGCCGCGCCAGGGGTTGTCTCAGCCATGTTGCAGCTCTTTCAGAATCTCGGCCGCCCTGTCGGAGCGCACCACCCCTTCGCGTACCATGCGCTCTGCCACCTGGTCCACCATCTCGCCGTTGGCGCCCGCAGCCATGGCCACTTGGCGGGCGTGTAGCCTCATATGGCCGCGCTGGATGCCCTCCATGGCCAGCGCGCGCAGGGCCGCCAGATTCTGCGCTAGGCCCACGGCGGCCATCACCTGGGCTAGCTCCTGGGATGCCTGCACGCCGAGGATGGCCAGGGCCAGCTTGGTCGTTGGGTGCGCCCGGGTGGCGCCGCCAAAGGTGCCCGCCGCCAGGGGGAGCTCGATGCTGCCCACCAGATCGCCCTGCTCGTCACGCCGCCAATGCGATAGGGGGCGATAGCGGCCGTCGCGGGCGGCATAGGCATGGGCGCCCGCTTCGATGGCGCGCCAATCGTTGCCGGTGGCCAGGGCCACGGCGTCGATGCCGTTCATGATGCCCTTGTTGTGGGTGGTGGCGCGGTAGGGGTCCGCCTCGGCAAAGGCGTGGGCTTCCAGGATGCGCTGCACCCCCTCGGCGGGGCGCAGGCCCTCCATGGCCAACGATCTAGCTGGCACACGGCAGCGCGCCCGCGCCAGGCGCTGATCGGCCAGGTTGCTGAGGATGCGCAGCCCCACCCGTCCCCGGCTCAGGCGTTCCAGCTCGGGAGCGATGGCCTCGCAAGCGGTGTTGACGGCGTTGGCGCCCATGGCGTCGCGTACATCGTGGACGAGGTGCACCACCAGCATCGGGCCCACCGTCGTTTCGTTGAGGAGGCGTACCTGGAGATCCTGCGCCCCGCCGCCCAGCCGCACCAGCACGGGATCCCGGGCGTTGGCTAGTTCCAGCAGCGCGGCCTTGGCCGCCAGGATGCGTTCTCTTGCGTCCGCGAGCGAGGGGACATCGAGGATCTGGATCTGGCCGATCATGCGGGGGGGATCGGATTCGGCCTCAAAGCCGCCGCCCTCTCGCGCCAGCTTGGCGGCAAAAGAGAGCCCGGCGACCACCGAGGGCTCCTCGATGGCCATGGGGATCAGGACGTCGCGCCCGTTGACCTGCAGATTGGTGGCGATGCCCAGCGGCAGGCCGTGGACGGCCACCACGTTCTCGATCATGCGATCGGCCTGCTCCAGCGTCAGGCCGTTCTGGCCCGAGAGCGCCGCCAGCGCCTCAGCCGAAAGGCCGGCGGCCTCGGCGACGCGCGCGATACGCTCGCTTGGGTCTAGCCGGTAGAGGCCGGCGATACGGGATGATCTCGATGACGTGGATGGCAACGGTTGCGCTCCCTGGCCGGGCCATGCTTGGCTGGATGAGACGGTTGCAGTGAGCGCATTCTAGCATCTCGGGACTCTCAGAAACTGTCAGAGGCTACTCAGGAGCTCCCAGATACGTCTGTGTGGCAAAAAGCAACGGGCTGCGTCTCGCCGACGCAGCCCGTGCGGTGGTGCCGAGGGGGTGCCTAGAAGGCGTCGCCGCCCATGGGCTCCATGGGCGCAGGACCAGCAGCCTCGCCCGGGCCGATGAGATCGCCAAAGAGCTTGGCCATCACCAGGTAGCACCAGAAGGTGGTGAACAGAACGCCGATGCCGCAGGCGATGCCGCCCACAACGCTGGCGACGATCCCGGCGAGAAGATAGACCAACCAGGCGATCAAATAGTCGCCGACCTTTTTGGTGATCAGGGCCCAGATGTCGCCAAACTTGAAGAACGCGCCAAAGCTGCCGTCTTTGACGTACTGCATCGTCGCGGCGGGAACCCATACGGCCAGGGCGAGGCCGTAGATGACCGTGAGGCAGGTAACTCCGGTGGCGCAGAGGCCGGCGACAGCCTCGCCCCCACCGCCGGGGCCGGCGTTGGCCGCGATGGCCATGGCGATTGCCATGACGCCCTGAAGGAGCCAGATGGGGATGGTGTAGATCATGGTGGCGAGGAACATGAGCAGGCCCTTGATGAAATCGCCGCCCCAGTCATCCCACTCGGGCAACGGCAGATCCTGCCCCTCGGAGACCTTTTTCATCTGCCGGAGACCATAGCCCATTCCGATCAGGTTGACCACGGGCACCAAGTTGAGGACGGCTCCGATCAGCATCTTTTTGAGCCAGTTCTCGTCTTCGAACGGGTAGGTAAACGCTCTGCCGATGTCCATGTGACTCTCCCTTTCTCCTGCACGGCGCTCGCGGCGCCTTCCACATCTCTCCGAGCCCACTCGATCCGATTATAACGGCACCACGGATCCAGTTCAAGGGCCACAGCGATCTAGATTCCGATCAGACCGCGTAGCCCGGCTATGGCCCCCATCTCGCCCAGGGCCAGCACCACCCCTGCAACCCCCACCGCCCAGCGTGGCCAGTGGGCCACGGCCAGCCTGACCAGTAGCGCGTTGAGCAACGCCACCGCTCCCACCGTAGCTGCGCCTAATGCCAGCGCCCATAGGATCGGCGAAAGCCCCGCGCCAAGACCGACGACCACGACGACCGAGCCAGCGCCCGCCAAGAGTGCCAGGACGTCGTAGGCTGATCTCGCCACCGGCCTTTTGTCGTCGTGCGCGAACGCCAGGGCGCACATCGGCGCTACCACGGCGCCGAGCGCAACCCCCATCCCCGCCCCGCTGATCAGCCGGAGCAGGTTGGTGGGCGGGTAGAGCGGCCGCCCCAGAGCGTCGGCCAGGAACGAATTGGCGCCGTCGAGGGCCCATAGGACGGCCAAGGCTCCCAACACCCACGCGGCGGGCCCAGAGGGCATCCCGGTACGACGGTGGTGTCCCATCCAGCGCAGCGTCAGCAGCCCCACCCAGATCCCCAAAAAAGTGCCGCTGCAGCGCGCACACAGCGGCAGCGGCTGGCCGCCCGCCCAGTAGCTGTGTGCTGGGAGTTGATGGCAGACCCCGCTCAGCAGGAACCTGATAGCCTGCAGCAACCGCTCCTCCCATCCCCTATACGCCCGGCCGTCGACCGTGTTGCGTTGGGCCGCATCGTACCCGCGAGTTCCACGGGGCACAAGTCGTAGGCCTGCCTTGCCAGCTTCTGTGGAGGGACTTACAATGGAGGACGTGTCGCGCCACTGATCGGGAAGGGCACTATGAGTATCACCGAGGTCAAGTCGTTTACGGACACTGTCGTCGGCAACGTGGAGCGCGTCATCGTGGGCAAGCGGCAGGTCATCGAGATGGCGATGGTGGCGCTGCTGTGTGAGGGCCACATTCTGCTAGAGGACGTGCCCGGCGTGGGCAAGACCATGCTGGCCCGCTCTATCTCTGTGTCGCTGGGGTGCAGCTTCAAGCGGCTACAGTGCACGCCCGACTTGCTGCCCACTGACGTGACCGGCGTCTCGATCTTTAACCAGCAGACGTCCGATTTCGAGTTTCGCCCCGGCCCCGCCTTTGTGAACGTGCTGCTGGCCGACGAGATCAACCGCGCCACCCCGCGCACCCAATCGGCCCTGCTAGAGGCCATGGGCGAGTATCAGGTAACGGTCGATGGGGAGACGCGGCGGTTGCCGCGGCCGTTTTTGGTGCTGGCGACCCAGAATCCCATCGAGTACGAGGGCACCTTTCCCCTGCCAGAGGCCCAGCTCGACCGGTTCCTCTTGCGGTTGGACGTGGGCTATCCGACGTTCGAGGAGGAGGAGCGCATCCTAGAGAACCTGCGGCGCGAGCATCCCATCCAGACCATCGAGGCGGTGGTGGATGCGTCCGAGCTGCCGGCCCTGCAATCGCAGGTATGGGATGTCAACGTGGACGAGACCGTGCGCGCCTATATCGTGCGGCTGGTCAGCGCTACGCGTAGCCAGCCGGATCTGGCGCTGGGCGCCAGCCCGCGTGGCAGCCTGGGGCTCTACAAGGCCGCGCAGGCCTTGGCGGCTATCCAGGGGCGCGACTATGTGTTG
The DNA here is from genome assembly GCA_964624695.1 of uncultured Anaerolineales bacterium. GTDB lineage: Bacteria > Chloroflexota > Anaerolineae > UBA1429 > UBA1429 > DAIRUQ01. The sequence goes on along the minus strand of CAZUZB010000017.1, from coordinate 8,059 downwards.
CCCGACGACGTCAAGCGGTTGGCCCCGAGCGTGCTGGCCCATCGCCTGATCGTCAAGCCCGAGAGCGCTCTGCGGGGCCGTACGGCGGCCAGCGTGCTGCGCGATCTGCTGGAGCGGACCCCTCTCGACCTGGGCGATCTTCCGCAAGCGTGATGACCATCGGCTAGACGATTGGAAGCATGCCATGGAAGGTCTGCTCCTGTTCATCTTGGGATTGTTCGTCCTCGCGGCGGTCTTTCGGCTGCCCTTTTTCGTCTATATTCTGTATGTTTTCTTTGGCCTCTACTTGCTTTCGCGGGTTTGGGTTGATCGCTCGGCCAAGGCGTTGGCGTGTCATCGTGACTATTTGCCCCGTGCTTTTCACGGTGAGCGGATCCCCGTCAAGCTCCACGTACAGAACAAGGGCTGGCTGCCACTCCCGTATGTCCGCCTGCACGAGAGCTTGCCTGTGAGGCTGATCTCGCCCAACTTTCAGCGAGCGGTGGTCTCGTTCTTGCCCAAGGAAAAGGTGACGCTGGATTACGAGCTGGAAGGGCGCCGGCGGGGCTACTATCCCCTGGGGCCGTTGACCATCCACACCGGCGACTTGTTCGGCATCCGTTCGGTAGAGCTCCAGATCCCGTCTGACGATCACCTGACGGTCTACCCGCGCATCATCCCGCTGCCCGAGCTGGGCCTGCCGGCGCAGACGCCCATGGGCACGTTGGCAACCCAGCAGCGCATCTATGAGGACCCCAGCCGGATTGTGGGCGTGCGCGACTATCAGATCGGTGACAGCCTGCGGCGGATGCACTGGAAGGCATCGGCGGCGGCGGGCAGGCTGCAGGTCAAGCGACTGGAGCCGGCCATCTCGATCGAGGCACAGATCTTTTTGAACCTGGACGCTGCCGCGTACACCCAGGGCCGCGTCCACGACGCCACCGAACTGGGGATCATCACGGCCGCATCCATCGCCCATGCGCTGGTCTCCAAGCGCCAGACGGTGGGGCTCTGCACCAACGGGAGCGACCCCCTGGCTGAGGATCGGCGCTATATCACGTTGCCGCCCCGCAAGGGGACGGGGCATCTGGTGAACATCCTGGAGGCGCTGGCCCGCGTCGGCACGTCAGAGGGGCATTCCTTCGGGGAGCTGTTGCAGCAAGCCAGCCTGCACCTGAGCTGGGGGGGCACGGCGGTGGTGATCACGGCTCATGCCGACCAGGACCTGTTCTCGCAGCTCCTGATGATGAAGCGGAATGGCTTTCACATCGTGCTGATCGTGACCGACGCCCGCGAGCCGTTCGCGGCCGTTCGTGAGCGCGCGCGGGGCGTGGGGATCGTGGCTTACGAGGTATGGCAGGAGAGGGATCTGGATGTCTGGCGCGCCAGCTAGAGCCCCTATTCCGGGGCGGTTCTACTTTCGAGCGCTACTGGCCTCGGCCATGCTGAGCTGCGTCGGCCTGGCCTGCTATGGCTTTGTGCGTAACATTGTCCCGACGTGGCCAGGGTGGTGGCTACCAGTTCTGGCCGGGTTGGTCAGCCTCGAGAGTATCGTTTCCGAGCGGCTGAGCAACGCGCCGGAGCGCCATCTCGATGATGTGGCGCGCTTCCGAATCGCCGAGGCCGTGACCTTGGTCCTGATCCTAAGGCTTGTCTCGTCCCTGTCCTACGGCTGGTCCAGCTTCTTGGGCGATCTCCAGGGATGGACGGCCGAGCCCTGGACGATTCTTGATCTGACCTTTGTGCTTTCGGCGGCGGTGTTGGGCGGATTCTGGGTGGTTGCGCGCAAGCTGGGGATCGCGCTGCAATCGCTCGAGGCGGACCCGTTCGAGCATGCCGTCTCGCCCACCGATGCCGACTATGACCTGCGTTCCAGCATGCCATCCCGCGGCTTGACCGATCGCTCCGCCGAAGGCCGCCGGGTGGCGGGTATCTTTTTGGGGGGTGGCGCTGCCATCCTGGTGCTGGTGGGTCTCTCGCACATCAACATCGCCGAGATGGAGATCATCGAGGCCTCCAGCGTTCGCTGGCTGGGCCCCAACCTGCTGGCTTATTTCGCTCTGGGCCTGGCGTTGATCAGCGAGGTGCGCTATGCCACGCTGGTAGCCACGTGGGAGGTGCAAGAGATCCCCGTGCTAGGCCGGCTGGGGCGCCGTTGGCTGACGCTGCTGGCGATATCCCTCGCGCTGGTTGCGGTGGTGGCCGCGTTCTTGCCGACGAGCTACTCGGTAAGCCTGTATCAAGCCCTGACTCAGGTCATCCAGTGGCTGATCTATGGTGTCGCCTATGCCATCATGCTGGTCATCGGTGGCGTCGGCTATCTGCTCGCGCTGATCATGAGCCTCTTTACGGGAGAGCCCGTCGAGGCGCCAGCCATGACGCCCGCGATGGAGATGCCGGTCTTTGAGGGCAACGGCGGCGGCACGCCGGCTGCCTGGTGGCCTCTGGTGCGCTCGTTGATCTTCTGGGCGCTGATCGTAGGGGGCGGCGGCTATGCCCTGCTCCACTTTTTGCAGGACCGTTGGGGGCTGTTCAAGGGGTTTCGCCCTTGGGCGCTCTTGCGCCAGTTCTGGGCTTGGCTGGTGGGCTTGTGGCACAAAGCCGGCGAGGTGGTGCAACAGGTACGCGAAGAAGCGGCCAAGCGGCGAGCGCTGCGCCAGAGTGCGGCAGCTCGGTCTCGCCGGCGTTCGCACGGGCCGCTGACGCCGCGTGAACGGGTGCATCAGCTCTATCGGATGGCGCTCGAGGTGGCGGATCGATACGGCGTCGGCCGTGCGCCGAATCTGACCCCCTCCGAGTATCTTCCCCGCCTGGCTCCCCACGTGCCCGAGGCTGAGGCCGACCTGGCCGAGCTGACCCGGACGTTCGAGCGCGCTCGCTACTCCCGCGAGGACGTCTCGCAGAGCGATGTGGAACGCGCCGGCAGCCACTGCGAGGCCCTGGAACGCGCTCTAGAGGCCCATGCTGCCTCCGAGGCCGCAACGTGACCGACCGCGACCTGTTTGACCACGCCGCCGAGGAGAGCATTCGGCGCGGAGCGCCCCTGGCCGCCCGGATGCGTCCCCGCACGTTGGACGAGTTCGTCGGGCAGGAGCACATTGTCGGGCCGGGGCGCCTGCTGCGGCGGGCCATCCAGGCCGATCAGCTTTCCTCCCTGATCTTTTACGGGCCGCCGGGCTCGGGCAAGACCACGCTGGCTATGGTGATCGCCAACACCACCCAGTCACACTTTGTGACCATCAACGCCGTGCTGGCGGGCGTGCAGCAGATCCGCGAGGTGACGGCGGGGGCGCGCGAGCGACGCAAGCTGCATCAGCGGCGCACCATCCTCTTTGTGGACGAGGTCCACCGTTGGGACAAGCGCCAGCAGGACGCCCTGTTGCCCTGGGTGGAGAACGGTACCATCGTCATGATCGGCGCCACCACCGAGAACCCCTGGTTCTCGGTCAACCGGGCGCTGCTCAGCCGCAGCCGGGTCTTTCAGATGGTCCCTTTGCAGGAGGAGCACCTCCGCGAGATCGCCCGTCGGGCTATCGCCGATCCCGAGCGCGGCTATGGCGACCGTGACGTGGCGATCACGCCCGAGGCGCTGGATCACCTGGTCGATGTGTCCAACGGCGATGCGCGTTCGGTGCTCAACGCCGTCGAGCTGGCGGTGGAGACCACCCAGCCCGATGCCGAGGGGCGGGTGGTCATCGACCTCGCTGTGGCGGAAGAGTCGATCCAACGGCGGGCGGTGCTCTATGATCGCCAGGGCGACTATCACTTTGATACCATCAGCGCCTTTATCAAGTCGCTGCGGGGGTCGGATCCGGATGCGGCTCTGTACTGGCTGGCCAAAATGGTCTACGCCGGCGAGGATCCGCGGTTCATCTTCCGGCGGATGATCATCGCCGCTTGTGAGGACATTGGCCTGGCCGACCCCGATGCCATCCGCGTGGTGGTGGCCGATGCCGAGGCGTTCGACCGCGTCGGGTTGCCGGAGGGGAGGTTCCACCTGGCCCACGCCGCCCTCTATCTGGCCACGGCGGCCAAATCCAACACCACCATGGGCTTTTTCGATGCGCTGGCCGCGGTGGAGCAAGAGGCCGAGGGTGAGGTGCCGGTGCATCTCAAGGACGCCAGCCGCGACCAGGAGGGCTTTGGCCACGGCGAAGGGTATCTGTACCCACACGCCTATCGCGACCACTGGGTTGCCCAGCAGTACCTGCCGGACCATCTTCAGGGGAAGGTGTTCTACGAGCCCAGCGACCAGGGCTATGAGGCGGCCATCCGTGAGCGCGTCCAGCGCCGTCGCGAGGCGCAGCTTGCCGCCATGCTCGACCTGGACGAGCAGCGTTCAGAGCTGCTCACCTTTAGCCCTGGCGATAGGGGCCGTGACCGCTGGCTGCAACGGGCCGTGGGCAACGTCGGCGACGAGCTGGAAGCGCTGCGGGATCGCGTTCTCGGCGCTGCTGCGCTGGCGCGGCATCACCTGGTGCTTGACCTGACGGGCGATAGCGGCCTCCTGACATGGGAGGCGCTCCGTCGCGTGCCCGAGGGCGGGGTTTGGTGCCGGGTTCCGAACGCGCGCGTGGCCGAGGCCATGGCGCAGCAGGCGGCCCCCTTGGAAGAGCTGGCCCGCCCGATTCTGGTTCGGGCGACCCTACCAGAGCTGCGCGAGGCGTTGGCGAGGGCTGGCCACGGCGAGGTGCGGTTTGACCTGATCGTTGGGCGCAATGTGCTCGGCTCTCTGGGTGGCAGAACACAGGCTGCGCAGGACCTTCTGGCGCTCTTGCGAGAGGGGGGCACGCTGAGCCTGGCCGAGGTCGTGCCCTCGGCGACGCAGCGGTTATCGGCGCTGCTGCCCAATGGCGCCTTGCCAGAGGAGCTGCTGCGCCGCTGGCGCGAGGCTGAGGAGGCCGTCTACCACGATCCAGACAACCCCAAGACCAATTGGGGGCCGGAGGAGCTCAAGGCTGCTCTGGAGGATGCCGGATTCGTCAGTGTTCTGGTGGACGCCTTGCCATGGCGGCGTGACCAGATGCTCACGCCAAGCCAGCTAGACGCGTGGCTCGCTGTGGGGCAGGCGCCTCCTAGCTATGCCGATCGGCTGGCCACGCTGCTCTCTTCGGACGAGTTGGACGACGTTCGACGGGCCTGCCAGGCCCATTTGGGCGGGCAGGTGGTCTCTTGGGAGACCACCACCGCCCTGGTTCAGGGGGCACGGCCCCGCTCGACCGGAGCAGATGGGCCAGGGTAAGTTGTGGGACGGCAACGGATTTTGGGATAGCAAAGACAAGGAGCGGTTACGTGTCACTCATCACAGTCATTGGACGCGGTCATGGAGGAACCCGGGCTATGTCGCACACGCTGACGGCCTCGGGCGTGTTCACGGGCGAGCCCCAGAATGTCTCGGGTGACTTGTTGCCACCCGAGCCCATGTACGAGGCCTGTCGCGTCTTTGCGCGGTACGTCACCTGGCAGGGGGGGCTCTCATGGGATTGGGGCCGCGCGCTGGCGATGGACCCGCCTCGCGAGTTCACACAGCTCATCGAGGATTACCTGTCCAGTGTGCTGGCCAGCGACGCCGAACATCGCGGCTGGAAGATTCCCGAGACGACGCTCTGTTACCCCTGGATCCAGCGCATGTTCCCAGAGGCCAAGTTCATCATCTGGATGCGGGATCCGCGCGATAGCATCATCGGCGCGCACAAGACCGATGACTTGAGGGATTTCGGGATCGAGTATCCCGAGACCGATGACGAGCGCGAGCGACGGGCCATCTCGTATATCTACCAGTATCGCCTGGTGCAGGCGACGCCGCGGCCACGCCATTGGACCGAGGTGCGTTTCGAGGACTTTGTGCTGCACCAGGAAGAGACTTTGGCGCAGCTAGAGGGCTTCTTGGGTATCCCCCTGGCGCGGATACCGGTCCGCCGTGACCCCGTCGGGCGCTGGCGGACGGACGAGGGGCGGCATGACTTTGCCTTTCTGGCGGATCCGATCCGCGATTATCAGTACGATGCGCTAAAAGTTGCTGACCTGTGACGTTCTGCCTTTGGCGTGCCCGATATTCCGGGCAAAGGAGAGGACATGGCCAAGATTAGTTTCCTGGGCGCTGGCAGCACCGTGTTTGCCAAGAACGTGTTGGGGGATTGCCTACACGTGCCGGCCCTGCGTGATGCCGAGATCGCCCTGATCGACATCGATGCCGATCGTCTGCACGTCTCCGAGACGATGCTCAAGAACGTCAACCGCACCCTGGGCGCGGCGGCGGATATCCGCGCCTACCTGGCCGACGATGCGGCAGAAGGTCTGCGCGGCGCCGACTATGTGGTGAACGCCATCCAGGTGGGTGGGTACGAGCCCGCGACGGTGACCGATTTCGAGATCCCGAAAAAGTACGGCCTGCGGCAGACCATCGCCGACACCCTCGGCATCGGCGGCATCTTTCGCGCGCTGCGGACCATTCCGGTGATGCTGGACTATTGCCGGATCATGGAGGAGGTAGCTCCGGACGCGTTGCTGCTCAACTATGCCAACCCGATGGCCATGCTCACGGGCGCCATCCTCAGGGCCACTGGCGTGCGGACCGTTGGGCTCTGCCATAGCGTTCAGGGCTGCGCGCCCCATCTCTGCGCCGAGCTGGATCTGCCCACCGATGACCTGCAATGGCGTGTGGCTGGCATCAATCACCAGGGGTGGCTGCTGGAGGTGACCCGCCACGGCGAGGACCTGTACCCAGAGATCAAGCGCCGCGCCGAGCTGCCCGAGTACAAGCGTCGCGACGCGGTGCGCTTTGAGCTGATGAAGCGGTTTGGCTATTACGTCACCGAATCCAGCGAGCATACGGCCGAGTATGTGCCCTGGTTTGTCAAGGCGCGCAATCCCGAGCTGATCGATCGTTTCCACGTCCCGCTAGACGAATATCCACGGCGTTGCATCGCGCAGATCGAGGGCTGGGCCAAGATGCGCGACGAGCTGCTGGCTGACACGCCCATCGAGCATCGCCGGACCCACGAGTACGCCTCTTGCATCATCGAGGCTACCCTCACCGGCACACCGTTCACCTTTGGCGGCAACGTGCTGAACAAGGGGCTGATCACCAACCTGCCTACCGATGCCTGCGTAGAGATCATGTGCGTGGCCGATCGCTCCGGCGTGACGCCCACCTATGTGGGGGATCTTCCTCCCCAGTGCGCCGCTCTGAACCGCACCAACATCAACGTGCAAGAGCTAACCATCCAGGCAGCGTTGACCCAGCGGCGGGACCATATCTACCAGGCGGCACTACTGGATCCGCACACCGCCGCCGAGCTGACCATCGACGAGATCGTGGCCATGTGCGACGAGCTCATCGAGGCGCACGGCGAGTTTCTGCCCACCTACCAGTAGCTCTTGGGTTTAGCGTGGGGCGGGGGCGTGAGCCCCCGCCTTTGCTATTGGCCTCGACCTAGGCGTTGGGCAGATAAGCGCCCAGCTCTTTCAGCCGGCCCTGGATCTCGGATACATCGATCGTGTGAACGTCCTGATCGCCCGATGCGCCCAACGCGGCGGCGACGCCCGCGGCCTGCCCCGTGATATAGCAGCCGGGCATGACGCGCACCGAGCCCTGGAGGGGACGATCGGCGCTGATGCACCGTCCTGCCACCAGGACGTTGCTCAACCCCTTGGGCGTCAACGTCCGGTAGGGGATGCCATAGCTCTCTCCGATGCCGAGCCGGAACGCGTGTAGCCCCTCCATCAACTTGTCAAACGCTTCAGCACTGGGGTCCGAGGCGTGCACATCCACGGGGTACGAGTAGCGGCCGATCTCATCGGCGAACACCGCTCGCGCCTGAAAGTCGGCTAGGTTGAGCTGATAGTCGCCGATGATGCGACGGGTCTCACGGATGCCCAGCAGGGCTCCCGTGGCGGCCAGCTCCAGGCTGTCATAGCCGCTCATGTAGCGCCGGTAGAAGTGCTCGTACTCGGTCAGCAGTTTGCGCCCATAGACCAAGGCCTCGGTCAGGGAGCGCTCGTCGGTGCCATCGACGCCAAAGGTGTGCCCCAGGTTGCCGCCGGCCAGGGTATGGCCCACACGCCACATCCCCGGCAA
>CAZUZB010000016.1:6874-33104 GCA_964624695.1 uncultured Anaerolineales bacterium | reverse complement strand
GCGTGGGCAAGACTCATGGGTGGGGATCCCACACGGCCATCGCTCTGGGCATGGCCGCTATCGCCCAGGCCATCAGCGTCTACTTTGTCAGCATCGTGGACCTGATCGAGATGGTCCACCGGGACGCCAAGGAGGACCGGCTGGGACACCGGCTCAACACGCTCTGTCGGCCCAAGCTGCTGATCCTGGATGAGATGGGCTACTTTCCACTGGACCGCCAGGCAGCGCAGTTCCTGTTCCAACTGGTCAGCCGTCGCTACCAGAAGGGCAGCATCATCCTCACCAGCAACAAGTCCTACGGCGAGTGGGGCGACATCTTCTCCGACCAGGTCCTGGCTGCCGCCATTCTCGATCGCCTGCTGCACTTTTCCACGACCCTCAACATCCGGGGGCAGAGCTATCGCCTACGCGAGAAGCGCAAGGCCGGCGTGTTCACCGATCTCGCTGACTCGCAAGGAGGTCCGACCCAAGAACCGAACACCTGATCTGGCGAATTCCATCTCGGCGAAAATGGGGAATTCTGGCTCGCTATTGACATCTGTCGATGATTCTGTCGCGCGGGGGGGCAAGGGGGATTCTGCGGTGGCTTTCTACAACGGCAACGGGCCGCTTGGTCAGCGTCTGAGGATACTGATCCTCTCGTAGGCAATCTGCTGCTGCTACGGCTGTTCGAACTCTGCAAGTGTCAGGTAGCCTAACGCTGAATAACCTATCCCTCATCCTAGTCGCTGCCGATGAAGTCGGCCACATGGCTCCAGGCCACGGTCTAGGAGCGACACTCCTTGCGGCGCGGCTCCCTTTGATGGCAAAGGTCAGCCGCCCTGCGCAGAGGTTCTATCCGCAGCGCCTTCACTCGCCATGTCCAGTTGCCCCTGATGGATCTGCAATAGATGCCGTAGCCTTGAGAGCGGTTCTGGCGATCCACTATGCAGCTCCGTCAAAATCCCTGATATGCGATGTATTGCTTCATTATGATGTATATTAACTTATTCTCCTCAGCCTGGCCAGTGGTTCGCCACCATCGATCCGCGGAGATACGCAGGCTGTGCTCAGGGCCCAGCAGGGCCACGCCGCCCGCCAGTCGCCCCACGCTCCAATGGCACCAGCAACGTCCGATGCAAGGCTCGCAGCACCGGGCATCGTTCCGCCCGACCTTGGCGCTCTCAGACCAAGCTTTGAGAGACCATGACGGGTGGTCGTGCCTCGGACAGCCGTGCCGCTGGGGCTGTCGGACGCAAGCAGTGTCACATCAAGTCTCCCAAAGGCCCCAGGTTGAGGTTCAGCTCCTCATCCTCCAAGCCGAATGCCACTTTCAGCTCCTCCATGCGTGTCGATAGTTTGAGAAAGGTCTGTCCCAGCCGCTCGATCTCGTCCTCGGTCAAGGAGCCCCCCTCGATGCGCCGCAAGGCCTGTCGCTCCAGCAACTGACGCAAGAGCTCTATCAGAGTCAGTACGAGCTTGGCCAGTCCTTGTTCTACACCCGAGCTATCGGCATTGACGTGACGGGGCAGCGGGCTGCTAGCTCGCTCCAGCTCGCTGGCAAAGGCGCCCAGATCGCCCGTCTCCCCCAGGACTTTGTCTTCGAGCTTGAGGTCTTGCCTCGGCATGGGGCCTCCTGACTCATGGGTCTGCGGTGACGGCTGTGGTTACAAAGCTATAGGCCGGCCATGGCCCGGTGCAAAGCAGACCTAGTTGAGGATACGCCGCCCGCAGAGTCTCCAGCTCTTGCTCGAAAGCTGCCATGTGCCCTCGCGGCACCAGGTAAGCGGACGTCAGAAGGAGGCGCGGGGTCACTAGGAGCTGCTTGCGACTGTCGGTGGCCAGGTGCGCCAAGGGACAGTGGATCCGGGCGGCCAGTGCCTCGGCCCGCTGGTGACATTCGTGCCTTTGGCGCTCCCGCTTCAGGCGCGCGAGCATATAGTCTCGACCCGTGGGCAGCGCGTTTGCGGCGCCCGCAGGCGAGTCTCGGTTCGGAGGCTCAGGGTCATCGTCGACGTCCCACAGGACGCGCAACCCCAGCTCCACCCGTCCTCGTACCCTCTCTAGGTCGCGGACCAGGTCCCCGTCGTGCGCAGCCAAAACTGCGCCAAGTTCCTCTTTGTCGAGAAAGACAGTCCCAAAGCGCACAGGTAGCACTGCGCAGTCGGCCATCAGAGCCTCTACCACGGCCTCATGGCGCCACACGTTGGCCTCGGTCGGCTGCACCGCTGAGGCGAGTGCGCTGACCACCGCGCTAACCCTACCGTAGGAGAGCCAGAACACGGGGCGATCCGCCAACCCCTCGCAAAAGTGACCGTCGCTCAGGGGATGCGTGGTGATGGCGTACAGGTAAATCATGATGGGCCTCGCTATGATGATCGAGGGGCGTATCGCTCGGCAGCCACCTCGCGCATTCGTTCCGCCGTCTCTATCGAGGTGAGCATTACTTTGAGGCCAAGGTAGATCAGATCCACATCCGCCACAGAGATGGTGATGTCACCGCGCAGGATGACACCCTTGGTCAGGATGCGATCGAGGAGATCGAGCAGGGTGACCTCTTTCTGCCTAGAAATGGTCTGGCTCATCGGCCTCTCCGTCTTCACGATCGTGAACAAAGTTGTAGGGTGGCCACGGGCCGGTGAGCGCGTAGGTCAGACCCAACGAGCCATACTGTTCTTCCAGCGCCCGGATTTCGGCGTGGAAGGCGGGCCACTCTGCTTCGTCGACTAGATATGCACCGTTCAGCAGCATCTCATCACCACTCGTGCCTTCCTGGTGCTGCAGGGGGTTGACCCGCATCTCGACCGAGTGGCACACGAGGCGGTCGTGGCTGTCCTGAGCGTACGCATCGCCAAGACGCTCGACCTCTTCGGCGACGATCTCGTCGAGCTTTTTCTGGGCAAAATACGCGGCTCCGCTCGGCCGCTGGGCGATCTGTGCCCTGATTTCCTGCACCTTGGGGCTGACTTGGCCCACATTCTGCGCAAGACTCTCGCGAGAAAGAAACGCCTTAACGCCCCATTCCTGCCTGCCCTGCAGTTGCTCCAGGAGATGCACCCAACACTGGTAACGTTGGGCCAGCATCTCCTGCACGCGCTCAGCATCTCTGTAGATGGTGCCGAAACGAAGCGGGATCAGGGGACCTCGTTCCATCAAGGCCTCTAGTACAGCTTCATGGCGCCGGACTGTCTGCTCGATCCACTCTAGATCCTCGAGATTGGCAGCGAGCTCTTGCTCGCCAAACTCGTTGAGTGACACCATGCTGACGGCTGCGACAATGTCGTCATGGGGCACGGCAATGACCGGATACGCGGGATCGACGCCGGCCGCCGGCCAGGTGCCGTTGAAGGGCACCGCTGCGCCGCGAAGGAGCCCGTAGACATAGTAGCCACATCCACGGCCTTCGCCGGGCAGTGGCTCTGTCGCCTGCTCGGACACGGTTTCGGGAGCGGACACCACAGCCTCGTCGCGAGCGGATGGGGACGACTTGGCTCGCTGCAGGCGTTCTTCGTTCTCACCAAGACGGTGGCGGATAGCCTCCATTTCCGTGAGGATCCGCTGCTTTTCGTCCTCTGCCGCGTCAAGCGGCGGCTCGGCCTCTCGTGGCGGAGGCGTCCGCGCCTCGTCGGCCACGGTCTTCTTCGAGGGTGTCACCTCATCGCTGGCGGGGGGCGCCTTCGACGGCACGTCCGGGAGCCCTTCCAGAACACTCTGGAGGATGGCCTCGGTGAGCATCGCCTTGAGCTGCGCCTTGGCCTCGACTAGCGCCTCAGCTTTGGCCTCGCGCACCAGTGCAGCGAACGGGCCAGGCGCCATATCACCAGACTCGGCGTTCAAGAGCCCCAACAGCCGGCGCAGTTCTTCCGCTTCCATCCTAGCTCCCCCGGTACAGAGCCTGCGCCACGTCGGTCAACCCGTCGACCGTTCGGATCTCGTGCGGGAACAGCGACAATGGAACCAGACCGCCAAGTCCGGCGCGACGAGAAGCTAGATCAGATAGCCGGGTGATGCGGCCTCGCTGCTGCTCATGTACGGCCGCACAGAAAGGACAAAGGCTAGGTGGCATAACCATGTTCACCACGATCCATCGGCAGCTAACCGAGAGCGTTTGCAGACGCTGGACTAACCGCTCCGTCTCGAGCACGGCCATGGCCTCGGGGATCGCTACGGCCACGAGCTGGCAGCGGGCCTCGTCGCCCAGGAGCTGCTCGACGCGCCGCAACTGCTTGGACTTGCCACGGATCCACTCGGCCGTTCGCATCAGGCTGCCCAGCCCCTGGTATTTGAGCAACAGCCGGGAAAAGGTGATGAACCATGTGCGCGCCAGGCCCGGCATCTCCAGGAAGCGCAACGCATGGCCCGTCGGGGCCAGGTCCAGAACGTAACGGTCGAACGCGCCTCGGTCCATTAGGTCCATGATCTTGATCAAGGCCATCAGCTCGTCGATGCCCGTCGGGACCAGTGAGACCAGTTCCTGCATCACCTGTCGATCGAATGGCGCATCGAACGAGCTACTGAGAAAGGAGTCAAAGACCTCCTGTATCTCCAGACGATACTCCCGGTTGAGTTCCTCCAACAAGGTCGACGCATCCATCTCTAGCGCAAACAGCCCTGGAGCCCCGGTGATGGGGGTGATCTGGTCGCCAATCGGCTGGTCCAGGCTGTCTGCCAGCGAATGAGCTGGGTCGGTGGAGAACAGCAGCGTCCTTTCGCCAGCATGTTGTTGCGAGAGATACAGTGCGGTGGCGGCAGCAACGGTGGTCTTTCCGGTTCCGCCTTTGCCGCCAAAGAGCAGCAACTGTTTCTGTGTCACGTCGCGCGTGAATGGGCGCGGAGAAACGTCACGTCCGAGAGATGCCTCTACGGGAACCGTGCGGCTCGCTCCCGGAACGTCTCTGTGTGCAGCCCCCCGGCGCAGCTCCCCCGCCGAGCCTTCGAGGGCCTCAAGGTACTCTTGCAGGGCCTCGGGGCCACGAACCTCGTGTGGCAAGTGCGGCGCCCACAACGGCGTCCAATCAGCGAAACGGGCCTCTATCTCTTCCAGGTAGCTTTCCTGTCCCTGACGCCGCCCGCTGCAAAAGGGGCAGTCTCGGGGGCGCTCGACGCGGTTGACGACCAGGTGGCGCGTCCGTACGCCCAGCGCCTTGAGGCTCGCCGCCAGTCGAGCAGTCTCGGCGATGCTCATGGCCTCTGGGATAACGACCGGCACAAACTCGGTGATGTCGCTGGCGCTCAGCAGAGTACGTAGCCCAGCCAGTTTTGCGGACATCCCGGAGAGGAACGCATCAGTCTCATCGGGCCGGTAGCGGCCAAAGGTGGAGACCATATAGCGATGCTTGGCGAGCATCAGGTCGAGCACCCGCAGCCAATCCTGGAGCAAGTCTGGCAAAGCCAGAAGTCGCAGAGTATGGCCGGTGGGGGCAGTGTCGAGGATCACCAGGTCGTACCGCTGGCTCCGTGTGATATCCGCCACCTCGATGATCGCCATGAGCTCGTCCAACCCCGGAAGCGAGAGATCAAGAAAAGCAGCGATATCGTCATGGTCAAAGAGGGTTCCGCGATAGGCAATGGTCTTGAGTGCCGCGGCATGGCGCTCGCGAAATTCGGCGAGCAGACGGCCGGCGTCCATCTCCAGGGCCAGAAGGTTCGGGCACGTCGCGATCGGCGTGATCTTGTCGCCAATGGGCTGGTCGAGACTATCAGAGAGAGAGTGCGCCGGATCGGTAGAGATCAAGACGACGCGCTTGCCTGGCTCGCGGCTGGCGTGATAGAGCGCTGTGGCTGCAGCGACCGTCGTTTTGCCCACCCCCCCCTTGCCGCCGAACAGCAGGAGCTTGAGGCAGCTGTTGTGCAGAAAAGTGGCTTCTGGCGTTGTCATGGTTATGGCGATCCTGTTGCCGTTCACCACGTCTTTAGCCGTGGTGCTGGAGCTGTTTTTCTGCGGTATCGCTGTACCGATCAAGCCGAGATCTCTTGGCGGCCGATGTGAATCAGCAGCGCTTGCTCCACTGTCTGGCGATCGAAACAGCAGGGTGCGGTGGGCGACTGGTTCGCCTGCTGCGCCCTGCTCGATCCATACGCGCTGAGAAGCTCGTGCGCCTCGGTGAGCAAAGCCATCGCGGCCACAGCATCCGGCGACGCCGCGTTATGGTCGGGGTGCGTCTGCCCCGCCAACTGATGATAGGCCCGTCTGATCTCGGTCAGAGCGACTCTTTCCCCCAGACCCAGGCGACGTCGCGCGGCATCGATGGCCTCAAAAGAGGGTATCTCTAGCTCGATGGTCGCAAAGCTATAGGGGGGCAGGGGGCCTATGCAGCGAAACGTCAGTTGTCCATCAAACTCGGCGTCCAATCGTTCCATCCGCTCATCCAGCGAGTCCCTCCCCTTTTCGTCCAGCAAGAGGCCGATGTTGATGACCATGCCGTCATCCATCAGTGGGTTCGAGATGACATCCAGTGCATCCTGGGTCAAGGGTGGCAACAGGCGCTCTTGGAGCTCCGCCCGCCGCTGGACCAGACTCCGCTGAACCTTCTTCCCGAGGGCCATTCGACCCGCAACCGTGGCGGCCTCTGGATGGGCAGCCAGTTCGCTCCTCAGCTGCGCGATGGCCGGCTCGCGAGCGATCTGGCTAATGATCTCCCGGAGTGGCCACAGCACCACGATCTCCGTCTGCACTTGGTTGCCGAGCTGCCGCAGCGCAGCGTCAAAGAGAGACGCGCCCTGCGTCAAGAGGCGGCGCACCCAGGTGCCGTCAGGCAGCGTTGTTCCGAACTTGACGGGCAAAACTGGAAACTCTTCCATTACTCTTTCGACGACGCGCTGGTGGACCATCAGATAACGAGCCGCTTCAGGACGGTCCAGTTTGCGATAGTCCAAAGCAGGACTGGCACTCACCACCGCCGCCAGACCCTGCTGGGGAAGCGCATAGACCGTATCGTCATCCATCCCCGCCGCGTCAAAAATCAGTGACTCTGTTGTGGGGATGATGGCATACACATAGGTTGCGGACATCTCTAGTCTAGCCCCCGTCGTTCTGCAAGCGCGCGTTCCAGATGCTGCGGTTGGATCTGCAAGTCCAGCGAAGGATCGGACCAGGCTTCCGCGGGCGTGGACGGCGACCCCGTCTCCCCGCACCGCTCCAGGAAGGCCCGGATCGCCAGCATGGCTGCGCGATGGCACAGGCTCTCCAGATCAGCGCCCGCCAGACCCTCGGTCTGATTGGCCAGCATCTCCAAGCTCGTCACGTCGGCCAGAGGCATCTGACGGGTGTGGATTCGCAGGATGGCCAAGCGCGCCTGCCGGTCGGGCAATGGTAGTTCCGCCAACAGATCGAAGCGACCCGGGCGCAAGAGGGCCGGATCTAGCAGGTCCATTCTGTTCGTAGAGGCTACCACCACAACGCCCTTGAGCGCCTCGATGCCATCGATCTCGGTCAATAACTGACTGACCACCCGCTCAGTCACCTGGCTATCGCTGCCAGAGCGTCGTGGGGCCAGGGCGTCGATCTCGTCGAAAAACAGGATGCAGGGCGCTGCCAAGCGCCCCTTACGAAAGACCTCGCGTATCCCCCGCTCCGACTCACCCACCCACATGCTGAGCAACTGCGGCCCCTTGACGGCGATAAAGTTGGCCTCGCTTTCGCCAGCCAGCGCCTTGGCCAGCAGCGTCTTGCCCGTGCCGGGCGGCCCATAGAGCAGAATCCCCTTGGGCGGCCGGGCACCAGCACGCTGAAAAAGCGGGCCATACCGCAAGGGCCATTCGACCGCCTCCGTGAGCAGCCGCTTGATCTCATCAAGGCCGCCAATATCATCCCAACTCACGTCAGGGACTTCGGTGAAAACTTCTCGGACAGCGGAGGGCTCGACCTCGTTCAGCGCCGAGGCAAAGTCGTCCATGGTCACTTCTAGAGTCACAAGCTTGTCAAAGGGGATGTACGCCTGGGAAAAGTCGATGTCGGGCATCAAGCGACGCAGAGCGCTCATGGCCGCTTCGCGTCCCAGAGCCTCCAAATCGGCCCCCACAAAGCCGTGGGTGATGGCCGCAAGTTTGCCCAAGTCCACTCCCTGGGCCAGGGGCATGCCCCGTGTGTGGATCTCCAAGATCTCGAGGCGCCCGTCTCGATCGGGTACGCTGATGGCGATCTCACGATCAAAGCGCCCAGGCCGGCGCAGTGCCGGATCGAGAGTGTTGGGGATGTTGGTCGCCGCGATAACGATCACCTGCCCCCGTGATTGTAGCCCATCCATCAACGCCAAGAGCTGGGCTACCACTCGGCGCTCCACCTGGCGGTCGCCGCTCATCTCCTCTCGCTTGGGTGCCAAGGCATCGATCTCGTCGACAAAGATGATCGCCGGAGCTTGCCGACGGGCCTCGTCGAAGAGATTGCGCAGGTGTGCCTCGGAGGCACCGTACCATTTGTCGATCACCTCCGGCCCGTTGACGTGTAGAAAGTGGGCGCTGGTCTCGTGGGCCACGGCACGTGCGATGAGAGTCTTGCCACAGCCGGGGGGGCCATGGAGTAGCACCCCCTTCGGCGGGTCTATGCCAAGCCGCTCAAAGATCTCTGGGTAGCGCAGAGGCAGTTCTACCATCTCGCGGATGCGTCGAACCTCGCGGCGTAGCCCCCCGATATCCTCATAGGTGATCGCGTCCTGCCCCGACTGCTCCTTGCGCCCCTTCTCAGGCGTCACCCGTATGGCGGTACCAGGCCCGATCAGAACCGGTCCGGTGGGCGTGGTGTCAGCGACGACAAAGGTCTGCGCGCTGGTCCCAATGAGGTCGACGCGGACGCGATCGCCAGTCGTCACCGGGATGCCTTCCAATAGGCGCGCCAGATAGCGCGTCTGGGCCGAGCCGGCGAACACAGATGCCCTTTCGAAAGGGGTCAGGGTGACAATTCGCCCCGGCTGCACCCGAGTCCGGCGCACCAGAACGCGCTCATCCACGCCACTGCCCGCATTGGTGCGCAGAATGCCATCCATCTGGATCAATCCGAGCCCCCGCTGAGCGGCATAAGTGGGCATCGCCCGAGCGACAGTAGCCCGTTTCCCCTTGATCTCGAGCACATCGCCGATAGCCAGACCCAACTCCTCCAACGTCTGCGGGTCCAGGCGGGCCAGTCCTCGGCCCGCGTCTTTCGGCAGGGCCTCAGCCACGCGCAGGCCAGGCTCCTTGGCGGGTGCATCCGGATTTCGCGGCGTGCTGCTCATATCTGTCCTCGGTCTGGTGAGACCAACCCGATGCCACGACAGTAGCTACAAGGCAAGGGGCTATCGGGCCAGTCGCCATCGGCAGCGCGGCCGCTGCCACGACAGCGAGGGCAGCGCCTCGCATCGGCAGAGACCTGGACCTGGCCCAGCCCGCAACAGGCGGTGCAGGTATTGCGTGAATGAGGATGTATTCCCGTGCCCTGGCAGAAAGCACACACAGCGAGGGGCGGGTCCAATACGTGGCTTCCTCGCCCGCCGCATACCTGGCATACGGCAAGAGGCGACATCACGCCGAAAGGGTCTCTCCTGGCGCCGCCGCAAAAGGCGCAGACCAACTCGATCGAGTCTGGCTGAGTCACTGTGGCATCGCCTCCCATCTCTGTTCCAGACGATCAAGCCGCTCGCGCAACAAGCGGTTCTCCTCCTCCAGTTGTCGTGCCTGGGTCGAGAGATAGGGATCGCTCTCCCACCAGTTGATACCCATCTCCATGGCCTTGTCTACCGAGGCCACCAGGAGACGCACTTTGATGGTGAGCAGTTCCACATCCACGAGAGAGATGCTGATGTCTCCGGCAATGACGATTCCCTTGTCCAGAACGCGCTCCAGAATATCCACCAGACTGCTGCCCTGAGTGGCGTGTCCCATTCGTAAATCTGGCATCGCTCTCCTTGAATCACTCACAACCTGGGCCTATCCAGAGTCGGGCTGCTGATGCCCGGCACGCTCAGGCTTGCCGTCTAGATGATCTCCCCCTCTGGAGAGATCTGGTGCCCATCCCAGCGACGAAAGCGTGCGGCCCGCTCCATGCGCTCGTAGACTGAGACGGCCATACGATGCTGCTGGGTTTCCTCAAAGACCTGGGCGATGGCGACTAGACCCTCCACGGCAGCGCACGCCTCAGGGCAGTCGGGATAGTAGGCCAGAATCTTGAGAAAGGGCGACAACGCCTGATGGAGTAGCCCCTGTTGGCGATAGGATTCACCGATCCTCAACAAAGCGGCGCTGGCGGCCTGTGAGATGGTCGCTCTGAGATCCTTGCTGATCATGGCTCTCCTCTCAAGCTTGCTCTCCGGATTGGTGCGCTGCCTCCAGGCGGCAAAGCACCGTCAGAGCGAGATGATACTGGCCAGTCTGACGGAGACTCTCCACGATGGTCAACAAGCGTTGGGCCGCCAGCGGCGCCTCTTTGCTCTCCGGGTAGCCTTCCACCAGCTTGAGATAGGGATCTAGCGACTGGTGGAGCTTGCCCGATCCTTCGAGACTACTGGCCACGGTGTACAATGATCCGCTGATGGCTTCGCGAACGGACTCTTTGGCTTTCACCGTCAAGCTCCCTTGTACCATAGACTGCGGCTAAGACTCTCGCTCGATGAGCTGGTCACGGCGATAGCGCCTTGTGCGCTGGTAGCTAATCAGCTCGCCCTCGTCGTTGAGCAGCGTCTCGTAGGTGGCCAGCATATCGTTTCCCTCCGGGATGCGTCTCATCTCCACGATCTCCAGGGTTACATGCCAGCCTTGGTCGTCCTTGATGATGGCAGATACCGTGTCGAGCGTGAGCCCGGTGACGCCCACCAGTTGCTCTTTGGCCTGCTGTGCGATCTCGATTCCAGTGACCATGGTTTTCTCCTTGCCGGGAATGGAAATGGACGCCGCTCAGACCGCGATTGTCCCGAGCTTGCACCGCCTATTGCTCCTGCTGCTCGGCCAGATACCGGCGAATGGTCCGGAGGCGCTCCAGCAACGCCTCTTCAGCGGCGACATACTCGTCCTCGTCAATTTCTCCGAGATCGTAGCGCAGCTCCAGCTCTAGCAGCTTACCTCGCACCGCGTCCTCGCTGTAGAGCTCCTTTTCGGCCTGCTCCGCCACCTTGTTCGCGATCCAAACCGTGCCCTTGATCGGCAACGTCACGGGCCAGGCTAAAAGATCCAGAAAAAAGCCCATCGTAAAGACTCCCGAGCTCCCTCCTAGTTGGGGATGCTCCTATTCGTTCCAGTTGACGACAATACTGACGAAATTGTAAGGGGGGACCGGTCCCACGTACTTGAAGATGAGGCGCTTGCCCATCTCCTCGTCCAGCGTCTTGACCGCCACGTCGAACGAGGGCTGTTGCTCTCTATCCACCAGAAAAGCGGCGTTCAGCACCATTCGGTCGGTGATCACCTTGTTGACCGCCGTCTTGTGGGATAGCGGACGCAGACCACCCAGGACTCTTTCACTATCTTGGGCTCGCTTCTGCCACATGGCGCTCTCAATCATCTCTCCCAGGCGGATCCGATCATAATAGGTCTCCTCCAGAGAGCTGCTCAACAAGGTATCACGCAACGCGCGGATGGCCTCATTCTCCGCCACGATCTCCTGGAAGATAGAGTCTTCGTACCAAAAGGCCTTGATGCCCAGTTCGACGCAGTCTCCGACCTCGTCAAACAGACCGATCAGCTCACCATAGCGCCGCTTCAGAACCTTCTCGCGGATGGACTCTTCACTGGGGGCCACCGTTCCAAAGCGCACTGGCAGGACGGCAAAGTCACGCATCACCTCTTCTAGCACGCGCGTGTGGGCCATCATATCCCGGCGACTCTGTTCGTAGAGCGTGATTGGCGAATCGCTGACCACGGCGGCGAGAGTCCGATAGTTCACGGTGTGGACGATGTCTCCTCGTTCGCCGATGCCCAGAGTCGTGAACTGGTGCGGCTCCTGAGAGCGGATGATACAGTACATATATTTGCCCAGCGCGGTCCCTGTCTCAGCCATGTTTGTCTCCAGACTGTACCTCTTGGGCCAAACGCAGATCGAGTCGAGTCTCAATCGCTCCTTCGGCCATGATCTCGGCAAGTCCCTGCAAGAGATGCCGTCCCCAGGATAGCAACTCGTCTGCGGCAAG
Source organism: uncultured Anaerolineales bacterium (assembly GCA_964624695.1). Lineage (GTDB taxonomy): Bacteria > Chloroflexota > Anaerolineae > UBA1429 > UBA1429 > DAIRUQ01. The sequence continues at coordinate 21,033 of CAZUZB010000016.1, read as the reverse complement.
ATCGGGCCGCAAAGCCTGGTACTGCTCCCGCAACGTCGCATACAGCGCAGATACCTGGGGTTCCAGATGCGAAAAGACATCCGCTTGCAGAGCCGCCTCCAGTTCCTGGGCGATGCTCTCGTATCCGGAATGGTAGAACGGCGCTAGCTCAAAGGCCCAGTTGGCGTGCCCCCGAAGGTCAGCGAGCAACAAAAGCCCATTCGCCCACCGCGGCGCCAGGCGTGCCTCGCTCCGCTCGCGCTGCAAGCGAGACCGAAGCTCCGCGCGCCCGGCCAGAGCGCCACGAGCGGCGGCCAGATTGCGCTGCGCGAGGTGGAACAGATGCTCCCCAAACCCAGAACGCAGGGCAAGCTCGTTGGCCGCGATCTCGCGCGGCGCATAGAGGCACAGCTCATCGGCAAGCAAGACCAGTTGCCGAGCGATCTGCGCCTGCATGGCGGACTGGGTCGCATCCTCGTGCCCATACTGGGGCCGCAAGAGTGAGATCTCTGTCAGTAGCCGTCGGGAGGCGCGCGTCGTCTCATTCTCGGCCAAGGGATGGGCATGCTCGTGGGCTAACAGACCTCGCAGCGCGAGGGGATCCTCCCAGTAACCGGCCCGAAGCATCGCTTCCTGGTTCACGAACAGGTTGCAGCTATGTGATGAAGCTAGGTCATAGGCATTCACAATCGGCCGCGCCGCCAGAGCATCGATCCCTCCGGGGGGAAGACTGGACAGCATCTCTGCAGCTCCGGCTCGCGCGCCAAGCTGACGGGCGAGGGGCTGCATATCCTTGAGAACGAAAAGCGTCACCCAGCGATGAGGCCACAACGCGGCAGCGCTGTACTGCCGAATCACGTCCTCCTCGGCCTGGATCACCAGTAGAGTGCCCGCCCCGACGTCGGAGACGACACGCAGTTCTGTTCCATCGACGCGATGAACGCTGAGATGCTTGACCGTGCGAGCCATTGCTGTGCCTTTTGTGCTAGGCGGTTTCGGGCGTCACCTTATCTAGCCGTAACTCCAGAATACCGTTCCGATAGGTACGGCGCAGTCCCTCGCCCCGTACTGCTGAGGGCAGCAGGATCTCTTTGGCGTACTTGCGTTCCCCGGCGGTCTCGAGGCAGAGCACATCATCGTGAACCTCAATCTGGATCTCCTCTTCGGCCACACCCGGTAACTCGATCACGACGACGATCTCCTCGCCTTCGTCAAAGAGGTCCACCATCGGCTCACGCACATCGGCCACCTCAGGGCCCTCCTCGGTGGCGCGGATGTTGCCAAAGCGCTCCACATGGGGCATCCCGCCGACGCCTGTGCGAATGCTGAACCCATATACACCCCGGCCTCTTTCGCCCAGCCCCTTGACCTGGAACTCGCCAGTACGTTTGGCTTCCTCACCTGCCTCTAGCACCCCGCCGAGGGAATCCACCAAGTCGCCGAGACCCTTGAAGAGCCCCCCCAAACCGAGATCGATCGAGATCTCGGCCGGCTTTTTTCTCTTCTCCTCTGGCATCCTGCCCCCTATCCTGTTGGCGCACTTTTTCGACAAGCACCACGTCTGCCACATTGTCGCAGCACCCGACGGGCTTGCAGGCGAGCCACAGCATGCCGCAAGCGCTCCGTCTCACGTAGCCGCGGCCATCGATCTCGCCCCGGGCCGATATGGGTCGCAACAGACCCCAAGCCGCGAATATGCGAATGTGTGCGGATGCACTCCAGAGCTCCCAAACCAGCCATGCTGCCTCCTCATCGCTACAACTGGCCCAAGCGACGCCATCTAGTATTGGAGGTCGACCGTTCGCCAACCTTTCTCCTTTTCCTGCCTCCCATCCTCGGTCCTTTCTGCGACCCTCTCATGACCTGACGACCGTTCTGTGACGCTCCCCAAACTTGGCTCCACAAGCTCTCCCAGCAGCGCGAGACGCTGCTCAATACGTTGCATCCGCTCGGTCGTCTTGTTCTGATTCGCCGTCCACATATCCAGTTCGCGTTTGAGGCGGGCCAGTTCGCGCTCAAGCCGCGCCGCCTCGGTCACAGCCTGTTCACGCGTGGTGGGGGTGGCCTGATTTCGCAGCCCCTGAATGGTGGAGACGTCTCGCATTGTCTTGATCTTCATCGCGCTCTATCTCCTGGCGTTTCACCCAAGCGCTAGATCGAATCCCAATCAGGCGCAATGGTGTTCGATCAAGCTGAGAAGCATCTTGCGCTGCTGTGCACGTCGTTCGCGCGTGCCGCTGGTAAAGACCGTCTTGGATTCCAAGACGTCCAGACAAATACCAACAAAACGTGGATCGCTGGCGGCAGGCGGCAACTCCTGTTGGGCGATCACGCGTGCGATCATAATCGAGGCGCGCAACGTGGGCGTCTGGTCGTACTCGCCGGATGCGCGGAAATCCCGCACCACGTCGACCACCTTGGCGGTCTGCTCCATGGGAAGGCCCGAGTGCGCCGAGGTGATGACGATCTCTGTGTCGCGGTCATAGTAATCCAGATCAATAGTCACTAGGCGGTCGCTGAGGGCGTCCTGGGCCTCGTGCACGCCGGCGTACTCCTGAGGGTTGCTCGTAAAGATAGACCTGAAATCCGGATGCACCTTGATATACGCATCGCGACTGTTCATGTTAGGAAGGATCAACAACCCCTCCTCCAAGATGGTCAAAAGGATGTTGTTAGCCTCGGGACGGGAGCGGGTGAACTCGTCATAGACGAGCGTAAAGCCCTCCCGACAGGCATGTGTGAGACGGTTATCGACCCAACGCTCGACGGCATCTTCCTCGTACTTGACGACAGTATGGATAAAGCGGTCCACCACTTTGCGATAGTGGTAGCCGGACTTGTCGCCGATCAGGTCAGCCGTCGCGAATCCCTCGTCGCCGACGATCAGGATCACAGGGCGCCCCAGTTGGGCGGCGACGTGCAATGCCAGGGTGGTCTTGCCCGTGCCGGCTGGTCCGCGAAAGTGGACGGGGTAGCTCGCCCGAAGGTAGGCCAGCGCTCGCTCGGCCACGTCATGCACCGCCGGTGATTCGACAAAGTCAGCGCGTGCACTGACTTTCAGGATGGTTGGTGGCGCTTCCGCCACTGCTATGGTCACGGTTTGTCCCTCCTCGTGTTGCGATATCACCAAGGCAGATCCACGGTACTACTTTGGGGCACTCTCCAACCCTAGGCCCATCTCGACGGCCAGCCCCCGATACCACTGGGCACGTGCGGCTGCATAGGTCTCGGGGGCCACTTGCCAGGCCCGAAACTGCTCAAACACGCGTTGCAAGGGCCAGCGGACCTTTCGCCAGATCCCATCCTCAAGAAGCGACGTTGCCAGGAGGTGTCTACGTTCTCCCTCCCAGAAGAGCCGAAGGGCCATCCCCCGCTCAAACTCTGTGCCCAGACCGACCGCGACATCGGTAAGGAGATAGGCCACCGCATCACCAAAGGCCAGTGCCAGATGCGCCCGCAGCCCCAAACGCTGGCCGGCGACGACTGCTAGAAAGGTTAGCAGTCGCGACAAAGCCTCCGCTTGGGAGTCATTGAGGTTGGTCCGCTGCGCCCAGACCGCCAGCGCATCGGAATAGGTGAGAGGGGGGCGTCTTTCCCAGTGGAGTGGAGCGAAAAGGGCCAGCGTGAAATCGGCAGGCGTAAAGTCGCCGATGTCACCAACTTCCGCCAGCCCTGTTGCGAGTTGCTGCCATAGGGTGTGAAAGACAGTCTGGGCAGTTGAGATGTCGGGTTGCAGAACGATCTCTGGCCGAGTCCCGTCGCGCACCGATAGGCGGCACTCTACGCCTTCTAGCACCTGTAGTTGGGTTGGCAAGGTGATCTCGATGCTCCCGCTGGAGCGGCCCGCGGAGCGGATATTGCGGGTTGCCAGATACACCACCACCTCCTATGCTACTGACTCTAGCAACGAATCTAGCAGGCTGGCGGAACGAAAAAGGACACCCGAACCCATCGCGATCCCAATGACCACCTCAGAGCCGGCGGCTGCAGCCCGGCGCGCCGCCGGCTCAAGATGGGCGCACGGCCCTGACCGACCAGGTCCGTCTGCGCGCCTCTACGATTCCCCAAGCAGCTCCTGCGCTGCGGCGATCCAATCATCCACCTTGGCCAACCGCCCCATCTCTCCCAAAGACTGGGCAAGTGCTTCGGGCGTGCTGCCAGCCAGCTTTGCATAGGTGTCGATCTCTGCCTGGCGCAGACGGCGCTGCATCGCCGGCCCAATCCCGGCGATGACTGTGAGGTCATCAGTGCCCTGTTGAGCGACCTCGTCTTCTAGCGCGGGGGGCTCTCCCTCGGGTGCTGTCGCCACGGGCTTCGCTGGCGCGCGGTCAACGGTAGGCCGCGGTGGCTCTGCGACGGGCGTTACGGGCGCCTGGGCTTCGTGCGACGGAATTCGATCCTTGCCTTCAGGCTCAGCCAGCCCAATCCACAGGCTTCGAGCCTTGGCCTGATCAGCGCGGATCTCGCACTGCTGCCGGCGGAACTGGTGACGCAGCTCGTCCACCTCTTGCCGCAGGGCCTCGGTATACTCGCTCAGCCTCTGGCGCTGCGCCGCGGACATTGCCTCCTGGCTAGCGGCCAGCTCTTTGCGCAGCGCCTGCGTGGTCTGGCCCAACCTGTCTCGCCCGGCAGCCAGCACGCGGCGCTGGCTGTCCGCCACTGTCTCTCGGGCACTATCCAACTCTTGCAGGAACGCCTGCGCCACGGCACGCAGCCCCTCCACATCCTGGCGCAGTGCCTTGGTTTGCTCGCTCAGCCGCTGACGCTGCGCCGCAGATGCCGCCTTGTGCTCGGCAGCCATCGCTGCCAGCAGCGCTTGGGCAGCCTCACGCAGCTTGCTCGTGTCCCGTCGCAAACCATCCCGATACTCGACACGCCACTGCTGTTGCTGTGCAGCCGTGGCTCCGCGGACCGTGTGTAGTTCCGCCAGCTCGTGACGGACGGCGGAACGGAGATCCACGACTACATCCATGCGCTTGTGATAGGCCGATCGTATTTCCTGAACCACCTGTTCCATCTCTGCGCTTGATCCCACGATAGAACCTCCTCGGCTTGCGCCCGTCGTCTGATCGGCGGTCTTGACACTGGCTCTCAACGGTCAAGATGCAGGAGATCGCTCAAGCCTCAACCTCCCGCATCTCGACGCATCAGCGAGGTTCTGGCACGATCAGCCTTAGGCAGGGGCTGCGGCGGTTGCCGTCAGACCCACAGCCTCGGCATACTTCAGGTACGTATCCACACCGGCCACCACGACGCGGGCCTCGAGCGCCAAGAGCTCGATGCCGACCAAAGAAACGCGGACCCAGGCATCGACCACGATACCCTTGTCCAGGATCCGATCCACTACCTCGGCCAAACTGGTGGAAGCGATCGTCTTTTCGACAGCCATTGCGTTTGCCTCCTTATGTAGGTGTGTGAGATGAGATGGTGCCAGAACCATCCTACACTGCCATCATCTCACAGAACCGACGGGTTGAGGGTGAGCCTAGGGTGTGATCAGCGTTAGGGTCGCGTTGGGAAACGCAGCGCGAGAGTCAGCGGAAGGTCAGGCGGAGGCTTGCAGCAGGAAACCAGGTCCGAGACCGGCGCAAGGCCATAGGCCATGACTGCGCCACTTGACTGAACCCCCTATCAGACGAGCTAGCTGCCGGTGCCAGTACAGATGGCCGTCACGACATCGTCTGTACCGCCAGAAAATAGCCCTGACGGGGTATGGTGCGAAGGAACACCGGCTGGGCAGGATCGGGCTCGATCTTGGCGCGCAAGTTCCGGATGTGCCAACGCACCAGGCTGGGATCGCCCGTCCCCCAAGGGTAGTCCCAGACCTGCTTCAGCAGCTGTTCGCTGGTGAACAGCTCGTCCGGATGGCCCATGAGGTGGTGCAGCAGGTTGAACTCTGTCTCGGTGAGTTGAACGACCCTCTCGTCGATCTGCAGTCGGTGCGTGCGCAGGTTCAGAGACAATGGCGGCAGGCTCAACACGGTGTCCTGCTCCGTGTCCTCTTGCTCTTGCGAACACGTGGCCTGTTTGCGGCGGTACAGGGCTCGGACCCGCGCTTTGATCTCGCGCAGGTCAAAGGGCTTGGTCATATAGTCATCCGAACCAGAATCCAAACCATACACGCGATCCGCGATCGCGTCGCGCACAGTCAGGAACATAATCGGGATATGCGCCACGCTCGTATCCTGACGGACGCGATGGCAGACATCGAACCCGTTCATGCCGGGCATGACCACATCCAAGATGACCAGATCGGGCTGCAACTGGCGGATGAGGGCCAACGCTTCCACGCCATCGTGAGCACAGGACACACGGTATCCTTCGTCACAGAGGCAATGTCGCAACGCCCAGACCAGGTCGCGTTCATCGTCGGCTACCAGAACATGCATGGCTCGTCTCCCCGTGCACGTTGCTCGTCTACCGAGTACACCGCCCAAAATCGTGTGCCCTTGCAAGGCGCGAGCGAGCCGCGCCGACTCTCTGGGAGATCACACACAGGGAGCCCTGGTGCCGCCCGGAAGACATCGGTGTGATCCACGCCCCCAGCTTCTCACAGAGACGGGGACTCGTTGCAGAGAGAGCGGGCCATCTCTCTGACCTGGCGCAGGTCCAACGGCTTCACCATGAAGCCATCAAAACGGCCCCGCTCCAAGCCTTCCACGATCACGGCATCGTCTCGATCAAAGAAGCCCGAGATCAGCACAATGTGCGTGGTGGGAGCTTGTTGGCGCAACCGGTCGATCAGTTCCAGGCCGTCCAGGTCCGGCAGCTTGGCATCCACAAAGACCACGGCGTAGCGCTCGCGTACGCAAAGCGCCAAGGACTCCATCCCATGGGACGTTGTCGTTACCGCAAACCCGTCGCGCCTGAGCAGACGATCGAGTGCCCAACACATGTCAGCCTCGTCATCCACAATGAGGATTTGGGATTGCTCCGTCGCTATCACGGGTTGTTGATCCTTCCCGCCTGTCGCTAGGCCGAGGTCACGTCCGCCCGCGATGTTGGCAGCCGGACGGTAAAGGTTGTCCCTTGGCCAACCTCGCTCTCGACGTTTATCTCGCCCTGCTGCTGCTGGATGATGCTGTAGCAGAGCGAGAGCCCCAGGCCAACGCCCTGGCCGACGGGCATGGTGGTGAAAAAGGGATCAAATATCTTGGGCAGATTCTCCGGGAGGATGCCACAACCGGTATCCCGGAAGCGGATCTCCACCTTGTCTGCCGCACCAGCGCGGCTGCTAACTTCCAGCGTTCCTCCCTCGCTCATGGCGTTGCACGCGTTCAGCGCGAGATTGGCAAATACCTGCTCCAACAAAGCCGGATTTCCGTAGGCCCGCGGCAGATCGGCCTGAAGGTGCTTTTGCAGGGTGACCTGGTGCAAGGCGAACTGGTTGGCCAGAACATCCAGGGCCGTTTCCAGTATCACATTGAGATCGAGATCGGACGCCTGCTCGCGTTGGGGACGGGCGAACCGCAAGAGATTCTCGATGATCAAGGAAGCCCGTTGCGTGGCCGCCCATATCTTTTCCGCGCATTGAGAAGCAAGCTCAGGATCGTCGGCGAACTCGAGCAGCAACTGCGCGCTGGCCGAGACGACGCCTAGCGGATTGCGCAGCTCGTGGGCGATGCCCCCTGCCATCACGCCCAGCGAAGCCATCTTGGCAGATTGGACCAACTGCGACTCGAGTTGGCGTCTCTCGGTCAAGTCACGGCCCACCGTCACGACGCCGACCAGCTTCCCAGCGTCATCGAGCATGGGAGAGAGACTCCAGGCGATTGGCACGCGTTGCTTCTCGGAGGTCAGTAGCTCCAGCTCAAAGCTTCGCACCAGTTCTCCGCGGCCAAGCCGACCGAGCAGTTCGTCCATCTCGCGCTTTTGCTCGGGAACGCAAAATGCGGCCAGAGATACCCCCCTGATCTCCTCGTTGCTGCGGCGCAAGGTGCTCTCCGTGGCGCGGTTGCAGGTAACAATGGAACCCCGCGCATCTGTGGAGATCACCAGGTCATTGGCGCATTCCACCACACTGGCCAAATGCCGCTCTGCGCGCCGTATCTCCTCTCCCAGGCGTTCCCGCTCGGTGATATCATCCATGAGCAGCATGACATTCTCGACGGTTTCGTCATCTGCCATGAGGGGAATACACCGATAGTAGTAGATGCGCGTCGGCGCGTTAGGGGTGCGGTAAGCCAGCCTGCCTCCTTCCACAGCTTGGCCGAGGCGGAACACTTCACTTACCTTCTGGTCCAGACGGGTATAGTCCCACAGGGCCGGCGGCAGGATCTCTTCCAAAGGACGCCCTACGAGCGTCCGCGCATCCCGTCGCGTCTTTTCCTCGAAATTGCGGTTCACCGACACAATCCGTAGCGCGCGGTCCACCACCAATAGAGAGGAAGGGATACTATCCACGATGCGGGCGATAAAGCGCTCGCGCTTTTCCAACTGGCTATTGAGCTGTCTCGTCTGCTCATGCTGGCTGGCACGGTGAATGGCGTTGGCCGCTATCTCGGCCAAGACCGCCAGAATGCGCAGGTCGCCGTCGGTGAACGCGAGCTCGCGGCCTGCCACAAGGGCGCCGATGGTCTGCTCTTGTGTGACGAGAGGGAAACAAGCCACAGCGGGCAGGCCATTGAGCAGATCGGAGCGCGCCCAAGCACCATCGCTGAGCCCATCTGCGTTCCTAAAGGGCTCGCCCGTTGCGATGACGTGCCCGATCGGACCCTCGCCGGATGCAAAGCGCAGCCCTTCCCAGTGCGACCAAGCGTCGCGCGCCGTCGCAATAACGGCCTCCTCGCGTTTGGCTTCGCACAGTGCCAGACAGGCGCCCTGGGCTTGCAGCAACTGGAGCCCTTGCTCCACGATGATGGGCAGCATCTCGGCCAGGTTCGGAGCGACGCGCAACGCAGCGGCGATGTTCACCACCGCCAAGAGCTCGCGCTCATGCTGCTTCTGGGCCGTGACATCGGCAGCCATGCACGCAATACCCAGCACCTGACCCTCTCTGACCAGCGTTCGGCTGCGTACGCGCAGGTGCACCACAGCGCCATCTTTGCGCAAGATCCGGAAGCTGTACGTCTCGCCGTAACTCGCCGTGGCATGTTCCAGATTGGCCAATACTCTGGCCAAATCCTCAGGGTGCACGAAGCAACTCAGATGCTCACCAGTGACTTCATGGGCCTTGTAGAAGCCGATTCGTTCCACAGCCGGGCTGACATAGGTGAACTGACCTTCCGGGTCGACGACAAAGAGCATGTCATTCATGCCCTCGATCAGCGCACGATGCTCGAGTTCGGCAATCTGCAGTGCGTGGATCGTCTCGCTTCGATCTGTCAAGTCATACAGCAGCCAACACAGACCAGTGGTTCCGCCTTCGGGGTCTCGCCAAGGAAAGATGAGAAACGAGGCGGCAAGACCTGGTCGTCCAGATGGTTGTAGGGTGCTCTGCCATTGCTGCACGCCGCCGCCACCAGTCCGCAAGAACTGGCTGACGCGCTCGCAAAAGTCCTGCCGCTCGTCCCCGGCCACAAAGCTCGCCAGCGGTCTGCCACACAGTGACTCCACGGGCGTGTCCAGCAGGGCAGCCGCCGCGTCGCTGGCTTCGTAGATGACGCCCTCTAGGTCCGTCCGCAGGTACCCCTGCGATACCATCTCGAGCAACTCTCGATAGCGCTGGCGCTCAGACTGCATGGCCAGGCGCGTGAGGGAGACTTCCTTACGCCAGGAGCGAAACTCCTCCAAGACCTCGGCTCTTGCACGCCCCTCAGTGGAGCGAGGCGATAGCGATGCATCCTCGTTCTGCAGCACGGCAACCAGTCGCTGCTCAAGGTCGACGATCAAGTCGGCGTTCTCCATGTTCGCCTTACTCATACAAAAGAGGATGTGCCTCCGGTAGTCTCGTATCCCAGTAGCTGGATGTCGGCCTGCCTCCTCCGGCGCTCCCCTGGGCGAGAAACTGCCTACTCCCATCCGCGTGGAGGGATCCCCATGATTTCGCGGGGGCGGCGGTGGAGATGATGAGCCGGGTGCACGGGTGTCGCAGGAGAGCCTGGATTCCGGGCGGAAAGATAGGACTGTGCACAAGGCGGCTCAGGTTCTCTGACTAGACATGACCAGAAGATCTGTGGGCAGCCCTCCCCATCGTCAATCGCCGGTAACCTACCTATATTCTAGCACGTGGTGAAAGTCCATGTGTCAAGTTCATGCAAAAACCGGCAATAGTCAAGAACTGTTGGCAGTGGGTTCTACGGTAAAGCGTGATGCCCGCGTCCGCGCGTCAGGTGCTCAATGCCACCACACGCTCTGATCACGGAACCCGCGCCTGCCAGGGCGTGGGCTCTGACTTCGCCGCTTGCGCGACCTCTACCATCACGCCCGCGCTGATCCCCTACGTACAGCCCCCCTCCCCCCTGCTACATTGCCTGCGCGCGCTTTCACCAGCAAGGGAGGCAACCACCATGACCGAGCTCGTGCGTCGACCCATCGCCGTCTGCGCTACAGGGAATCACACTGGTTCGGTAACATTCCTCGGCTGAGCGAACATGCAAAGTTGACGGCCTCACAGCCGCGAGCTAGGCTAGCGGCGTGTCCTGTGCAGGCGCTGGCCTAGGATCTCTGCGGTCGCATCGTTGGGCGGTGGACACCGGCTGCTTTCCACGTGTCCGCACTTTTAGACGGTATCGGGAGTTCCCCATGATGACGCCAATGGTGCATGTTCGGCAAGGCTCTCGTATCTCTATCAAGCCGATACTGATTGCTCTGGCGCTTGTGGGACTTGCGCTAGTAATCGCGGGAGAAGCACAGATAGGCGAGAGCCCTCGCGCAGAAATGCACGGACTGGCGATCGCTATCTGGGGTCTTGTCATTGCTGCTTGGCTCCTCGATAGCCGGCACACCGGTGTTGGCGCCTGGGTCGTCTCTTTTGGTCTGCTCATTCTCATCTTGGTGAGCCACCTCTTGCTTCACGCGGAAGGCTTGCTTGCTCTCGTGGTGATCCCTATGACTGTTCTAGTTGCTGCGACTGGGTTGACGGCTGCGCTTGCTCTCAGCGGAGTAGCGACCCTTGCATACGCGCTTCTCGCTTGGCAGGCCTCAGATCCGCGAGTTTTCGGTGCGGTGGCGGTGGCATCGGTTGCGCTCTGGGGAACCTTTCTGGCGTTGGCCGCTCTTCATACGCAGGTCATGCAGCTGGATCGTTGGCTGACCGGGCATCTGCAACAGGTGACGTCTCTTGTCGAGGAATCACGTGACCGCAGGGCCGAGCTTGCTCAGGCCTTGGATGACCTGACCCACCTCAACCGGCAGATGGCACTGATGACGCATCGACAGGTGGCGTTGCGCCAGGCTGCAGAGCAGGCCGAGAGAGCCAAGGCTGCTTTTGTGGCCCAGGTCAGCCACGAATTCCGCACACCTCTCAACATCATCATCGGCATGATCGATCTTATGGTTGGAGGAGATGGCTTGGGCCCCGATGGGATTCCCGACGTGACGATGGGGCATTTGCGCGTCGTGCACAGGAACTGCCGGCATCTGGCCAGCATGGTTGATGATGTGCTGGACCTCAGTCGCGTGGAGGCCGACCGCATGGCTCTGCATCGCACCTGGGTCGACATGCAAGAGCTTGTCAGCACCGCTGCCCATGTCGTGGAGCCTCTCATGACACAGAAGCGCCTCGAATGGCGGCTTGACTGCCCCGGCGGTCTCCCCTTGGTGTATTGCGACCGGATACGTGTGCGCCAGGTGGTGCTGAATCTCCTGAGCAATGCCGCCCGGGCTACGGATAGCGGTGGCATCGTCTTGCGGCTGGAGCTGCGTGGGGAGGCGATGCGGTTGAGCGTCACCGATACGGGGCCGGGGATACCAGCCGAACTAGCCGAGGCTATCTTTGAGCCTTTTGTGCAGGGCGGCCAGGCCACGGATCAGCGCGAACGAGGCGGCAGCGGTTTGGGCCTGAGCGTGAGCAAGCAGTTCGTGGAGATGCATGGGGGGCGCATGTGGATGGATAGCCAAGTGGGCAAGGGGACCACCTTCTATGTCGATCTCCCATTGCACCCCCAAGAGGATCATCAGGCGAGGCCTGGCTACCAGATCCGCGAAGAGTGGATCTGGTTCGAGCGCAGCTCCAGGCCGCAGCTTCAGGCGGCGCAGTTCCGTCCCCGCGTTCTGCTTTGTGATGCGACCGGCGGCCTTGGGCCGGCTTTGTCGCAGCTAACGGATGAGATCGAGTTCCTGACCGTGCCCGACCTGGCCTCCGCGATTGACGAAGCTCATCGTTTCCCGGTCTCGGCCCTGATCGTGAACGAGATCCTGCCAGAAAAGCTGCTAGCCGCTATCGAAGGAGCAACAGAGGCAGCCCCCGATACCCTCGTGATCGGTTGGAGCTGCCCTCCCCGCCTGGAGCGCGCGAAAGAACTGGGCGCGCTGGGATACCTCGTAAAGCCGGTTCAGAGATCTGATTTGGCGAGGGTGCTCGGCATGCTGCCCTCCCCGGTTGAGAGTGTCTTGGTTATCGAAGACGATCCCGATACGCAGGAGCTGATGCAGATGATGCTCCACGCCATCGACGATGGCATCCAGGTCACCATGGCAGGGTCATCTCGAGAAGCGCTCGCACAGATGCGCTCCCAGGCACCTGATCTGGCGTTCGTCGATATCGTCTTGCCTGACATGGACGGATGGCAGTTACTCTCGCAGATGCGCGGCGACGACACGCTGCGACACATCCCCACGCTGGTTGTCTCGGGCCAAGACCCGCCGGAAGAGGCAGTAGGCAGCCGATGGATCTGTGCGGCCGTGCACACGCCGGTGGGGCTACACCGGTTGCTAAACTGCTCCCTCAGGCTGATGGAGACGCTGGCTCTGTCTGCCGTAGAGCCCGAGTGAACGCCTCGATGAGCTGCGGGCGCCATACCGGTTTCTGGAGGTATTGCACTGCGCCGAGAGCCAGCGCCAGATCCTTGTTAGTGATGACCGAGCACACGATGATAGGCACCTCTCGTGTGGCATCGTTCGCGTGCAAGTCCAGCAGCAAATCCCACCCGTTGGCGTTTGGTAGCAGGACATCGAGCAGAATAATGTCGGGATCGTGCGTTTCCACAGCCTCGAACACCCGGCGAGGATCCCAGAGATGCACGATCTCGTAGCGGGTTCCTTCGCAGTAAGATTGGTACAAGGCAATGAGGTCCAGGTTGTCGTCAACGGCAAGAACGGTGACCCTGTCTGCTACCTCTTCCACGACGGGTGCAGCGATCACTAGCGATGCCTGGTCGCCCTGTGGGCGCATCTCCAGGCTCGCCCCGGCAAGCGCTGCGAGTTCCCCCAGCAACGTGGTATCGGGTGGATCGGAGGCGGCTGAGAGCTGGCCAGAGATGGTGATCTCGAGCCTGCCAGGTGTCTCTCGAAAGGCCAAGGTCAGCGAGGCGGCAGGCGGCAAGCTCCGAGCGAGCTCCAGGATCGCGGTGAGCAGAACCTGGCGCAAGGCCGAGGGGTGCACAGACACGGTGACATTGGGCGCGGCGTTCGCAAGGCGCAGGGATCTGCCGTGCTGTTCGACACTCTTGTGTGCGAGCGGCATCACGCTCTCCAGCGTCTCTCTGACATCGGCTTTGGCGTCCTGGTCGTAGCGTTGTAGCCAAGCCATCTCGCGCTTGAGCTGCTCGCGCCAGTTCGCGGCCTGTGTCGAGCGCGACTCGACGCCGTTCTCCTGTGTTCCTGGCTGCCCCGCTCTGTCCAGCAGTCGCCTGGCCAACAGGTAGACGCCGCGCCGCTGCTCGCGCTGAACCGTGCGCAGGCTCAGGTAGAGACGTTCGGCCGTCTCCTCCTGCGTGAGCTGCAAAAGGAAACGTGAACGAAGAACCTCGAATGGTCGGGTAGCTCGGTCAGAGGATTGCCTGTCTCGGTCGGGCGCCAGTTGCTCCAGGGCTTCCGCAAGAGCCGCCTGCACATCGGCCAGGTTCTGCTTCGGAGCGCAGCCCAGCATCACAGAGATCGCGTCGCCAGGCCGGTAGTTCGGGTCATGGAGGTGCACCAGCGCCTCGAGCAGCGCTTTCCCCAGACTCTCTTCCTCGTTCACCTCTTGCACTTGCAGTCTCCGATGGCGGGGTTCTGACGTAGACGCTTCACCGCCGCCCGTGCTATGCTGTATGCCGTGGTTCAGTGACGGTCCCCGCAGCACCCGTGATGCTACCCAG
>CAZUZB010000016.1:5543-6774 GCA_964624695.1 uncultured Anaerolineales bacterium | reverse complement strand
AACCTCCCGAGACTATCCAGAGCAGCGACGCGATCGATCAGCCCCGAGAACCGCACTGGCGAAAAGGGGCGGGGTGGTATGGCGGTGGAGGGCACCGGAGCAGAGTGTGCCCGTGATCTTGGGCGTGGCTGGAAGATTTCGCCGAGCCTGCACTTGCCGCCGGGTGAGACGGTGACCCTGGCCGACATTTCTGGCTCGGGCGCGATCCAGCAGATCTGGATGACAGTCACCGGGCATTGGCGATTCTCGATTCTGCGCATCTACTGGGACGATGAAGCACTACCCTCGGTGGAGGTGCCCATTGGCGATCTCTTTTGCATGGGCTGGTGTCGCTTCGCTCCCGTCATCTCCCTGCCGGTTGCCGTCAATCCCGGCTCTGGGTTCACCTGCTATTGGGAGATGCCGTTCCGCAAGGGGGCGCGCATCACCATCGAGAACCTGGACACGGAGCGGCGCACGATCTACTATCAGATCAACTATGCCCTCACCGACGTTCCCGACGATGCCGCCTACTTTCATGCCCAGTTCCGCCGCTCCAATCCCCTGCCCTACAAGACCGACCATACCATTCTGGATAGAGTGCGCGGGTGGGGTCACTATGTAGGCACCTATCTCGCCTGGGGCGTCAACAACCGCCTCTGGTGGGGCGAGGGCGAGATCAAGTTCTTCATGGATGGTGACCAGGCCTTCCCTACCATCTGCGGGACGGGCACGGAGGACTATTTCTGCGGCGCTTATGGATTTGAGCATCCCACCGGTCGCTATTGCGAATTCACAACGCCTTATGCGGGCATGCCTCAAGTGATACGTCCAGATGGGTTTGAGGACGCGCAGGAGCGTTTTGGCTTGTACCGTTGGCACGTTATGGATCCGGTGCGCTTCGAGCAGGACCTGCGCGTGACGATCCAGGCGCTGGGCTGGCGCTCGGGAGGCCGTTACTTGCCCCTGCAGGACGACATAGCCTCCACGGCATTCTGGTACCAGGCAGAGCCGCACGCTCCCTTCCCGGCGCTGCCCGAGAAGGACTATCTCGAAGTGATCTAGCAGGCCGTCCCACCAGCCGCTCCGGTACGACGGCCTGGTGGCCATGCGGGGCGAGTTCCCAACCTCGCGCGGGAGACATACCGGACGACCGGCCCGCGAATGCACGAGCGATACCTGGAGACCTTGCTCTTCGGGCAATCCGACTGGGGGCCAGTCACACCAGGCTACCCTCGCGAGTCGACGCTGG
>CAZUZB010000016.1:2860-5443 GCA_964624695.1 uncultured Anaerolineales bacterium | reverse complement strand
AGCGGCATGATCGGCCTCTCCCAAGGCGGCACGATGACAACCTTCACAGCCGCTGCTGAGCCACGCATCTGGGCCGCCGATATCATCTGCTACACTCCCCTCGCAATCTCCGATGGCGGGTTTCTGACGTAGACGCTTCACCGCTGCCCATGCTATGTTGTACCTGCTGGTTCGGTGAGCGGTTCCCCATAGCCCGCGACGTGCCCAGAGACTTCAGTCAGGACGGACTCGATAGCGGAGAGCACAAGGAGGTGATGCCCTTCACGTAAAGCGCCAGCAGCGAGAGTTTCTCGATCCCGCGTTCTGAACAATCCCTAGGAGGGGAGCAATGAACAGGATGAGTAGACGTCGTTTCTTGGAGCTTTTTGGTTCAGCGGTCTTGCTTGCCGCTTGCCAACCAACGCCAGCACCCACTGCCACCAAGGCCCCCGAAACAGCTCCAAAGGTCGAGCCGGCAGAGGAAGCCGAGGTGGTTCCCGTCAAGGTCACGTTGGGCTTTGTCTACGGTGCGTTCACTCCTCAGGAAAAGTGGGAGGGGTACTTTGGCTCGTTCCTGGCAGATCATCCCAACGTAGAGATCAAGTACATTCCAGTTCCCTTGGAGGGCTGGGGCGCCTACACGGAAAAGATCCTTACGCTGCTGGTCGGTGGCGAGCAGGTGGATGTCATCTGGAACGCTATCGAGGCGGTTCCGCTCATGGCCGAGAAGGGCGTCCTCGTGGACCTTGGCCCCTGGATGGAGGTCGCGCCCAATGTCCAGGAGTTTGTCGATGATGTGCATCCCAAGTTGCTGCAGGGTCTGACTTGGAAGGACAAGCAATACCTCTTGCCTTTTGCCTGGAACAATGTGCTCATGTTCTATAGCCGCCAGGCACTTGAGGATGCAGGCCTGCCAGAGCCGGCCCCCGACTGGACATGGGACGATTTCCTGCTCTATGCCAAAGAGATGACCGTCGACAAGTCTGGCGATGGAGAGATCGATTCCTTTGGCTTCCAGTCGAGCCGCAGCACATGGGGCGCTGGCCCATGGACGATCTCCAACGGCACTTTTTGGATGAACGAGGATTTCACCGAGCCCTGGTACGATGATCCCAAGACGGTGCAAGCGATCCAGTTTGCCTACGACCTGATCTGGAAGGATGAAGTCGCCCCCTCGGGCGATTTCCCCACCATCGAGAACTTTGCTGCTGGAAACCTGGCCATGTTCGGCGGAGCCCCCGCAACGCGCGAGGGCCTGGTCCCCGCCGATGTGTCCACCGACGATTACAACATCAACTTCTGGCCCAGCAACACCGGCCAGGCGGTCAAGGGCTCCATCTGGGGCACCGATGGCTACGGTATCACCACAGGGAGCAAGAACCCTGAGATGGCCTGGGAGTTGCTGATGCACCTCGTCAGCAAAGAGGTCATGCTGAACCTGGTCACCGGCACCGCAGCATCGGGTAGCGCCCCGGCTCGGCGTTCGCTGGCTACCGGCCCCGAGTTCGCTGCGCACAGCCCTGCGAACTATCTCTATTGGTACGAATCTCTCGACCACGGGCGAACAGTCATCAACCCGCCCAATTTCGCCGCTCTGGGCGAAATTCACAACCGCTACCTGTCTCTCGCCTGGGCCCGGGAGATGACCGTTGAAGAGGCGGCGGCCAACATCCAGCAAGACATGGAAGCAGAGATCGCCAGGTACCTGGAAGAAGAGGCCAGCTAGGCATTGTACCGTAGCGAGAAGCAGGATGGAGGTTCTGGTACTTTCATCCTGCTTTTCAATCTGCGTAGCGGACGATGGGAGGATCAAATGCCAAGCGTCTCAGGACGCGTGTGGAAGAAACCGACGATGAACCCCATGGTGCAGGAAGCCGTGGCTGGCTATCTATTTGTTCTTCCGACTGTTCTCAGTTTTCTTATCTTTCTCGCCATCCCTCTAGTTTCCGGTCTTGGTCTAGCATTTGTCTCGTGGGATTTCTTCTCTACACCCCGATTCGTCGGCCTGAACAACTTTGTCGCCCTCTCGAGGGATCGCATCTTTGCCACCACCGTCAGGAATACGGCCGTCTTTGCCTTTAGCGCCACGGCTCTCAACGTGGGCTTGGGCATGACGATAGCCATCGGCATCAACAGCATCAAACGGTCCTGGGCGCGGAGCCTACTGCGCAGCGCCTACTTTGTGCCCTTTGTCGTTTCGGGCGTCGTCACAGCACTGCTCTTTCAGTTCCTGCTTCAGGAGAGTCTTGGCGTCGTCAACTACTATCTGGTGAGACTGGGATTCGGCAGAGTGCCTTGGCTCACATCGTCACGCTGGGCTATGCGCTCCATCATCATGCTCGACGTGTGGAGGGCGGTGGGATTCTACGTGCTGATCTTTTTGGCAGGCCTCCAGGGGATCCCTGCAGAGCTCTACGAAGCTGCCGAGGTGGACGGGGCAAAGCGATGGGCCAAAGTGACGAGGATCACGCTTCCGTTGCTTACGCCCACGCTGTTCTTTTCGCTGATTATCGCCTTGATCGGCTCCTTCCAGGTGTTCGATGCTGTGTATGTTATGACGGACGGGGGGCCTGGCGATGCCACGCGAACCATCGTGATGTATCT
>CAZUZB010000016.1:0-2760 GCA_964624695.1 uncultured Anaerolineales bacterium | reverse complement strand
TGGTCTGGGCGGTATCTTTTTCCTTTGGTCTCCCACAGGAGTTCTTTCAGTTGCCACCGCCGATCATTCCGAGCGCGCTGCGACTGGATAACTATCAACAGGTATTTTCTCGTGTTTCTTTTGCATCTTTCTTTCGCAATAGTGTTATTGTAGCTATAACGGTTGTCACAGGACAGGTGCTGACTTGCAGTATGGGAGGCTATGCCTTTGCTCGGCTACGATTCCCTGGGAAGAATCTGATCTTTATGATGTTGCTTTCTTCGATGATGGTGCCAGGGCAGATAACGCTCATCCCCAATTTCCTCATCATTCGATCCATGGGCCTGTACAACACCTTGGGCGCCTTGATCGTGCCCGGGCTCACCAACATCTTTGGAGTATTTCTGATCAAGCAGTTCTTTGAGACGGTGCCGCCCGACCTGGAGGACGCAGCCCGAATCGATGGCGCGGGCTACTTTGAGATCTACTGGAGGATCATGCTTCCCTTGGCGGGGCCAGTGATCGCCACCCTGGTGATCCTCACCTTCAATGGCACTTGGAACGCCTTTTTCGGGCCGCTCATTTTCATCAACCGCCAGTCCAGAATGACGTTGCCGCTGGGGATGATCTTCTTGCGTGGCCAGCAAGGGGTGATGAATTCTGGGATCATCATGGCGGCCGTGGTGCTCAATCTGATCCCCGTGCTGGTCGTCTTTGTGATCTTCCAACGCTGGCTCGTCCGCGGTATCACGATGACTGGCCTGACGGGCGTCTGATTTCCTAGGGCTGGCCCATCCCGAGGCCACTCCTGGGGGACTGAGCGCCTCCGGTTTTCGAGCGATGGCGAATTGGCTCTATCTACATTCTAGCGTACCAGAGAAAAGGACATGCTCACATGGCAAACAGCCACGATTCACACGCGGGCGACGGACCAGAAACTTGTGGCCCCCAGCGCATCTATACCGGTGAGGAGCTGAACCGGATCGCCTTTCCGCTCGGTGGCATTGGCGCTGGGATGATCTGCCTGGAGGGGACGGGTGCGCTGTCGCACGTCTCCCTTCACGGCCACCCAGACGTGTACCATGAGCCTCAACTCTTTTCGGCGGTGTGCATCAAGAACGAACCCAATGTGGCCCGGGTGCTAGAGGGGCCCGTCCCTACCTGGAAGGCCTTTGGGCCGGCGCGCTCTGCCAACGGCGCCCCGGGAAAGACCTACGGGCTGCCCCGCTTTGCCCAGGCCACCTTTGCAGCGCGGTTTCCCTTTGCAACGGTGTCGCTGGACGACCCCAAGGTGCCGCTGCGGGTCGAGTTAACCGGTTGGAGCCCCTTTACCCCCGGCGATGCCGATAGTTCCAGTCTGCCGGTAGCAGCTCTGGAGTATCGCTTCACGAACCCGTCCCAGCGAGTGGTGGAGGCAGTGTATTCCTTCCACGCCCGCAACTTTATGGGCGAGTATGCGTCGGCCATGGCCGCCTCCCGGCAGGTCGGCAGCGCCGTCCTCGCAACCCGGAACGGCTTTACGCTTTGGCAGCCCGCCATCGCGGACCAGCCGTGGGCCCAAGGCGCGTTCAGCGCCATCGTGGATGATCCCCAGGTCAAAGTGAACTGCCACTGGTTCCGCGGGGGCTGGTTTGATGCGCTGACGATGGTCTGGAAGGCGATCCGTGAGGGCCACGCAATAGAGTCCCCGCCCGTCACCGAGGGTGAGCCGAGCCCAGGAGGCAGCCTCTATGTTCCCTTGGCGCTAGCGCCAGGCGAGGAAAAGGTGATCCGACTGCGGTTAGCCTGGCATGTGCCGGCGACCAACCTGCGTGTGGGTAACGAGCCCGAGGGCGCCACCACCGGCGATTCGACGTGTTGTTGCAGTGGCGGCACGTGTGCAGAGAGGGACAGCAACGGCCTGCCCACCCACCAGCCCTGGCATGCGGGCGTCTTTCCCGACATCGAGGCGGTGAACGACCACTGGCGTCGCGACTATGGCCGCTTGCGCGCCGATAGCCTGCGGTTCTCTGATTGCTTCTACGACACCTCGCTCCCCGCCGAGGTGGTGGATGCGGTCGCGGCCAATCTCACCATCCTCAAGTCTCCCACGGTGCTACGCCAGGCAGATGGCCGCCTGTGGTGTTGGGAGGGATGTGGCGATACAAGTGGGTGTTGCGAGGGCTCTTGTACGCATGTCTGGAATTACGCTCAGGCGTTCCCGCATCTCTTTCCCGATCTGGAGCGCTCTCTGAGAGAGACCGAGTTCTTTGAGAACCAGGACGAGAAGGGGCACCAGACGTTTCGCGCCAGCCTGCCCATCCGTGAGACAGCCCACGACTTTCACGCCGCCTCAGACGGCCAGTTGGGCGGCATCATGAAGGTGTACCGCGATTGGCGCATCAGCGGCGATTCGGACTGGCTGCGTGGCCTCTGGCCGCGGGTGCGGCGCAGTCTGGAATACTGCATCGAGACTTGGGACCCCGCCCATAAGGGGGTCTTGGAAGAGCCTCACCATAATACCTACGATATCGAGTTCTGGGGGCCAGATGGCATGTGCACCTCCTTCTACCTGGGTGCGCTCAAGGCGGCGGTGATTATGGCAGAGGCTCTTGGTAAAGAGGCGTCGCTATGGCGCGAGCTCCTCTCCAAGGGCCAGGTGTCCGTGGAGACGGAGCTCTGGGATGGTGAGTACTTTATCCAGGAAATTCGCTGGGAAGGGCTAGAGTCTCGGCCCGAAGATCTCGATTCCATGGTGGGCAGTTACTCTCCCGAGGCGCGCGACATCATGCAGAGGGAAGG
>CAZUZB010000015.1:17151-33957 GCA_964624695.1 uncultured Anaerolineales bacterium | reverse complement strand
TGTGCGTCCGATGCAGGTAGGCCTCGCTCTCGATCATCTCGCGGTAGGCGGGATTGCCCAGCACGGTCTGGCGCCAGAGGTCCAACGAGAAAAGGCCAAACTCGACCAGATCCTCGCCGATTTCCTGGAGGCGGGTCTGCATCTCGGGGGTGACGGCCTTGGAGACGCCGCCAGGGAGCGCCATCACGGGGTGGACAAAGCGGCCCCCGAGCAGGGCGACGACCTCGTGGGTCTCCTGGAGGTGCTGGATCACCCGCCGCCCCATGGTCATGCCCACCTGGCCGATGACGCCCAGGATGCTGCGCTCGGCGGGGTCGGCCTCGGGCCCGACGATGAAATCGGGGCCAGCCAGCACGTAAAAGTGGGTGGCGTGATCGCCAGAGACAAAGGCGTTGTAGGCCAGCTCGCGGATGCGCAAGGCGGCGGGTGGAGGCACGACGCCGAACACCGCGTCGGCCGCCTTGACGGCGGCCATGTGGTGCGCCATGGGGCAGACGCCGCAGATGCGTTGGGTGATGCGGGGCATCTCTTCCACGGGGCGCCCCTCACAGAACGCCTCGAACCCGCGGAACTCGGGCACCTGAAAGTAGGCGTTGGCGACATCGCCGCGGTCATCGAGAAAGATGGTGATCTTGCCGTGGCCTTCCAGGCGGGTGATGGGGTCGATGGTGATGCGCTTCACGGCCGATCCTCCTGGCTGGCGACACAGGGCTGGGTGGGCGTCTCGCCGTCAGAGCCCAGGGCGTGCAGGATGGACGCCGCCAAGCTGAAGCGGTAAAAGGTGCCGACGGGATCGGCAATCGACGCAAGGGCGGCGTGGACCTCGGCGTCGGACTTGGCCTCCAGGCCTGCCGTCACCGCGCCCAGCAGGGCCGCGCCCTGATCGGCTACGGCCTCGGGCGGGCCGTAACAGCCGCGGCAGGGCATGTTGGCGCCGATGCAGAGGGCGCCGCAACCAGCGCGGGTGGCGGGGCCGGCGCAGATGTAGCCCTGCTCCAGCAGGCAGGTGTCGGGGTCGGGCTCGCCCTCGTGCACTCGCAGGAAGCGACTGACGCGGATCTTGCCCGTGCGCGTGCGCGGGCACTGGTCGCAGACGGTGCGTGGATCGACACCAATGGTCGCTCCGTGCTCGGGCAGCTCGCCCGCGACGATCTGCGAGATGGCCCGCCAGACCTGATCGTGGTGGGGTGGGCATCCGGGGATAGAGTAATCCACGGGCACGACCTGCGCCAGCGTGTGGACGCGACCCTCGAGCGCTGGCAGCGACAGCGTGCCCTCGGGGACCGTGTACTCGGCGCAGGGCATGATGCCCTGGGGGTTGTCCGAGGTCAGATTGTCGACCGAGGCGCGCTGCAAGGCATAGGCGGCGCCGCGAATGTTGCTCAGGCTGGGGATGCAGCCCTCGGTGGCGCAGGAACCAAAGGCCACCAACAGGCGCGACTTTTTTCGGAGCAGCTCGGCCAGATGGCGGTCGTGGTCGGTGCGAATGGCGCCGTTGAAGAGGGTCAGGTCGATGCTGCCGTCCTCCATGGCCTCGACGTCGCTGTACTTGGCATCGGTGGCGCAGGGCCAGAACACAATATCCGCCAGTTGAGCGAGCTCGATCAGATGCTCGCCCAGCTCGACGATGGCGATGTCGCAGCCGCCACAACTGGAGGCCCAGTAGACGGCCAGTTTGAGTTTCTCCATGAACTGGCGTTCTCCCGCTCTAGCCGATGCTCACTGCAACGGGCACCGACAGCTTTGTGATAGTCGCGAGCATCTCGTGGATATGGCGCTCGAGGCCATAGCGGTCATCGGAGGCCTGCCGCGCAAAGCGCACCCGTTCCTGCTCATAGCCCATGGTGGCCATCATCTCGCGGAGCAGGTATATCTTGCTGCGGCCTGCGTAGGTGCCGCGCTGATAGTGGCACTCGTCGTCATCGCAGCCGACGACCAGCACGGCATCGACGCCACGGCTGAGGGCCCATAGGACCATGGCGGGATCCACGCGGCCCGAACAGGGCAGCGGCACCACCCGCACCTGATCCCCGAACCGCTGGGCGCGCTCCCAGACGGCATCGGAGCGGATGCTCCATTGGCAAACAAAGGCCAGGCAGCGCGGCTCCTGTCCGCCTGCGAGCAGACCCTGCCGCTCCAGCCAGCCCTCGGCGGTGACGCGCGTCAATATCTCTTGATCGTTGACCGCTTCCAGAGAGATAGCGCCTGAGGGGCAAGCCGCCACGCACAGCCCGCAATGCAGGCAGCGGGTGTGGTCCACGTGGGCGGTCTGACGGGAGGGATCGTCCTCGTCGGGGGCGGGGCCGATGGCCTCGTAGGGGCAGACGCGGGCGCAGACGGCGCAGCCCGAGCAGGTGACACGATCAACCGTCGGGAAGGGGCCAGGCGCCTGATAGCCCTCCTCGATGGCCAGGTCGCGCAGGGCGCCCATCACCTCCGAGATATGGATCTCTTGCGGGCAGCGCGGGTAGCAGGCGTCGCAGGCGGAGCAGAGCCAGATCTCTGGGCTGGAGAGGACGGCCTCACGCATGCCCAGGGACGCCTGATGCAGCACGCGCCGTGGATTGAACACGGGGTGAAACCGGCGTACCAGACAGACCGAGGCGCAGGTGCCGCAGGCCATGCAGGTCTGCAGATGCTGGCCCCCGGGTCGCTCCATGACTCTGGCGGCAAGGTGCGGGTCGAGCTGAGTTGGGTGCGGCGTCACTCCAGCACCTCCTGGGCCAGGGGCAGATCCTCAAAGATCGGCACCAGCCTGGGATCCTCGTTCCACTTTTTGAGGCGACGGGCGATCTGGGCCGCGGCCTGGCGGTTCTGGCGCACGATCTCGGCCGGGTCATAGTTGGCGAGAACGGCATCCATCTCGGTGATGACGCGGGCGTACTTTTCGCCCTCTGCGGCCGAGATCCATTCCACGCGGTAGCGGGCAGGATCGATGCCCATGCGCTCAAGGGTGGTGCGCAGCCGCTCAAAGCGACGGGCGCCCACCTGCTGCCCGGTGATATAGTGGCAGTCCTGCGGGTGGCAGCCCGAGACCAGCACCATCCCCGCGCCACGACGGAACGCCTCGAGCACGAACTTTTCATCGGTGCGGGCGCAGCACATGACGCGGATGCCGCGCGATGTGGGCGGATAGGTAAAGTGGCTGATGCCGGCCATGTCGGCGCCGCCATAGCTGCACCAGTTGCACATAAAGGCCAGGATCTTTTCCTCGGGCCGATCCTGGAGCAGCGTCTTGATCTGGGCCAGAATCTGGGCGTCGGTAAAGTGCTTTTGCTGGATGGCATTGTGCGGGCACTCGGCCGCGCAGCCGCCGCAGCCGTGGCATTTGGCGGTAAAGATGGTGGCGGGTTGCCCCTGCTCGACGACGATGGCGCCATAGGGGCAGGCGCGGGCGCAGATGCCGCACTTTTTGCCCTGGGCGCTGATGCACAAGGTCGGATCCACCTCGGCCACGATGGGCTCGATCTCCCAGGTGTCCTGCGAGAGCACCCGCGCGGCGCGGGAGGCGGCGGCGCTCCCCTGAGCCACCGAGGCGGGGATGTCCTTGGGCCCCTGGGCCGCCCCCGCCAGATAGATCCCATCGGTGGGGGCGTCCACGGGGCGCAGCTTGGGGTGGTACTCCATGAAAAAGCCGCTGGGGCTGCGGGCCAGGGTGAGTTTGGCGGATAGGTCCTCGGCGTCGGGCTGTGGAATGGCGGCGGCGGAAAGGCAGACCATCTCGGTCTCGACCTCGACCACGCTGCCCAGCGCCTGATCCTCGGCCTCGATGATCAGGTTGCCGGTGTCGGGATCTTCACTAACGAGCGAGGGCCGCCCCTGGATGAAACGGATGCCCGCCTCGCGTGCACGGGTGTAGAACTCTTCATAGCCCTTGGAGGGCGTGCGGATATCGATGTAAAAGATGGTGATATCCATGTCGTGATGCATCTGCTTGAGCAGGATGGCGTTCTTGATGGCGTACATGCAGCAGAACCCGCTGCAATACTCATTGTAACGCTTGTCTCGCGAGCCCACACACTGGATGATCGCCATGCTCTGGGGGGGCTGGCCGTCGCTGGGGCGCACCAGCCGCCCGACGGTGGGGCCAGCCGAGTTGGCCAGGCGCTCGAGCTCCATGGCCGTGATGACGTTGGGGTAACGGCCATAGCCATACTCTGGGATGACCGACGGATCAAACGAGGCGAACCCCGTGGCCACCACGATGGTGCCTACCTCGACGTTGGTTTCCTGGGGCTGCTGGGCAAAATCGATGGCGTCCAGCTTGCCACAGGCGGTCACACACTGGTAGCAGTGAATGCAATGGTCCATGTCAATAGCATAGATCAACGGCACCGCCTGGCCATGCGGGACGTCGATGGCCTTGCGTGGGGCAATGTCCAGCTCAAAGGGGTTCGGCACCTCGATGGGGCACACCTTGGCGCAAGCGCCGCAGCCGTTGCAGCGGTCGGCGATGACATACCTGGGCTTTGTTACCAGGTTCACCGAAAAGTTGCCGATGAATCCGTCGACGTGCTCGACTTCCGTATTGGCCAGGATAGTGATGTTGGGGTGACGCGCCGCGTCAACCATCTTGGGTGCAAGTATTCAAATGGAACAGTCCATGGTGGGGAACGTCTTGTTGAGCTGGGCCATGACGCCCCCGATGGAGAGTTCTTTCTCCACCAGGTAGGTGGGCGTTCCCATATCGGCCAGATCCAGGGCGGCGCTGATGCCCGCGACGCCACCGCCGATGACCATCGCCTTTTTGGTGACGGGCACGGTGATCGGCTGCAGCTCTTCAGCGGCGCTGACCTTGGCCACCGCTGCTGCGACCATCTCTTTGGCCTTGAGCAGCGACGCCACGGGATCGTCGGCGTGGACCCAGGTGACCTGCTCGCGGATGTTGGCCATCTCCATGAGGAATGGGTTCAGGCCCGCCTCGGACACGCAGGCGCGAAAGGTTGGCTCGTGCATGCGATGGCTACAGGCCGCGACCACGACGCGGTTCAGCTTGTGTTGACGAATGTCTTGCTGGATCAGGTGCTGGCCTGGATCGCCGCACATGTACAAGTTGTCGCGCGTGACGACGACGCCGGGCAGATGCGAGGCGAACTCGGCCACGTTGGCCGGATCGATGACGCCCCCGATGTTGGATCCGCAACTGCAGATATAGACGCCGATGCGGAGATCCCCGTTCTGTTCCATTCACAGCTCCTCTTGCCGCTGATTGGCATGCAGCAACGCACCAACCCCGTAGGGCAGTGCGTTGCTGCATGGGGTGCTACTGCAGCTCCTCAAGCAAACGGGCGACCACGTCACGGCGGGCCTGCTGTCGCAGCACCTCGGGGGTGGCGACCGATAGAGCATCCCTGGGGCAGAAGCGCACGCAGGCGGGGCCCTCGGGCAGGTCCGAGCAAAGGTCGCAGATCTCGGCGTTGTTGGACTCGGGGTTCAAGACGATGGCGCCGAACTCGCACGCCTCGACACACCACCCGCAGCCGTCGCAGAGGTCCTCATCCACCAGGATGATGCCGTTCTCTTCCGAGCGCGACAGCGCCTTGACGGGGCAGGCCAAAATGCAGGGGGCGTCCTCACAGAGGCGGCAACTGATGGCCGTCATGGTGATGGGCTCGATGCGCACCACGCGAATGCGCGACAGGGTGCCGTCAAAGCGGCCGTGCTTGGTGGCCGAGCAGGCGTATTCGCACAGGCGGCAGCCGATGCATTCGACGGGATCGCAGACGATATGCTGGTAACCGATGTTTGCCATTAGCGAGCCTCCTCGGCCGAAAAGGCTGGCTCGGGCGCGGGCTCCACGCCGATGGCCTCGGCCACATCATCCAAGCCCAGTTCGATCAGCTTGGCCTTGGGGATCAGGCCCTCGGGCGTCCAGCCGCGCGCCGCGTAATAGTCGTCGATCTCCATGCGCAGCTCCTCGGCGGTTATGACGGCCCCCTTGGCGGGGCCAGAGGGGACGGGATCCTCCAGCGCGCGGCCGGGCAGCCAGTCATCGGCTTTCTTCCATCCCTCGCGGATGTTGAACGCCTTCTTGAGGTTACAGACGCGCTCGCCCACGGCCGCGATCTCTTCTGCGGTCATGGGGATGCCCGTCACCAGGGTGTAGATGCGGGCCACGTCCTCTTCGAACGCGTCAAAGCAGTTGCGCAGAAACTTGCAGATGACCATGCAATCGAGGATGCAGGCAAAGTCCTCTTTTTCCTTGGCGAGGCGACCCCGCTCATGGTCGACGGTGAAGCGATCGACGACGCCCTTGACATCGAGCTCGTAGGCCAGGGAGCGGTTGTGGCAGGCGCCGCGGGTTCCCACGGCCAGGCCCATGGCAAAGGTCTTGAGGCTACGCACGTCATAGCCGGGCAGTTCCAGTCCCTTCGAGTGCATGGCAAAGTGCTCGCTGCCCTGGCCGACCTTGGCCGAGGCGCGCTTGACACCCTCGGCCAGCAGGTCACCGATGCCCTCGCGGTGGGCGATCTTTTCCAGGAGGGCCAGTGCTGCCTCGTCGTTGCCAAAATGGGGCTCGAGGCCATCGAGATCCTCTTTGGTGAGGATACCGCGCTCGTAGCACTCCATGGCCCAGCTCACCACCACGCCGCCGCTCATGGCATCCATGCCGAGGTCGTCGCAGGCCTGGACGAGGCGGATGATGGCGGGCATCTCGCCGATGCCGCAATTGGGCCCCAGAGCAAAGAGCGGCTCATAATCCACACCAGCGATGGCGCCCTTGTACTTGCCTTCTTTGACCAGGGCCCACTGCTCGCAGCCGATGGAGCAGCCCGAGCAGCCGACTTTTTTGACGGTATAATGCTCGGCCATGTATTCGCCCGAGACCTTTTCGGCGTGCTCGAACACCGTCTCGCTAAAGTTGCGGGTGGGGAGCACGCCCAGTTTCTGCATGCTGAGGACGTTGGCGGGGGTGCCGAGGCTGCGGTACTTGAGCGTGCCCGGCCCCTTGCTGCGCTCGATCAGCTTGTGGGTCTCTTGGAGGACGCCGTCGATATCGGCGACACGGACGGGCTGGGAGCCGCGCATGGCGATGGCCTTGATGCGCTTGGAGCCCATCACCGCGCCGTTGCCGGTGCGGCCGATCTGTCGACCGTCGTTGTCCATCATGGCGTAGCGGACGAGGTTCTCGCCGGCCGGGCCGATAGAGGTGACGCGGACGTTTTCATCGCCCAGCTTTTCCCGGATGGCGATCTGCGTCTCGACGCATCCCATACCCAGGTAGGGTGAGGCGTCTATAAAAGTGACCTCGTCGTCGTCGATGAATACGATCACCCACTCGGGGGCGCGGCCCTTGAAGACGAGGCCATCCCAGCCCGCGCGGCGGAGCTCCTCGGAGAAATGGCTGCCCGAGAGCGAGTCGCCGATGAGGCCCGTCAGCGGGGATTTCGAGGCGACGCCATGTTTGGTGCCGACGGGAAAGGTGGTGCCGGCAAAAGCGCTACAGGCGAAACAGAGCGCATTGTCAGGCCCCAGAGGATCGCAGCCGGGTTTGACGTTCTCCCAAGCCAGGCGGGTGGCCAGGCCGACGCCGCCGATGTACTTGATGAGATAGTCTGCATCGACTTGCTGGACGGATGTGGTGCGCGAGCCCATATCCACGTGGAGGATCTTGCCGGTATACGCGTACACGCTCAACCTCCTGCTTCGACGAACATCAAGATCACGCACTCTCCGGGGGTGGGATGTTCCTGGAAGTCACATACTGGCTGTAGGTTTTGCCGCATCAGAGTATAGGCTGGGGTAAGGGATCCGGTTGACGAGTCGATAATCTCGTCAGAGAGCGCGGGGAAGGCGCGGGCCAGCGAACGCAAGAGGTCACCGTAGGTGGCATCGTTGCCGATCTCCAGCTCGTGGGTCTGGCGACCCACCAGCCTTCGCGCGTGTCCGAGGAACTCGACTGTGAGTACCATTGGTTGGATCCGTTGCATCTGTTACATGCACCCAGCGCCGAGTATAGCACCCTCCCGGGCGATACTCAAATTCGCGAGCGAATTTGGGTTCGATCTGGCGACGGTGTGCGAGGGAGAGCGGCGATTGGCGACCCCCTACCGCTGTGGTAGAATGGGCCGCGTGCATGGGCCGTCTGTGCCGACCCAGAGGTTAAAGGTGCACCATCGATGTTCCCTCTTGGCGCTGTGCGCCGCGGTTCTCATCGCGATGGCCGGATGTGGCGGAAGGCTGCCCAGCTCCCGCGGCTATGTGCTGGCCAGGCCCAGCAGCGACGGGGCCTGGGAGGCGCTGGCTGGCGATGATCCGCTCTATACCACCTTTGACAGCGAGGTGATGGCCGATCCCCTCATCGCCCATCTGATGTCGTTGTTTGACGGCATCTGTGGCGCCTATGCCGCCACGAGCCTCAGCTCGGAGACCCCTCAGACGTTGCGGAACTATCCGATCCTTGTCGTTTCTCATGGCCCAGGCGGGTTGCTGCGCAACGCCACAGTGGAGGGGGCTGATCGTCAGACGCGGGTGGAGTACGCTATCGCTTTGGGCGTCGAGGAGGGGACAGACCTGGCCCGGCAGGCTCGGGAGGCGCTTCCTGGGCTATTGGCGCAGTTCCTGCTGGCCATGGCGGGGCACGCGCCGCCGGACGGATTGGTTGACGCGACCGGCGATCAGGCTTGCGTCCCCAGTGATCTGGCACTCTGGCTCGGCTATATGGAGCTTCAGGAGGCGCGGCGGGCTCTGGGGGACTGGTCGCTCGATGAGGAAAGTGACGACCAGGGGTTATCTGCCGCCATGGGCTCCGATGGTTGGGCCTGTTGCCCGATGGACGAGGCGGGCGCTGACGCAGGATCCTGCTTGTGCGGGCGGGGGATGGCGGGCCTGATGGCGGAGCTGATAGCCGAGATGCCCGCGGCGTACCCGCAGAGGTATATGCTCTGGTTTGCCAACTTTAAGGCGGCCGAGGTGCGAGAGGCCAAGCTGCTCTTGGCGTTTGTTCGCATGGGGCGCGGCGGCGATGATGCGCTGGACCGGTTCGTGGCCAGTTATGCGGATACCTTCCCAGCCGAGGCCGAGCGCGTTCGTGAGCTGGGGCATACCTGGCGGGCGCGTATGGCAGGGATCATACCCTAGTGGCTCGCAGAGGGGCGCGGGGAGCGCTTGCTCCGCTGTGAGGTGTACTCTTGGGGAGATGGTGCGATGAGCCACAATGAAGCACGTGCTCGGGCTCGGGCCGACTATGGCCGGGCGACGCGCCAGGCGCGTCTGCGGGGTATTTGGACCAGCCTGAGTGGCAAAGATAATCGCCTGCTGCGCTACGAGGATCTCAAGCGTGCCGCCGGCCTCGCCGAGCAGCACTATCGCGGCGTGCAGCCGATCCGCGTCGATCGGATCATCGGCAGCCTAGGCCGCAGCGACGACTTTGACCGCGCCTTTTTGCCCAAGCGAGGACACACATCGGGCAAGTGGGTGAGTGTAGACGCCGCGGTGCAGGAGGGAATTCAGCTTCCACCGATCTCGGTCTACAAGGTGGGGGATGCCTATTTCGTGGTGGATGGCCATCATCGCGTCTCGGTGGCTCGGCAGAATGACCAGGTCTATATCGATGCTGAGGTTATCGAGGTTGAGAGCAAGGTGCCCGTCAGCGCAGACCTGACGCCCGGTGACCTAGACGTGGTCAAGGCGCGGCGAGAGTTCTTGGAACAGACGAGGCTGGACGTCTTGCGACCGTCGGTCGATATCCGGCTTTCCATGCCGGGCGACTATGTGAGGCTGATCGAGCACATTCGGGTTCACAAGTACTTTATGGATCAGGAAGGGAAGGAGCCCTTGTCTTGGAGCGAGGCGGTGGCGCACTGGTGTGACGAGGTCTACGTCCCACTGGTTGAGGCCATCCGCCAAAGCAGGATCCTGGACGATTTCCCGGGGCGGACCGAGGCCGACCTGTACATGTGGATCGTGGAACATGCCTACTATCTCTCGCAAAAGCTCAGCCGCAACATCGATCCATGGAAGACGGTGGCGGATTACGCCGAACGGTTCGGCCAGCGCCCCCGACGATGGCTGCATCGCGTGGTGCGCAAGATTCGTGATGCGGTGATGCCCGAATCGTTGGACCCAGGCCCGAGCGCGGGGGCCTGGCGCCAGGAGAGGCTGGAGCCCTATCCACAGACGCACATCTTTCCGGACATTCTGGTGACCATCACAGGGGCGGAATCGGGCTGGCTGGCCCTCAGCCAAGCGGCAGAGATCGCTCGTCGCGAGGATAGCACCCTCCATGGGTTCCATGTGGCTCGATCCGACGGCGAGGAGGATCGAGCTTTGGCGCAGAGGCTTTTGGAAGAGTTCGAGTTTCGCTGCGAGAGCCTCGGGGTAGCACACACAACGTCCTGGGCCGTGGGAGATCCGGCGCGCGAGATCGTGGATCGCGCCCGCTGGAACGACATGGTGGTCATCAACCAGCGCCGGGAGCACGGCCGGCTGGCCGAGCACCCTCTTGGCACCATCTTTCAGGTGGTGGCCGAGCAGTGCGCACGGCCCATCTTGGCGGCGCCGGGCACCGCGGTGCGGGTTCCTCAACGCGCGTTGCTGGCGTTTGATGGCAGCCCCAAAGCGCGCGAGGCGCTGTTCGTGTTTCGGCATATCCTCTCTTGCTGGAAAGTCGATGGCCTGGTGATCACTGGGGGAACGGGGGCCGAGGATCAGGCGGTGCTTCAGAGCGCGCTAGATTATCTCGCAGAGGCGGGGGAGCCCAATATCGAGGGCCGGCTGATGGAGGGGGAGCCTCACCGTGCGCTGCTGCAGGCGATGCAGCGGGAGGGAGGCGATCTGCTGTTGATGGGCGGGTACGGCCACCAACCGCTGCTCAAGGCGTTTCTCGGGAGCACCGTCGACCGGGTGCTGCGCGAGGCATGGTTCCCGGTGCTGATATGTCGCTAACGAGCATAAAGCACCCCGTCCTTGTGCTGGCAAGTCTGGCGCTCGTCGCTGGGCTGTGCCTGACGCCGGCGGGGGCGGTTCGGGCGGACGGGCCGGATTATGGTGTGCCGGCAACCTGGCTTTTGCCCTGGCGCGGGGGCGATACACACCGCATCACCTGGGGCGCCGAGGATCACTGGGCTCATGGCAAGGCAACGGGAGTCGCCTTTGACGTGACCATGGTCGAGGGCGTGCCCATCTATGCGCCGGCCGATGGCACGGCCCACTTTCGACTGGACAGCCGGCTCCTGAGCACCACCCTGGGCAACTATGTGGATCTGCAAACCGATGACGGCTGGCTCATCCGTTTGGCCCATCTGCGGGATGAGCGGATCGAGGTGCACCAGGTCAAGGCGGGGGAGCTACTGGGTTATGCCGGGTCATCAGGTGTATCGGCGAGTCACCTCCACGTGGAGATTCTTGTCCGCGAGGATGGCGCGTGGCGCTGCCCGGATTCTGGCCGTCTGAGCATGCTCTTTGGGCGCCCGGCCGACGCGTTCGTGCCGGGGGCGCTGGTGGTCAACGATGGGTGTGCCGGCATGTTGGTGAGCGACGGCGATGCGCGCACATGGCTGTCTTTGCCGCTGCTGGGTGAGGCGGCTCTGGTGCTGTTGCCGCTGCGCAACGAGGGCGACCGGCCGCTGGATCTGTCCAGCATCCAACTGGTGTTGGAGAGCCCCGTTGGTGAGACGGTCCTGGTTGATGCCGAGGGGGCCTGGCGGTTCCCGGCAAGGAGCCTCCGAACCTTGGCGCTGCACGTCTACCCGGATATGGCAGGTGTGTGGCAGGTGCGGGGAGTGCGCTATGTTGCCGGTGAGCAGGCGTGCGCCGTTGCTATGGGGGGGGCGTTGCTGGTGGAAGCGCTCCCCGTCACGCTAACGTCGCTGGCGATGCTCTCATCGGCGACCACCGGCTCGCCGGTCGAGGTGGCCCTGGCGCTCAGCAATGGGGGAGAGCGCCCGCTGGAGGCCGACGATCTGCTGGTTTGGGGCCAAGCCCCATCTGGCGCAACCTGGCAAGCTACCTATGGCGATGCGGTGCGGCTGGATGCGGGCAATGAGACTGCCTTTTCGATGCGCAACGGGCCGCTCTACGATCAGGTGGGCCTCTGGCAGGTTGGCGGCGTAGCGCTCGTGAGGGATGGGCGGGCCTACCGCGTGGCCTTTGGCAACGACGAGATCGACGTGGCCGGAACCCAGGTGACCATCGAAAAACTGGACGTCTACGCCGCCGAACGAGGCCCTATCATCCTGATGCATCTAGCCAACGTGGGTGATCAGACGGCCCGCGATGTTCGGGTGGAAGTGTGGGGCTGGTACGGGCAGGCTGGCGGCGAGGCCGGCAATGCGACCGCCTTGGTGGACGAGCTGGAACCTGGACAATCGACCCTGCTGCGGTTGCAGGCGCAAGCTCTGCCGGGCCAAGAAGAGTGGCGACTGGCCGGCGCGGGATACTGGCTCGGGGATGCGTATCTGCCGGTGGCCTTGCCGGCGCTGCCGGAGACGTTGGGCCAGGAATAACGGGGGCGTTGCACAGTGGAAGCGATTCGGTGCCAGGGGCTGACGCGCCGCTTCGGGGACAAGGTCGCGGTGCGCTCTATGGATCTGGTGGTGGAGCGCGGCGAGGTGTTTGCTTTTCTGGGGCCCAACGGTGCGGGCAAGACGACCGCCGTGCGGATGCTGGCCGGGCTGCTCCAGCCGACCGAGGGCGACGCCTGGGTGCTCGGGTCGGACGTGCGTTTGGCCGCCGAAGAGATTCGGCGACGGATCGGGGTTCTCACCGAGACGCCCTCCCTGTATGGCAGCCTCACGGCGCGCCAGAACCTGGCCTTTTTCGGCGAGCTGTACGACCTGGATCCGGCGCGACTGGGCGCGCGGGTGGACGAATTGCTGGAGACCTTTGAGCTGGGCGAGGCGGCCGACCGGCCGGTGGCAGGGTTCAGCAAGGGTATGCGTCAACGCCTGGCCATCGCGCGCGCGATTCTGCATGACCCCGAGCTGCTCTTTTTGGACGAGCCGACATCGGGGCTAGACCCCACCGCCGCATTGGGCGTGCGCGAGATGATCCAGCAACTCAGCCAAGAGGCCGGGAGGACGATCCTGCTGTGCACGCATAACCTGGACGAGGCCCAGCGCCTGTGCGGCCGGATCGGCGTCATCAGCGAGGGCGTGTTGCGGGCCGTGGGGCGGCCGGCCGAGCTGGCGGAACGCTTCTGGGAGGGGCTGTGGGTCGAGATCGAACTCGATGGCCTCGCCGACGAGGCCTTGAGCAGCGTGCTGGGGGCCGCGGGGGCGGACGGCTGGGAGCCTCTTGAGGATGGCGTGCGGGTTCGCGTGGCTTCGCGGGATGACATCCCCAGCCTGGTGGGGGCGCTGGCGGGAGCGGGGGCACGTATCTATCGAGTGGCGCCCAAGGAATGGTCGCTGGCCGACATCTACTTTCGCATTCAGCAAGGGTCGGCCGAGCCCGTGGCCGAGGGAGGCGCAAGATGAACTGGCGCGCTGTACGGGCGATCATGCGCAAGGACCTGCGGGTCGTTTTGACCAACCGGATGGTCTGGCTACCGATGATCATCGTGCCCCTCTTTCTGATGGTGCTGCTGCCGCTGGGCCTGGTGCTGGCTCCCACGCTGGACCCCGAAACATTCGCCAGCGGCGAGATGATGCTGGAGGATTTCGGGCCCATGCTCACGGCATTGCCGGAGCCCATCCGGGACAGGCTGGCGAGCATGGACTCGACGCAGCAGTGGGTCTATCTGGCGACCACCCAGCTTTTCGCGCCCATGTTTCTGATTCTGCCGATCATGCTGGCAAGCATCGTGGCGTCGGATAGCTTTGCGGGCGAGCGCGAGCGGGGCACGCTGGAGCCGCTGCTCTACACGCCGGTCTCTGATGGGGAGCTGTTCGCTGGCAAGGTGTTGGCGGCGCTGGTG
Source organism: uncultured Anaerolineales bacterium (assembly GCA_964624695.1). Lineage (GTDB taxonomy): Bacteria > Chloroflexota > Anaerolineae > UBA1429 > UBA1429 > DAIRUQ01. The sequence continues at coordinate 20,099 of CAZUZB010000015.1, read as the reverse complement.
CCGGCCGTGGGCCTGGGGCTGGTGGGCTTGGCGCTCAACGTCGTGGTGGTGAACGCGGCCGGCTATCGTCTGATGGGCGGGTTGTTCTTCCCCAATGTGGACTGGGTGCTCATGGTGCTCTTGCTGGGGCCGGCCTGCGCCCTGATCGGGCTGGGCGTGACGGTGCTGGTCTCCTCCCGGGCCAAGACGGTGACCGGCGCGCAACAGGCGTCGGGAGCGCTGGTGCTGCCGGTGGTGCTGTTGATGGTGGGGCAGTTGGCTGGGGCCTTTTATTTTGGCGGGGGTGTCATCCTGGCCGCATCGGCGGTCGCGCTGGCGATCGGGCTGGGCCTGGTGTGGCTGGGAGCGAGGACCTTTGGGAGGGGCGAGCTGGTCGCACGGATCTAGGCGGATGTTGAACGGGCGAACCAGCTAGTAGGCGTGCTTGTCCCCACGTAGGGTGTTCATCACCGTGCGCAGGATGATCTTGAGATCGAACAGCAGCGACCAGTTCTCGATATAGTAGAGATCGTATTTGGTGCGTTCCACGATCGATGTGTTTCCTCGCAGGCCGTTGACCTGGGCCCACCCCGTCATGCCGGCCTTTTCCTGGTGGCGGTCCATGTAGCGGGGCACGACCTGGCGGAACTGCTCCACAAAGATGGGGCGCTCTGGCCGCGGTCCCACCAGGCTCATCTCTCCCACCAAGACGTTGATGAGCTGCGGCAGCTCGTCGAGCGAGAGCTTGCGCAGGATCCCTCCTAGGCGGGTGCGGCGGGGATCGTCCTCGGAGGCCCAGACGGCGCCCGTCGTGGCCTCGGCCCCCATGCGCATGGAGCGGAACTTGAGCATCTTGAAGGGTTTGCCGTCCAAGCCTACGCGTATCTGGGAGTAGAACACCGGCCCGGGAGACTCGATCTTGATCACCAGGGCGATGAGCATCATCAAGGGCGAGAGCAGCAGCAGGCCGAGGGCGGATACGATCAGATCCATGCCCCGCTTGAGGGTGAGCTTCCAGCCTCGCAGGGCCACATCCCGGACGGTGAGCAGCGGAAGTCCATCGAGATCGTCGATGGTCAGGCTGGTGGCGATGATCTGGAACAGGTCTGGAAACAGGCGTACGGCCGTGTTGGCATGCTGACACGCGGCGATCAAGTCCAAGGTCTCGTCGTGCGAGGCGTTGATGGTGATGACCACGTCATTGGCCTCGCTCTCGCGGAGCACCCGTTCGAGCTCGGCGCGCCTCCCCAGGACGGGGACGCCGGCGATCTCCTCGCGGTCGATGTCGTCGACGAACCCGATGACGCGGTAGCCCAAATCGGGCGACTGGAGCGTCTTTTGCAGGATCATGCGAGCGACATCGTTGGTGCCCACCAATATCAGGCGATCGGGGTGCGACCGCCGCGCCAGCCGTTGTAGCCAGCCCGTCAGCATTCGCCCCAAGCCTGTTAGGATGATGGTCAGGAACCAGGCATAGATGATCAAGCCGCGAGTGAGGTCGGTGCTCTCCGAGTAGAGCAGATAGGTAACGGCGGTGGTGCCGATGGTGGCGATGGAGACGGCCGATAGGATCGAGTAAAAGAGGTCGATCCGCGAATAGCTGCGCCCCAGGTGGTACAGCCGAAACCAGAAAAAGGTCAGCACGACAGAGACAGCGAGGATGACCTGAACCCACACATAGTTGCGGAACGATCCCAGCCGGATGGCGGTGGGAAAGGGGATGGTCTGCCGCAGCCAATACGCCAGATAGGCGGCCGCCAGGGCCATAGCGGCGTCTGCCGCCACGGTGACCAAGACCAGCAATGCTTCGAGCCGCCGAGACATGGGTCGCGTCCTCCTATGCCGAAGCGACGTGCTTGCGCTCTGGCGAGCGGAGCCGGTTGAGGGTGAGAGCCGTCCACTTGAGCAGGGCGACCCCACCACCGATGGCCCAGTTGATGGGCGCGGGCGTCTGAGCGCGATAGTGCTTGTTATGAAAGATGCGCATGGCATCGTAAAAGGCGGCGATGGCGCGGTCGCTGGCTTTGCGGCTGGATGCGCCTTTGACGTGCACCACGGTGACCTGCGGGTAATACATGATTCGCCACCCGTGCTGCTTGATGCGGTAGCAGAGGTCGATATCCTCGCCGTACATGAAAAAGGCTTCGTCCAGCAGGCCGGCCTGCGCCAAGGCCTCGCCGCGCATGAGCATGAACGCCCCCACGACGGCATCTACCTCGGCTTGCTCGTACTCGTCCAAAAAGGTCAGATTGTACCGGCCGAACACCCGACTCTTGGGAAAGAGCTTGCTCAGCCCCACGATGCGGAAAAAGGAGACGGCCGGCGTGGGAAAGCTACGGCGGCAGGCCTTGTCCAGCGAGCCGTCTTGGCGGACGAGCTTGGGGCCGCTGACGCCGACATCGGGGTGGGAATCCATCAAGCGCACCATCTGCGTCAGCGCTGCCGGCGGAAGCAGCGTGTCGGGGTTGAGCAGCAGGGCGTAGCGAGGCTGGTCCTCTCCCTCGCGGAAGACGGCCGCTCGCAGCCCGATGTTGTTGGCATAGGCATAGCCACCGTTGTGATCGGCCTCGATCACCGTCGCCCAGGGGTAGCGCGTTCGGGCCATCTCGGCGCTGCCATCGCTGGAGGCATTGTCGACCACGATGGTCTGGCAGGTCAGCCCTGTAGATGCCTCGGGGATGGTCTCCAGGCAGCGGGCCAGATCCTCGCGCGTGTTATAGTTGACGATCACGATGACCAGATCTTGCATGACTGCTCCGACGGTGTATGCACGCTGCCCATTCTACCACACGGATGTTGGTGCACCAACGGGCGCTAGTCCGTGCCAGATAGGGTGTTGCGGCGGAGGTGCCGCCGGCGCCAGGCGAGGCCCACGGGATAGCCGGCCATTTTGGCCAGATCGCCGGTGACGACGATGACAGGCAACAGCGCCAGCATGGCGATCGCGTCACGCCAGTTGGCAGAGGCGA
>CAZUZB010000015.1:13254-17051 GCA_964624695.1 uncultured Anaerolineales bacterium | reverse complement strand
CAGGGGCCAGGCGCACCCCGGCGTCGGTGGCGGCGATGACGCTGTGACGGGCGGCGGCGATGGCATGGTTCCTGCCGGCCGAGATATTGGCGCCAGGGAGCGAGAGGGCGCGCAGCGGCAACGGGCCGTCCGCCTCTGCTGCCTGGAGGCGCTCCCAGGTGCCATCGGTTGAGCCGCCATCGACGATGACGATCTCGTCAGGAGGGCGGGTCTGCTCTGCCAGCGATTCCAGCAGCGCGGCGATGCTCGAACGCTCGTTGAGCACGGTGGCGATGACCGACACGCCGACTGTTTGCGATCCCTCGATGATCTCCCCCTTGCTCTGTGCTATGGCGTGGGAGCGGGAGGCGTCTCGATGACGGGGCGCTGGCTGCTCATGCCGGCACGATCTCCCGCCGGGTGGTGCCGTCGTGGCCGGCGATCTCCAGGGCCCAGTGGGGCGCCCACAACAGGCCAAAGGCCAGCAGGTCGATATCGGAGCGGCGCGGGCTCTGGGTGCGCTGGATGATCTGTGAGGGCACTTGGTCCCACTTGCTTTGCTCGCGTTCGAGCTCGCGGTCGCGGGTCGCCACCAGCTCTTGGCGGTCTGCGCGGAGCCGCTCCAGCGAGGCTTTGCGGGCGTCCACGGTCTCACGAGCCTTGGCGGTCATGCGGCGCTTTGTCTCGGCCTGCGAGAGGCCCCGGCTGCGGCTGCGGCCCAGCAGCACGCTGACGATGGACTCGCCTGCCGACAAGACTTCCTGACGCTTGCGGCTCTCCCATTCGACCTCGGCTTGGCGCAGCGCCGCCTCCTCTTTGGTAATCCGGTCATCGAGCTTGTCGAGGGCTTGGGTGTGCTTTTTCTCCAGTGTCTGGAGGGCATCCCGCGAGCGCCGCGACGCCTCAGCGCGGCAGCGCTCCGTGAAGGCGAGCTCTGACTCTCCTGGGAAGGAGGTGAGCCCCAGCGCCTCGTTGTGCCACTGCTCCAGGCCGACGTCATGGTAGACATAGTCCAAGAACGCGTCGCGGAGACGGGTGTAGGGGGGAGAGTCGTTCATGCCATCGGGCAGCGTTTGGTAGTGGGCCCGGCCGGTGGGCCCCGTTTCGAGACCCTCTATGTCGTCCACCATCTCGGCGAACGCGTCCCATTGCACGGTGCGAAAAGCCTCGGGCAGGGGCAGGCGACAGGCCACCTGGCGCTCCTCGCGGGCGTTCGAGCCCGAGTCGACAAAGCGCACCCGCGCCCAGGCGAGCAGTTTGGGGCGGTAGATCAGAGCAGAGTTGACCAGCTCGCCGCCAACCTGCGCCGCAGCCCGCTCCTTGGGCACGCTGAGCGCTGCATAGTACTGGGTTACGCGTGCGTTCACCGAGGGCGACGTGGCCAGGAATCCAGCCGAGGTGAGGGCCGCCTCGCTGACGAGGGAACTGGCCCTGGACGCCACTGCGACGCGGCGGGGCGCCTCTGTGGGACGGCGATCCTTGTAGGGGCGCATCAGGTCGGCAACTTGGGTGCGGGTCATGGGGCCGCGCAGGTAGGACATGGCCCAACGGGTGCGGTAGAGCTGGGGGCCGTCCTCATGGACATTGTGAAGCACAAACACCCGCGATCCCAGGGAGGAGATCATGCGGTCCATGTAACGGCGATCCAGCAGGGTCCCCGCCTGGGAGACAACGCCCTCCATGCCGTCCAGCAGCCTGGCCTTGTCGCGATCGGTCTGCAGCTTGCCCACGAACCAGGTGCCGGCATTGGAGAGCCCCTTGTAGTCGAGGTCCATGGGGTTCTGGGTGGCCAGGACGACGCCCAAACCAAAGGCGCGCGCTTGCTTGAACAGGGTCAGCAGGGGCGTCTTGCTGGGCGGGTTGGCGGTGGGGGGAAAGTATCCGAAAACCTCGTCGAAATAGAGCAGCGCGCGTAGCGAGGTGGTGCCGGGCTGCTTGCGCATCCAGGCCACGACCTGCTCGAGCAGAAGTGTGACAAAGAACATCCGCTCGGCATCGCTGAGGTGGGCGATGTAGCAGATAGAGACGCGCGGCTTGCCCGACGACGTCCAGAGGAGACGGCCGACGTCGAGGGGATCGCCCTCCCGCCAGGCGGCAAAGCTGGGCGCCGCCACGAGGGCGTTGAGCTGCATGGCCAGGCTCATGCGATCGCGGCTGGGGTAGAATGTCTCCAGCTCGAACACGCCCAGGCGCTCCAGGGGCGGGTTCTGCACGTCGACGATCAGGCGGGCCAGGTCCACGTCCTCGCCGTTGCGCCAGGCGCGCTCCAGCAGGTTCGAGAGCAAGATATGCTCGCGGCTCTGCACGGGGTCGGCATTGATGCCGACGAGCCCGAGCAGGGCCGATACGGTGCTAGAGATCGCCTCGCGCAGCGACTCGGGATCCTCATCCCAGCCAAGGTCGGGCGCGTCAAAGCTCTGCAGGACGCTCAAGGGCACGCCTGACTCGCTGCCAGGCGTATAGATGGCGAATTCGGCGGCCTCTTTCAGGCGGCGGATGCGGTCGCCATCCTGATCCCATTGCTTGAGGCCGTCGGCCCAGGTTTGCGCCGTCTGCTGGGCGTACTCGGGGACGGACTGGCCCTTGCGGCGGGCGTCGTCGACGTTGATCCAGGGCTCGAAATCGGAGGGACGCAGCTCGGGAAAGGTGAGCAGGAGGTTGGTCATATCTCCCTTGGGGTCGATGATGATGGAGGGGATGCCATCCAGCGCCGCCTCTTCGAGCAGGGTAATGCAGAGGCCCGTCTTGCCGCTGCCCGTCATGCCGACGCAGACGGCATGCGTGGTCAGGTCGCGGGCGTCGTACATGATGGGCTTGTCGACCAAATCCTGGCCCGCGTCGGGATCGTAGCCGCGCCCCAGGTAAAAGGCTCCCAGTCTCTCTTCCACGGCCATGCGCCAACCTCCTTGTTCGGCCCAGCGGCTCTGCGTTCGGACTAGTGGCGAAGGGTCGAAAGCAGCCGTACCGGATCGAGCAACAGATCCAGGGCATCGACGATGGTGGCGGTTACCAAGTCTGCGCTCTGTAGAGCGCTCACGGCCAGGCCCTCATTCCCCAAGACGGCGATGCCGATGCGCGCGGCTTTTAGCATGAGGGCGTCGTTGGCGCCGTTGCCGATGGCCGCCACATGCTCGGCCCCCAGGCTGCGGGCCAGATCGGCCTTGGCCTGCGCCTCGCCTCCTGCGGAGACGCGCTGGACGGCGATGCCCAGCCTCTCGGCGAGGACGCTGGCGGTGCCACGGGTGTCTGCCGTCACCAGCATGATGCTAAGCGCGCTATGCAGGCGAGCGATACGCTGCTCCACGCCTGGGATGAGGACGCCGTCCGTCGTGAGCGTCCCGTTGACGTCCAGCAGCAGATGGGCGATCTCGACGTTGCCGACGCCTGGAATCATCGTCTGTATCATAGCGAGTCCTTGTCGCATCGACCAGCGGGTTGACAGGGCGCCGCGCTGGTGGTATACTCGGCCTTGTACCCAAGGGGGGTATCCTATCGGATGGCCCCACGTATCGTTCTAGGCCTTGTGCCAAAGGAGACAAGATGAGCGACCAGGTCAAGCATGTGACGGATGCCAGCTTTCAGCAAGACGTACTGGAATCGGACACGCCGGTTCTGGTGGATTTCTGGGCTCCCTGGTGCGGCCCCTGCCGCATGATCGCGCCGGTCGTCGAGCAGCTAGCTGAAGAGTATGACGGCCGTCTGGCGGTTGTCAAGATGAACACCGATGAGAACATGGAGACGCCGACCAGCCTGGGCATCCGTGGCATCCCCACGTTGATCCTGTTCGCGGATGGGGAAGAGGCGGATCGCATCGTGGG
>CAZUZB010000015.1:7046-13154 GCA_964624695.1 uncultured Anaerolineales bacterium | reverse complement strand
TAGCCAAGCCCGTCGTCGACGGGATCGAGCGATCGTTGGGAGAGCGAGGGACAGTGTTGCGGGTTTCCGCCACGGGCTCCGTGGGGAGGGCTCTGGCGGCCAGGCTGGGGGTACGGGCCGTGCCCACCCTGGTGGTGTACGACGCCGAGGGAACCGAGGTGCTCCGCCAAGTGGGCTCGTTGCGGCAGGCCGAGGTGATGGCCGCTCTGGGGTTTGCCGACTGAGTGTCGAGAGAAACGAGTAGGAAGCCAACATGCCTATCTACGAGTACGAATGCGTCGGCTGTGGGACGCGCTTTGACAAGTTTGTGCGGAGCACCATGCGCCCTGTGGAGGTGGCCTGCCCCACCTGCAAGAGCGAGAACTGCCGCAAGGTGGTCTCGACATTTGCGTCGACGGGCGGCCAAGCGAGCGGCGCCAACTGCGCGCCGTCGGGTGGTTGAGGCCTCTCTCGTCGAGGCTAGTTAGCCTCCTTTCAGGAAGCGATCGGTGGGTAGAGCCATGACGACGCTAGAGAGCGGCGCGCGAGACGATCTAGTCCTGCGCCTGCGCCGCATCGAGGGCCAGGCCAAAGGCATCCAGCGCATGCTTCAGGAAGGTCGGAGCTGCGCCGATATCCTGGACCAGCTCGCCTCGGTGCGCGCAGCAACCCGCAGCGCCAGCATCGCGCTGTTGCGGCACTATGCGGCTACCTGTGTCGAATCGCCCGAGGCGGACGTGGACCTGGCGGGGATTCTCGATCTGGTGTTTCGGGCGACCGATTAGGGCCGAGGGCTCTTGAGGGGCGCCTCGGCCCGGAGCCTCCCGTTTTGACAGTCCTCCTCCGCGCCGCTAGGATCGATTCACAAAAGTGGGGGAGATCGGCCATGAAGTGGCGCACCATCGAGGCAGCGCGATCGCTGCTAGGGACAGAGGGCGGAGCGGTCATCAAGGACTGGGGCGGCCGCGTCCCAGTGGCCCTGGTCTTTCCCAACAGCTATGCGGTAGGCATGTCGGGCCTCGCCATGCACGGGCTCTACCAGTGGCTCAATGCCATGCCCGACGTCGTCTGCGAGCGCGCGTTCGCGTCGCTGGGGCGACGGGAGGATCGGGGCGAGCCTGTCGTCACCCTCGAATCGCAGCGCCCTCTACGCGAAATGAGCCTGCTCGCACTCAGCATCCCCTACGAGCTGGATTACGGCAACGTGCTCGAAGTGCTGCGCCGGTCCGACATTCCCCTGTTGGCGCGCGAGAGACGCGACCATGACCCCCTGGTGCTGATGGGTGGCCCCGCCGTATCGGCCAACCCCGCGGTGATGGGCCCTATGGCCGATGCCGTGATGATCGGCGAGGTCGAGGATTCCCTGGAGGGCATGGTGGAGGGCGGGCGCCTGCAGATGGGCGGGCGTCGCGAGCAGGCCCTGGATTGGCTGGCTGGCTTGCCGGGGATGTGGGTGCCGAGCCGTCCCCATGAAGGGGCGGTGGCGCGCCAGTGGGTGCGGGATCTCGGGCGGCGCCCGTTTGCGTCGTCGGTGGTGTGCCCCCAGGCCGAGTTTGGCGATATGGCGATGATCGAGCTGGCGCGGGGATGCGCGCATGCTTGCCGCTTTTGCCTGGCCACGCGCTGGTATCGTCCCTTTCGTGAGCAGAGCCTGGATCAGGTGCTGACGCTCGCCCGCCGAGCGCGGGAGCGCTGGCCCAAGGTGGGGCTGGTCTCGGCGGCCGTTTCGGATTACAGCCAGATCGACGCGCTGGTGGAGGGGTTGCGCTCGGAGGGGATCGCGTTCTCGGTCTCTTCGCTGAGGGCGGCGCCGCTCTCGGAGGTGCTGCTGGAGGGGCTGGCAGCCAGTGGGGTGCGCACGTTGACCATTGCGCCCGAGGCGGGCTCGCAGCGGCTGCGCGACGCCATGCGCAAGGGGATCTCTCACGGGGACATACTGCGCGCTGCGCGATCGGCCAACGCATTAGGCTTTGAGACGCTCAAGCTGTACTATATGGTCGGGCTGCCCGGTGAGAGCGATGATGACGTGCAAGAGCTGATCGGCCTCACCCAGGAGATCGCGCGGGAGTTCGATCGCTACGTGGTGGTGGGCGTGACGCCGTTCGTGCCCAAGGCGCATACCCCCTGGGAGCGGCAGGCCATGGCCCCCGCCGAGGTGCTGGATGCCCGTCTGGATCGCATCCGGTCGGCGCTGCCATCCGGATCGGTGAGCGTACGGGCCGAATCCACGGCGCTGGCGCGGGCCCAGGGGATCCTGGCGCGGGGCGATGCGCGCGTGGGGGAGGCATTGGCGGCGGCGGGCCGCGTCGCTCCCAAGCGGCTAGAGTCCCTCGTCGCCAAGGCAGGCTTGTCGGTCGAGGACTATCTTTCCGAATGGGCGCCCGGCCGACCCGTGCCCTGGCGGATGGTCGATGCGCATGGTTGCCCCACAACCCACGAGGAAGCGTCGTGAAGGTTCAACAGCATGGTCTCGTGGCCTTTCGATCCTCTCTTCTAGAGGATGAACGGGTTGAACATGCCGTGATGGGGCGCACGGGCGGCGTGAGCGAGGGGGCGTATCGCAGCCTGAACGTGGGCGGCAGCGTTGGCGACGATCCGGCCGCGGTGGCCGAGAACCTCCGTCGCATCTATGCCGCTTTGGGCTGGCATCGTGAGGGTGTGGTCAGCGGGCACCAGGTGCATGGCGACCGCGTGCATCGCGTTTCGGCGGAGGACGCGGGGCGGACGATCCCGGCTACCGACGCCCTGATCAGCGACGTGCCAGGGATTTTGCTGCTGGGGCGCTATGCGGACTGTGTGCCCGTGCTGCTGTTCGATCCTGTTCGCGGGGTGGTGGGGTTGGCACACGCGGGTTGGCGGGGGACCGTTCAGGGCATCGCGGCCAAGACGGTGGCGGCGATGGTCTCGTCGTATGGCTGTTCGGTCAGGGATGTGCGCGCGGTCATCGGCCCCAGCATCGGCCCATGCTGCTTTGAGGTGGGCCAAGAGGTGCTGGCGGCCTTTCAGAGATCGTTTCCTGATCCAGAAGATGCGATCGTTGACATGGGGCGGCGGCGGGTCAATCTGTGGCGGGCCAACGCTGTGCAGCTAGAGCGCAGCGGCGTTGGCGCTATCGATCTGGCCGAGCTCTGTACCGCCTGCCATGTGGATCGCTTTTACTCGCATCGGCGGGAGAACGGCGAGACGGGGCGTTTCGCGGTGGCTATCGGGCTGAGGGCAGGATAGCCGCATGGAGGCGCAGATGGTGGACCTTTCAGGCAATGTGGCGGCGGTGCGGCGGCGGATCGAGGCGGCCTGTCAGCGGGCTGGCCGCTCGTCGGACGAGGTGACTATCGTGGCTGTCTCCAAGACGCGCAGCCCTGCCGAGATCGAGGCTGCGTATGCGTGCGGGTTGCGGCATTTCGGCGAGAACCGCGTCGAGGAGGCCGAGGTCAAGATTCCCGAGGTCACGAGGCGGCTGGGGGACGGCATCACCTGGCACATGGTGGGCCACATCCAGAGCCGCAAGGCGGGACGCGTCGCCCAGCTGGCCGACGTGGTTCACTCGGTGGATTCGGTCAAGCTGGCGCAGCGCCTGGATCGCGCAGCGGCCGAGGCGGACCGCGTCATCCCCGTGTTGCTCGAGTGTAATGTGTCGGGAGAGGCTTCCAAGTACGGGTTCGATGCGGCCACCGGCCAAGCTGGGAGCGACCTCGGCGAGACCGTTCGAGAGATTCTGGCATGTGGCCACCTAAGGCTGCGCGGCCTCATGACCATGGCCCCCATCGCCGATGACCCCGAGACGGTGCGCCCCGTCTTTGCCAGGCTGCGGGCGCTGCGCGATGCGCTGCAAGAGGGGATGCCGGGCCTCGAGTTGCCCGAGCTTTCCATGGGCATGACCGACGATTTTGAGGTGGCGGTCGAGGAAGGCGCCACCGTGGTGCGGATCGGTCGCGCCATCTTTGGATCCGCGGTCTACTAGGAGGGAGCAGCCGTGTCAGATCAGCCGAACGCCGAGATCGCGGCCTTTGTGGGCGGCGGCATCATGGCCGAAGCGCTCATGGCGAGGTTGCTGGAGCGGGGACGGTTTCGCCCCGAGCAGGTGCGGGTGGGAGAGCCGCTGGCCGAGCGGCGGGCCGTGTTGCAGGAAAGGTACGGCATACGGCCCTATGCCGACAACCGAGAGGCGGTTCGGGATGCTGGCCTGGTGGTTCTGGCCATCAAACCCCAGGTGCTGGATAGCGTGCTCGGTGATTTGCGTGGGGCCATCGGCGACGGGGCGCTGGTTCTGAGCATTGTGGCAGGGGCGACGGTGGATCGGATCATGCAAGCGCTGGGAGCAAGGGCTGTGGTGAGGGCCATGCCCAATACCCCGGGGCAGGTGGGTGAGGGGGCGACGGTGTGGACGGCGACGCCCGCAACCTCCGATGTGCAGCGCGGGCTGGCGCGGGAGGTGCTAGGCGCCTTGGGCCTGGAGATCGAGGTGGCGCAGGAACGCTATCTTGACATGGCGACGGCGTTGAGCGGCTCTGGGCCAGCCTATGTGTTCCTGTTCATCGAGGCGTTGGTGGAGGCGGGCGTGCGGATGGGGTTTGCGCGGCCCGTGGCGGAACAGTTGGCTTTGCAGACGGTGCGCGGTGCGGCCATCTATGCGCAGCAGGCGGGCATCTCGGCGGCGGATCTGCGGGCGCGGGTCACCTCCCCTGGCGGCACCACGGCCGAGGCGCTGTACCAGCTTGAGAGATGTGGTTTTCGCGGCGCCGTGCTCGAGGCGGTGCAGGCGGCGTATCATCGTGCCCAGGAACTGGGGAGGTCGGATTCGTGATCTTTTTCGCCAGATTCATTGATATCCTGGTAAGGCTGCTGAGCCTGGCCATCCTCGTTCGTGTGCTGCTATCTTGGATCCCGATCGACCGAAATGGCCGCTTTGCCGAGATCATCCTGCAGATCACCGAGCCTGTCGTGGGACCGATCCGCAAGGTACTGCCCACCCTCGGGGGGCTCGATTTTTCCCCCATGATCGCGATGATCCTGCTCGAGATGGTCCGAACGGTGGTGATCAACCTCCTCCTGACTCTTGCGTAGGTACCAGCACGTTCGCGGCTGACTCTAGCGCCCCCAGCAAGGGCTCTGCTCGATGGCCTCTCCCAAGGTCAGGTTGAGACGACGGCCAGTGGTGATGTCCAGCGAATAGATATCCCAGCCGCCGTCGCGGTTCGAGTAGAAGGCGATGCGATCTCCCCAGGGTGACCAGGTGACGCCGTGGTCGTCGGCGTAGACGTCCTGGCTGAGGTTGCGCACGTTGCTGCCGTCGGCATCCATGGCATAGATCTCCATGTTGCCATCGCGATAAGTCTCCCAGGCGATCTGTTGCCCATCGGGAGACCAGGCGGGCGACTGGTCGGTGGCGGGGTCGGTGGTCAGGCGGCGCACCGATAGATCGCCCAGAAAGAGCACGTGCACGTCCAGGTTGCCGCTTCGGTTGGAGACAAAGGCGATCTCGTCCCCTGTGGGCGACCAGGCCGGGCCATAATCCGCCGCCGCGTGCGAGGTGATCCGCCGCTGATTGGTGCCCTCGGCGGTCATCCGATAGAGCTCCCAGCGCCCATCCCGAAAACTGGCAAAGGCGATCTCGGTGCCATCGGGCGACCAGGTCGGCGTCCAATCATCGGCGGCGTTGCGGGTCAGGTTGGTTTGATCGGACCCGTTGCGGTTCATGACATAGATCTCGCGGTTGCCGTCGCGGTCCGAGACAAAGGCTATCTTGCGGCCGTCGGGTGATAGGACGGGCAGGGTCTCGTTGCTGGTGGTGTTGGTCAGCCTGACGGGATCAGAGCCGTCGCTCCGCATGATATAGATGTCCCACGAAGCGTCGGGATCCTCTTTGGCCTGGTAGACGATGTATCCCTGTGCCACGCCGGCCTCGGGTGTGGGAAGGGCAAGGGGATCTTCGGGCGTGGCGGTGGGCGGAACATCCAACGTGGGGCGATGCATCCAGACGACGGTGACATCGCGCGAGCGCCAGACGAGGGCGATGCCGACGACGAGCAGGATGGCGATGCTCCAGAGCGCGATGCCGGTCCAATCCACCTGGGGGGGGCGGCGGGTGCTGGGCATCTTGATGCGGCGTGAGCGGTAGGCGCTGCTGGC
>CAZUZB010000015.1:4572-6946 GCA_964624695.1 uncultured Anaerolineales bacterium | reverse complement strand
GGCTGCCATTGCTGGCGAAAGTGCTCCTCGGCCGCCTGGAGCACATCCTCGGTCAGGTGGCTGATGCCGTTGGCAGGGACCCAGCCCATCTTGGCGTAACGTTGGTGGCAAAAGGAGCCAAAGAGCTGGAGCAGATAGGGATCGCCGCCCGTGAGCACATAGGATGCCCGGATGATCTCATAGCCCAACGCGAGTGTGCCTCGAAGGGGGATCCCCAGGAGCTCTTCTGATTCCCGCTCATCGAGCGAAGGCAGCACGATGGTGGTGCTGTCTTGGGCGAGGGCGGTGTTTAGGTCGGTGGGATGCCCTTTGACGCACACCAGGAGGGCCAGCTTGGTCGAGGTGGCCAGCTCTCGCTGTGCCGCCTGGAGCAGCGCCAGCCAGGGGCTCTTGCGCTGGGCGAGGTCCGCGGTCGTGATCTGGTCCACGCAGACCAGGCACGGCCGCTCCAGGTCGAGCCGGGCCTCAAGAGCGGACCAGGTCTCGATGGTGCCGGATGCGGTATCCTTCTGGGCGGGATCGGGAGCTATTCCCAGGCCATGGGCGACAACTTGGCAGAGCCCCGCCTCTGAGCTGACGCGCGACTTGGTCAGATCGATAGATAGCACCTGCCAGCGGGGGTGCAAACGGAGCCCGAGTTGATTCACGAACGAGGTCTTGCCGAGGCGCTGGTGCCCGAACAGCCACACGAGGCGCTGCCCTGAATCCAGGGCGCGCACCAACTGGGCGAACTCGGCGTCTCGCCCGATAAAGATGTCTTGATCGGTGAGGGGCCGATCGGTGACGAACGGGTTCCTGAACGACATGCTGCTCCGGCATCGGCAAGCAGGGGGCGTTGGCCATACGGCGCAAGGCCTGGCACACGCGACAACGGGCCGAGTATAGCATCCGTCGGCATGCGCGGCAAAGATGGGGGGGGCGGCGCTGGCGCGGCATCCATATCGAGGATGGCGGTCGGCGAGGCCTGAAAGCGCAGGGCGGCCATGCCGAAGCATGGCCGCTCGTGTGTAAGGCCGCTGGTGTTGGCTAGGATTCGGGCGTCAACGTCCTGAGCACGATGTTGAGCCTGAGGCTGGCCTGGTTATAGATCTGGTCGAGCTTTTGCTGCTCGGCGAGTTCGGCGGCTTGAGCAAAATCGCTGGCCGCGGCCTCGGAGTTGCCCAGCCGCACATGGATCTCGGCGCGCTGGAGGTGCGCCGCGGCGTGGGATGGCTGTGCCGTGATCAGCTCGCCCAACTGCGTGACGGCCATCTCCAGTTCGCCTGCCTCCTCGTAGGCGTTGGCCAGGGTTTCCAGGTATGTGCGCCGGTTCCGTAGTCCGGTCTGCGCTTTGGTGAACTGGTCGCGGGCCTCGGTGGGACGCCCGGTGATCTCGTAGAGAACGCCGAGGTAGACGTGGGCATCGGCTCGCCCGCTATCGATGCGCAAGGCGCGCTGGAATTCCTCGATGGCTTGCTCCCAATCCTGGCGCGCGACATATTGCTGGCCGTTCACAAAGTGGGTGCGCACGCGCTCAGCCTTGGTGCCGGGGCCAAATAGCTTGTTCGAGACATAGGCTGCCACAACGACGACGACGGCGATGATTGCAAGCGCGATCCAGGTGCTTCGTGTCCGCTGCTTTTTGGCCTGGTAGTAGGGGATGTCGACGAACCACCAGGTCTTGTCCTCGGAGGGTTGCTCTGCCTCACGAGCGGCGGCGAGCCCGCCCGTTTTTCGAAGCTCTTTTTCGATGACTGCGGCATGGCGCGTGATCACGCCGTCGACGGTCTCGAGGCGGGTCTGTTCTGATTTGAGGTTGAGGCCTTGTTCGATCAGGCGTTCCATCTCTACCTGCACCCGGTCGCGCAGGCGCAAGACGTCCAGCACCCGTTCGCCTTTACCCCCAAGATCCCCCGCACCGACTTCGAGCTCCCGAAGCATGTCTCGCAGATCAGAGGCGGCTGTGCGCCCGCCTGACCGCTCGATCACTCCCTTTGGCATGATCATCCTCCATAGACAAGGCACCGCCGCAATCAAGCCATGGCAGAAGGCCCACGGTAACCGGTATTATGGCGAACGGCGAGCAACGTGTCAATCGCTGGCACGTTGACGTTGGCTCTTTTCGTTCACTCCCGCCTCAATCCATGATGCCAGGCGATCCATCCAGGCTACGACGCTGTGTTCTTGCGCCAACGTTAGCCGTGCTCCCCGGAGGCTCTGGTCTTCGTGAGGCGCATGCTCGATGGCGCGCATAAAGCCCTCTGCTGTTCCTTCGATTTGGATCACGTGCGCGTATGGGCGCAGGGTGGGGAGCGCGTCGGTGGCCACGATGGGCAAGCCCGTGGCCAGGTATTCGAACAGCTTGGCCGGCATGATCCCTTTTGTGAACTCGTGC
>CAZUZB010000015.1:0-4472 GCA_964624695.1 uncultured Anaerolineales bacterium | reverse complement strand
GGCACCTCTCGGAACCGATCGAGAGCCACCATGGCGGGGAGGCGTCTCACGCCGGGGTGGGATCTGCATCGCTCCTGCAAGAGATCGGAATCGGGCAGCACCAGGTCCGCATCCTGCAACACCGCGTCCTCACAGAGTTCATTCTGGGGAGCGCGGGGATCAGCGGCCCAGTGTGTGCGGCAGAGGTAGAGCAGCAGGTCTGGCCGAAGCGCTTGGGCCACGCGATGAGGCAGCCGAAAAGGGAGAGCGGTGACCACGACGCAGCGGGGGGCTTGCTCACGAATACGCTGGAGCCGATGGATCAGCGGGAGCAGCATCAGGTGAGCCAGCATGCGCGTGGTGGGGCCGGTGGCGGGCAGGCAGAGCGGATTCCAGAGCGTGACGCCTGGCGGCAGCGGATTGCCCTGGTGCCCCGCGAGCTGGGGGCGACCGGTGAGACGGGCTGCGAGCCGCCCGAGCTCGGCGATGCCGGGGAGCCGCTTGGGGAGGGGGTTGAGATAGTGGACGACGAACCCGCGTTCGGCCAGGCCTTGGGCGATGGTCTGGCAACTCTGCCAGGTGAAATGCCACTCGACGTTGGCCAGGAAAAAGACCGTTGTCGGCTCAGTGTTGGGTGGCGATGCTGCCGGCATGTGCGCTCCTACGCCAGAGGGGGCCAACGGTCGATACCCACGCGCTGCTTGAGGACTCGCCAGAGGAACAGGGGGTTGCCGATCAGATACCTTCGCCAGAGGCGCCTGGGCTCGATGAGCAGTCGCCCCAGCCACTCGAGTGAATGCTGGGTCATCCACTCTGGGGCCCGCCGCCGAGAGCCCGAGACATAGTCAAAGACGCCTCCCCCCGTGAGGGCGACGCCTGCATCGATGCGGTGCCAGTTGGCCTTCAGCCACTGTTCCTGGAGGGGCATGCCGAACCCGATCACCAGGATATCCGGTCGCAAGGCGTTGATGGAGGCGATCACGGCTGTGTTCTCGGAAGAGTCGTCCCCCTTGTCAAAGTATCCGCTATGGAGGGCCTGGGCGCGAAGGTTCGGATACCGTTCGCATAGGCGGTCGGCGGCTCGGGCGGCCACGCCGGGCCGAGCTCCCACAAAGGCGATGGAGAGATCCGCCTGGCTGGCGGCCGCCGCCAGGTGCCACATCCACTCGGCATAGGTGATGCGTCTCCTGATCCGCTGGCCCAGCAGCCGTGCTCCTAGGACGACGCCGGCACCATCGCAGAATACGAGCTCGGCGCCATTCAGCGTGTCGCGCAGCCATGGCAGCCGGTAGGCCAGGTTGAGGCAATGGACGTTTACGTTGAGGATCAGGGCGTGTGCCGGTTCTTGCGCGAGCCGTACCACGCGATGGGTCAGTTCCTCCATGGAGAGGGACGCCACCCGTACGCCCAGAATCCAGGCGCTCTGGCGCTCTCGGTTGGGGCAGGCAGCGTCTGGATCTAGCAGGCGGCGACAGGCCAGGAGGATGCCGAATCCCAGCCAGATGATCACGAGGGTCATGGTATCCGAGGCTGGGGTTGAGGTGATGCCATCGACAAGAACGGCCACCAGCGACCAGCGTCCGGCCACCAGCAAGTTCTGTGCCCAGGGGGCAGGCTGAGCTGCTGCTCGTCCGAGAGGGCGGGTGCCGCGCCACAACAGAGCCAGTAGCGCCAGGTACGCTCCCAGGCCGACCAACCCGTGTTTGTAGAGTAACCCGAGGTAGGTGCTATGTGTGCCCGCGGGCAAAGGGGCGTCGGGAACGGCGCGGGCGGTTCCCCAGCCCAAGACGGGGCGTTGCATCCAACCCTGCAGCGTCTGGGTTGCAGCAGCCAGCCTGCCGGTGGCAGATCCGGCGTCTCTCCATTGGTCCCGCGCAAACACAATCTCGGCCAGCAGGCGGGAGCCATCTTGCCAGAGGAACGATTGCCCTGGCGTGGCGAGATCCACCAACACGAGCACGAGCAGCAGTGCGAGCGCCACCAGCGCGAGCTTCCAGAAGAGGCGTCGGAAGCGCGAATAGCAGGCCCATGCGACCAGGCCGCCAACGACCAACCCGGCCATGGCCGCGCGGCCCGTGGTGAACACGAGATTGACCAGCCCCAAGGCCACGATGGCCCACGCTGCCGCTCGATGCCAGGGCTTGCCGCGCTGTGTGAGGGTTGCGACGAGCGGCAGGGCTGCGACCAGGGCGGTGGCGTTGCCGAGCGGCCAGAGGAAGAGACCACTGACGCGGTAGTAGTATCCCAGAGGACGGAAAAAAGCTTGGCGACCCAGGGAGCGCTCGACCAACTGCTCGAGATAGCCGCCTCGTTCGAGAGATTCGGGCAAAAGCCGGGCAAAGGGCGGGGTCCAGCCTTCAGGGCGGAACCCGAGCAGGGCCGTGACGGCCACGATGGCGGCGATGGCCACCAATCCCGCCAAGATCCAGAGGAGCTTGTGCAGGTCATCCAGGTCGCGCGGTAGGGCCACCGCAAGCACAAGGATCGCTAGGGCGCCTATCCACGTGGCCAAGGACCGGCCGAACGTGAGCAAGCGGCGCATGCTGTCGATGCCGAAAAGCGAAAGCAGTTGCGCGAGCAGAAAAATAGCGAACGCGATAACGACGGCGCGATGCTGCGAGAGGGACAACTGACCTGCCAAGGCCATACGGACGACCAGCAGGACGCTGGCGATGGTGGGCACGAACTGCTCGATGCCCAGGATCCACCAGACCGGCCACAGGAGCAACCAACAAGCCAACTCAAAGAGGGGCGCTCGATGCCAGAGAGCCCCTCTCCGCAGGCTGGGATGGCGGGGACGTAGATCCACGGCTCGCATTGGCTCCTCTTGCCTTGGCTACGGAGCGGCGTACCTACATGTATCCGAGCGAGCGCAAGCGCTCCTCGATGATACGTTCGTCCTCGGGAGAGAACGCTGGGTTGCTGGAATAGCTCTCTAGGCTGGCGGCGTCGTCCAGCGTGAAATCCAGGGGGCGCTGGAAGAGAGATTGCAGCACCTGGCCTTGGGCATAGGCGGGTATCGGCATGCCGAGCCAGGCGAGGATGGTGGGAAAGAGATCGACCAGGTGGGCGTCTTGGACCGATCCCGGCGAGACGCCCGATCCGTGGGCGAGGAGGATGCCATCCATCGAATGGGTGCCGGTGTGGTCGCGTCGCCATAGGTTGCGCCGAACGCGGGCCTTGCTGCTCTGTAGAAGCGAAGCGGTGAACTCAAAGCCGGGGTTCGGCGCTGCCACGAGGTCGGGAGCCTGGTCGCAGGCGAGCCCCGGAAAGGCCTCCTCCCGGGTGAGCACCTCTCCGACGACGGGCTCCCCGGTCTCGGGGTCACGGAGGGCGCGCAGGGCGGCCACCGCTTGCTGGCGCACGGCGTCGTACTCGGCGGCGGGCACGATGCCTTTAGGCTCGCGCCCCTGGAGATTGACATTGATATAGGCATAGACCCAGCCATGGATCATATAGGCCTGGGTGCTCTCCCAGGCGATGCCTACGGTGTTGTTGACTTGCTCCACCAGACGGCGGCGTTTGCCGCGAGGCAAGAGTCTCTTGTTGAGGTTCCAGCGATCCAGCCGTAGCAGCATGGTCATGATGGCGCGCGCGGCGGCTGTCAGGGACGCCTTTTGGCTGGATCTGGCCAGTTGCAGGAGGCCGGCCTCGGCCAGGGCTGCGTTGACGTTGGCCGTTCGGGATACGGCATGGTGGCCGTGGTCGGATAGGGCCAGGATGAGCGTGTCTGTATCGCCGAAACGTTCTACCAGAGCGCCGATCTCTTTGTCGATGGCCTGATACACGGACAAGGCTTTCCGGTAGCGAGAGGCCGAGAACTCGGGATGGGATGGATCGAGCCACGGGTAGGCGGCGTGCTGGAGGGTATCGGTCTCCTGAAAGTGCAGCATAGCCAAATCCCAATCGGGCACCTGCTCGTCCACCAGCATGCGGAACGCCTGGGCGCGGGCGCGCACGGTTCGCTCGGATAGCTCGACGTATCGCGACCAGCCCTGCAGGTTGAACACGGATTGGGAGACCAGAACACGGTATTCGGGCACGCGCTGTAGCAGCAAGCGCTTGAGCGCGGCAGGATAGGTGAGTTCAGCTTCCAGATCTGGGGTGAGCATGCCCGTTACCATGGCGCCGTTGATGGCTCGTGGCGGATAGGTGAGGGGCACGTTGACCAGGGCTATGCGCTTGCCGGCGGCGCTGGCTAGCTCCCAAAGGGTGGGTGAAGGCACGTCGCGAGAGGAGACGGCGTAGGTCTCGTAAGTGGTGGCATCGTGCTGGCGAAAGTCGAACACGCCATGGTTGCCGGGCAGCAGCCCGGTCTGGAAGGTGGTCCAGGCGGCGGCGGTGACGGGCGGGATGGTCGATCGAAGCTCGCCATAGGCTCCGCTGCTACGCAGGGCAGCGAGATGGGGGAGGTGCCCCTGCTCGATCATGGGGCCGAGAATGCGCCACGTTGCGCCGTCTAGCCCAAGGAGCAGGACACGGCGTCGGTTCAT
>CAZUZB010000014.1:0-34588 GCA_964624695.1 uncultured Anaerolineales bacterium | reverse complement strand
TCGTCGCAACTCCCAGGATACGCCGCCTTTCTTCCTCTACCAATCCACAACTTTTTGGTTATATCTCCTGCGTCAGGGCTTCCTGATCTTTGAACTGTCCCGAAGAGCGTCCGGCTGCGCTAGATGCCGGTTATTCTAGATACTTGCCGAGAATTCGCGGGTGGGGTGCGAACCCAGATGTCTTGTAGTATGATGCTCGAGATGCTCTTGCCAGTTTAGAGGAACGATGCCGCACAGGATAGCTACCCGTCGCGTGAGCGAGAAGCAAAGGGGAAAGGCCCGATGTATCGGATGGCTCCATAGGCGCTTGAACATGGCGCGCAACAAGGTCACGGGCTGCTCCCTAATAACGGTCGCCTTGGCAAGGGACGGCCGGGGGCCCAGGAAGCCATCCTCTCACGACCTTGTGAAGCACGTCTCAGTTCTCGGGAATCTCCCTCCAGGAGCAGGCACACTGCCCCCGGAGGGAGCTCCATCGACCCTGTATCGCGGCGCGTTACAGCCCCTGCGCCTTGGCCGCGCCACGCATGGCGTCGTCAAAGATCGCGACCGCCGCGTCCACGTCCGCGCCCTCATGGACGATGGCCCGCAGCGCCTTGGCCATGGGCACCGGATTCTGGTTCTGCCAGACGTTACGCCCCAAGTTGATGCCCGCCGCCCCTCGCTGCATCCCGTCGTAGACGAACTCGAATGCCTCGCGGTTGGTTTCGCACTTGGGGCCGCCTGCCATCACCACTGGCACCGGGCAGCCCTCGACCACCTTCTCGAAATCCTCTGACCAGTAGGTTTTGACCACGTCGGCGCCCAGCTCGGCGCAGATACGGCAGCACAGGGCCAAGTACCGAGCGTCACGTTTCTCGAGCTCCTTGCCCACTGCCGTCACCGCCATCACCGGAATCCCATAGTCCTGGCACTGGTTGACCGCGTCCGTCAGGTTCAGCAGCGTTTCGCGCTCATACTCGCTGCCGATGAACACCGAGACCCCCACCGCCGCGGCGTTGACGCGGATGATGTCCTCGATGGACGTGGTCAGCGCCTCATGGGCCAGGTCGGGCCCCACGATACTGGTACCGCCCGAGATCCTGAGGATGATAGGCAGGCTGCCCACCGGCTCGACACAAGCGCGCAGCACCCCGCGGGTCACGAACAGCGCGTCGCAGTAGAGCAATAGCGGCGCGATGGTCTCGCCTGGCTTCTCCAACTTGCGGGTCGGCCCCAAAAAGTACCCGTGGTCGATGGGCAGGTAGTAGGCGTGCCCACCGGGCAGCAGCTGCGATAGACGATTCTTCTTGCCCCAGTCCATCTCGTCGCTCTCCCTTCTCTGATAGTAACCGATTCGTTCCCTCACAGGCGTGCTCAACTCGACACAAGCTCGCACAGCCGCGCGTATCCGCGCTCCCACGCCTCCTCGGCCCCGCCTCGGGGCAGGTACTCCTCCAGGGCAAAGGAGCGGTGCAGGAGCTCGCGCCCCTCCTGCAGCGATCCGATCTCCCCCAACGCCAAGAGCTGCATCAGCACGTTGCCCAGGGCCGTGGCCTCGATGGGACCGGCCAGCACCAGCCGTCCGGTTGCGTCCGCCGTCAGCTGGTTGAGCGGGGTGTTCTGCGTCCCGCCGCCCACCAGGTGCACCGGCTCCAGCCGTCCCCCCACCACCTCGTCCAGCCGCTCCAGCGCCCAGCGGTACTTGAGGGCCAGACTCTCCAGCACGCAGCGGATGATGCCCCCCGGCGTCTCGAGGACTGTCTGGCCGGTTCGCCGACAATAGGCCTGGATCCGCGCGGGCATGTCGCCCGGCTTGAAGAATGCGCCATCATCTGGATCGATGACCGCCTGGAACGGCTTGGCCTCGCGAGCAAGCTGCGTCAGTTGAGTGTAGGACATCTCCTGGCCCTGACCGGCCCAGGCCTGGCGGCATTGCTGCACCAGCCACAGGCCCATCACGTTTTGACAGAGGAAGAAGGTGTCGCTCGCGCCCCCCTCGTTGGCCAGGTGGTAGGCCTGCGTCGCGGCATCGATGATGGGGGCCTCCAGCTCGGTCCCCACGACGGACCAGGTGCCCGAGCTGATCCAGGCGCAGCCCGGGCCGCGCATGGGAACCGCCGCCACCGCCGAGGCGGTGTCATGGCAGGCCGGCGCGATGACCGAGAGCGCCTGCCCCTCTAGGTCCAACCCCTGCGCGACGTAGGGCAGCAGGCCGCCCAAGCGCGTTCCCGGCCGGACCAGCGCCGGGAAGAGGCGCGCCGGAATGCCCATGGCCTCCAGGATGGCCGGGTCCCAGCCGTCGAGGCTGGGGCTGTACAACTGCGTCGACGTCGCGATGGTGAACTCGCAGCCCTTGACGCCGGTCAGCCAGTAATGCAGCAAGTCCGGCGTCATCAAAAAGGTCTCGGCGATCTCCAGGACGGGGTCCCGCCCCACCACCATGGATAGCAGCTGGTAGAGGGTGTTGAGCTGGGATGGAGGCATGCCCGTGCGCTGGTACAGCTCGGCGTGCGACATGTGCCGGGCGGCCTCGTCCAGCATGCCATCGGTCCGACCATCGCGGTAATGGAACGGGTTGGCGATCAGTGCGCCGGTGCGATCCAGCAGGCCATAGTCCACGCCCCAGGTGTCGATGCCGACGCTCCGGAGAGCTTCGCCCGCTTCATGGGCCACCAGCGCCAGGCTGTGCTGCACCTCGGCCCAGATCCGCAACAGGTCCCAGTGCAGCCCGTCCGGCAGGCGCACCGAGCCGTTGGCGAAGCGATACGCCTCCGACAGGGTCAGCCACTCCCCGTCGAACCTTCCCACCATGGCGCGGCCGCTCTCCGCGCCGATGTCCATCGCCAGACAAGAGATGGTCTTCGGCATCGCTAGCCCCCCTTTCGCGCTCGCCTCACGCCAGCAGACGGTAGGGCTGCTCGATGAGCTGTGCCACCTGCCGCAAGAAGCGCGAGGCCCGTCCAGCATCGACCAGGCGTCGGTCGTAGCTGAGCGAGAGCCACACCGTGGCATCCGCGGCTCCCCCGCCCTTTCGGATCCGCCCCACCCCCATCATCGCTGTGGTGGGCGCGTCCAGGAACGGGGTGAAGGTGTCGATGCCCGCAGCCCCCAGGTCCGCCAGGGTAAAGGTCGCGCCTTTCAGATCCTCCGCCGTGAGCGCGCCTTCGTGCGCTCGCGCCCGCAGCTCCCTGGTCTCCCGCGCTAGCTGCGCCAGCCGCTTCTGATCCACGTCGCGCACCACGGGCACGGCCAGGCCGTCGCCGGTATCCACTACCAGGCCAACCTGAACCCGTGGCCAACGACGCAGCACGTCCCCCTCCAATGAGGCGTTCAGCGCCGGCTGGTCGCGCAGAGCCCGCCCCAGCACGCACAGCCAGAGATCGGTGTCGGCTATCTCCACCTCGGCGGCCGCCAACTGGGCCCGCAGGCCCGTCAAGGCGCTGGCATCGGCCTCGACGTCCAAGGTGACCAACGGCGCGCCGGCGAGCTTAGCACCCATCTGCGCGACAACGACCTCGCTGACCGCCGCCGCGGGCGCCGCGAGCTCGCGAGGCGGCGTCTCCTGGGCGCTGGAGCGCCGCTCCAGCCATGCGCGCACATCGCGCTCGACGACGGCGCCCTCTGGGCCGCTGCCCGCCACCTCCTCCAGCGAAACGCCCTCGGCCTCCGCCAGGCGGCGAGCGCGCGGCGAGACGAACTGACGCGGACCACGGCGCACCGGCGTGACCGCCCTCGCCGCAACACTACTCTCCGATGGGGCGACTTCGGGGGCGCCGTCGGCCGCCTCAGCCGTCGTTCCGACCGTCCCGCCCTCTGCCGCGGTGGCGATCTCTGCGATGGCGCGCAACACCTCCACCTCGTCGCCCTCGGTGGCGGTCACGCCCCGCAGCACGCCAGACGCTTGGGCCTCGATGTCCAGAACGGCCTTGTCGGTCTCGATGGCGTAGAGCGGCTCGCCCTCACGGACCGCCTCGCCCTCTCGCTTGTACCAGGTCACGATGGTCACGGTGTCCACCGTCTGCCCCAAAGGCGGCACCAGTACCGGATGAGCCATGCTAACCCCCACCGCCACAGATTGCACTCACGGCAATGCCTTTCTTCCCTCGCTACAGCGTCGACCGGACGGCCTCGATCACCCGCTCCTCCGAAGGTACGTAAAAGGCCTCCATCACCGGCGCAAAGGGCGCGGGCGTGTCCGGCGCCGAGACGCGCACGATCGGGGCGTCCAGGTAGAAGAAAGCCTCCTCCGCCACGATGGCGGCGATGTCGGCGGCCCACCCGCCGGTCAGGTTGTCCTCCTCGACGATCACCAGCCGGCCGGTCTTGCGCACCGACTCCAAGATCAGCTCCCTGTCCAGCGGCACCAGGGTGCGCGGGTCGATCACCTCGGCGCTGATGCCCTCGGCCGCCAGCTTTTCCGCCGCGCCCAACGCGCGGTACAGCGTCAAGAGCTTGCCGACGATGGTCACGTCGCTGCCCTCGCGCCGGACGATGCCCTTGCCGATGGGCACCAGGTACTCCTCGTCCGGCACCTCGCCCACCGGGCTCAGCGCTCCGGCCTCCGAACGCGGCCCCTTGGAGCCGTACAGCAGCTTGTGCTCAAACACCAGGACCGGGTTGTCATCGCGCACGGCGCTCTTCAGCAGGCCTTTGGCATCGTAGGCGGTGGCCGGGGCTACCACCTTCAGGCCGGGCACGTGGGTGAAAAAGGCCTCCAGGCTCTGGGCGTGCTGGGCGCCGCGTCGGGTCGAGCCCACCGGCGCCCGCATGACCATGGGGACGCTCACCGTCCCGCCCGACATGTAGGTCATCTTGGCTGCCTGGTTCACCAGTTGATCCATCATGCAGAACAGAAAATCGCCATACTGCACGTCGGCGATGGGCCGCAGGCCGGCCATGGCCGCCCCGATGGCCACGCCGGCGATGCCGATCTCGGAGATGGGTGTGTCCAGGATGCGCTCGTGGCCGAACTCTTCTGATAGTCCCAGGGTCACGGTAAAGGCCCCGCCAAAGCCGCCCTCCACGCCGATATCCTCGCCCACACAGAAGACGCGCGGATCGCGGACCATCTCCTCGCGAATGGCCTGCCGCAGCGCCTCGGCGATGCTCATCTTGGCCATGCTCACGCCTCCTGTCCGTAGAACACGTGCTGCAGCGCGTCGCTGGGCAGGGGATCCGGGCTGGCCTCGGCATAGGCCACCGCGTCGTCGATGACGGCGACCACCACCTCCTCGATCTTTCGCAGGCGCTCCTCTGTGACCAGGTCCTGCTCGCGCATCTGCGCCGCCAGCCGCCCGATGGGCTCCCGCTCCAGCCAGCGCGCCTCCTCCTCTTTGGTTCGATAGGTCAGGGGGTCGCTCCGCGAGTGGCCGCACAGGCGATAGGTCTTGCACTCCATCAGCGTCGGCCCGCCGCCCTCCCGCGCGCGCGCGATGGCCGCGGCGGCCGCTTCGTGGACTGCCAACACGTCGTTGCCATCCACGACGATGCCGGGCATCCCGTAGGCGGCGGCTCTGGCGGCCACATCGTCGATCTTGAAGGCCGTGGCAAAGGCCGTCGAGGCCGCGTAGAGATTGTTCTCGCAGACAAAGATCGCCGGCAGATCCCAGATGGCGGCCATGTTCAGGGCCTCGTGCACCGCGCCCTCGTTGGCCGCCCCGTCGCCGAAAGAGGACACCGTCACGCCGCCGTTGCCCAAACGCTTCTGGGCCAGGGCCATGCCGCAGGCGATGGGCGCGTTGCCGCCCACAATAGCGATGGCCGGCGGCATCCCCACGCGCATGTCGCCGACATGCATAGAGCCGCCCTTGCCTTTGCAGCAACCGGTGGCCTTGGCGAACAGCTCGGCCATGATGCTGCGTGGCGTCACCCCCTTGGCGATAGCGTGTCCGTGGGGGCGATGCGTGCTCAACACATAATCCGTATCTTTCAGGTGCGCGCACACGCCTGTGGCCACGGCCTCCTGGCCGATGTACAGGTGCAGCGTGGACGGGATCCGCCCCTGCATGAACAGATGGTTGCAGCGCTCCTCAAAGCGCCGGATGGTCAGCATGGTGCGGTACAGCTCTAGCAACGGCGGGTTGCTCTGTGGCATGGGCCTTCTCTCCCTCCGGTGGGACGGCGATCGGCATTACGGACGCCCAGCAGGTTGGTCCGAGCAACCTGCTGGGCACGACATCGAAACTAGATGGCTAAGTCAGATTCTTCGGCGCAAAGCCCGGATGATAGTCCGGCCCCGAGTAGCCCCACACCGTCTTGGGACGCTCGCGGATGCCCCACAGCTCGGCGGCCGCCCGGAACTCGGGGTATTCGGCTGCTGCCTCCTGTAGCGTCTTGCCGGCCAGCACCGCGTCGATGGCCTGCCGCCAGGCCATGGCACCGGCTTTGTAGCCCATGGGATGGCCCAGCATGCCGCCGCCCGCGGGCACGATAAAGTCGACGCCGTGTTCCTGGATCAGCACGTCGATCAAACCGGGATACATGCCCGCGGCGGGCATGGGCCAGGTCTTCTTGATATGGTAGAACGGCGCCACCAGTGTCTGGGTCACCCGCAAGGACTCTTCCACCGAGGCCACCGGGATGCTGGACCACATGGAGGGGGTCAGCATCATGTCGGCGCCACACAGGCGGCAGAGCTTGGAGAGCACGGGGAAGTTCATGCGCGGCAGCAGTGCCAGCATATGCGAGACATGCAGCAGGATCGGCGCGTCGATGGCGGGATCGTCGGCGATCACTTTGAGCGCCGAGAGGCCGGCCGAGTAGGCAAACAGCAGCCCCGTGGCCCCCAGCTCGACGGCCCGCCGACACTTGTCCGCCACCCGATCCACCTCATCGGTGATGCTCACCATGTACAGCGTCTTCTGGCCAGTTTCGCGCTCGGCTTTTTCCAGCGCCTCGAGCACCGCCTCCAAGCGCGCCTCGAACGAGCAGTTGGAAAGCTCGCTGCACATCTCGTCGTCCTTGACCAGGTCCACCCCGCCCAAGGCGCTCTGGTACACCTGCGCTGCCGTCTCCTCCGGCGTCATGCCCATCTTGGGCTTGATGATCTGCAGCGTCAGTGGCCGGCCATGGACGCCTAGCTTGGCGCGGAGGCCCTCGATGCCGTACTTTGGTCCCTGGAACTTGGCCGCCACGCTGGGGGGAACGTAGAGGTCCAGCATGCGCATGTTGGTTGGAAAGGCGGGGATGTTTCCCATGATGGAAAGCAGCAACATGGGAACGTTGACGTTCTCCTCCCAGGCGGCGATGGGGAACGCCATCTGCACGATCGCCTTCTTGGTCCCCTTGTCGGCCGGGATCTCCAGATAGTTCAGAATCTTGCTGGAGAGCCGCTCCCGCACCTCTGGCGTCTCCTCCTTGATCTCCATCCAGCTGGCGGTCGAGCCCTCCAGGGCCAGGCGCTGGATCTGCGCCAGATGGTCGATGAAGTCGACGCCCTCTTTGATGTCCTCCACATAATAAGTGCCGACGACAAAGCGATCCTGGTCCAGGCTCTCCCACATATAGTTGAACATGTTGGGATCATAGAGTTGCTTGGTCACGTGTAGTTCCTTTCTGTGTGTTCGTCTCGACGTCCGTATTATCCCAGGAGCGCCTCGCGGATGGCCCGCGAGGCCCCCATGGCGTCACTCTCAGCGATCAGCGCCGCGATGCGCGGTCGGCCGATCTTGTCCAGCAGGCCGTGCAAGGCCTGGATCCAGCGGATGCTCTCGGTGGCGGCCACGATGCCGTCCTCACGGTAGGGAAAGATGTCCAGGGCGTACCAGCCATCGTAGCCCAGCCGGTCCAGCCAGTAGAGCAGTTCCAACAGCTCGATGGTGTGGATCGAGCCAGCCGTCATGTCGTCGTCCCAAAGGCGCCAGTTGTCGTTAAAGTGCATGTAGAACAGCTTGTTGCCGAAATAGTGCAGCAGCGAGGCCGATTCGGCCGTGACCTCGTAGGCCATCAGCGCGTGTCCTACGTCGATCATGGCGCCGACGTTGGGCTTGTTCACCTTTTCCAGGAGCAGCAGTGTCTTGCCCACGGTACCAATAAAGCAGTGGGTGCGCGGCTCCTTGGGCTTGTATTCGATCACCAGGTTGACGCCGGGCAGATGCTCGGCGCACTCGATGGTCCCTTCGATCAGGCGATCCCAGGCCGAGAGATAGTCGGCCTGCATAGGATAGTCGTAGCCGTCCTGGCCGAACCAGAGGTCGACCACCTGGCAATCCATCTGCTGCGCCCACTCCATGGAGCGCTTTACCTCGTCAATGGCCGCCCGGCGGATCTTGGGGTCGTTGGAGGCAAAGGAGCCCCGACCCCACTTGGCCGAGGCCCAGATGTCCGGCGTCACGCAGGTCACCTCCAGCCCGGCGTCGCGGATCTGTCGGTTCACCTGGACGACGTTGTCGTCGTTCACGTGCCAAAATCCCACGACCTCCACGCCGGATAGGCCCTCCACCTTGGTGGCAGCCTCGATCAGCTGCTCTGTGGACAGCCGCTCGCCATAGCCCGATAGGACGTAGCGGTCGGCACAGGCGTTAAAGGTGTTGATATTGGCGGAAAAGCGCAGCTCACTCGGCATGATGATCCTCCTACGCCAGTTGGCAGGCGGTGCGCGCCCGCCCTGGCCCTCTGCTACACCACGCGGTCGCTGCCGCCGTCGATGGGGACCTGGGCGCCGGTCGTCTTGGCGAACAGCGGCCCGCACATCGCCGCGGCCAGCTCGGCCACGTCGCGACTGGTCACTTCCGTCTTGAGAAGGTTGTTACGCTTGTACTCCTCCACCGTCTTCCCATAGTGACGCGCGCGAGCCGCCAGCACCTCGTCGGTCCAGATGCCCGTGTCAAAGACGCCGTGCGCGTGAAAGACGTTCACGCGAATGCCGTCCGTCCCCCACTCCAGGGCCGCGACACGCGCCAGTTGCGTCAGGGCCGCCTTGGAGCAGGAGTAGGCCGCCGCCCCCGGCCCCGGCGCCAGGACGTTGCGCGAGCCGTTCACCGCCACCCGACCGCCCCGGGGCGCGAGCTTGAGCAGGGGATGCGCGTGGCGCAGCATGATCAGCCCGGCATCCAGGTTGATGCGCATGACACGACGCCACTCGGCCAGCTCCAATGCGGCGATGTCACAACCTGCCGGGAACACGCCGGCGTTCAGCACCAGCATATCCAGCCCGCCAAACGTCTGCACTACCTGGCCTAGCGCGTCCACTACCGCCGCCTCGTCGGCGGCGTCACATGCCAGACCCAAGTATGCCGGTGCTTCAGAGAGATCGACGATGGCCGGGTTGATGTCCAGGCCCACGACCGCCGCCCCGCGCTCGAGAAAGGCATCGACGCAGGCCCTGCCGATGCCCGATGCCGCGCCGGTGATCAGGACCACCTCGCCGGCAAAGAGCTCACCTGCCCCCGCTCCCTCAGCGACTCTATCAAGGCGCCGTCTCAGTTGGTCGGCGCCTTCGCCGCGGACCGCTGTCGCCCTATAGGTCGTCGCAACCATCTGTAGCTCGGCCGCCGATCGCCCAAAGGCGCAGACTCCGGCCCCTTCCACCCAGACCGCGCCGCAGGTTCGCCCGGCCGCGGGGCCGATGGCCTCCAACAGGGCGTCGTGGCGGATCAGGCCGGGGTACGCGGTCAGCAGTACCGGCAGGCCCACGGCCTCGGATACGGCCTGACGCTGCTCGGCCAGCAACAGGTGATGCGTCGCGGTTAGCATCCGCTTGCTCCTTGCCCCGTCCAGGTTGGCGGCGGCTCTTGCTCTTCTGGGCGCGCTCGCTGCGGTCTCAGGTCAGGCCGGCCTTACCACCAGGTAGCCCTTGTCGATCAGCCAGTGGTGAAACTCATACGTCGAATGGATGCACGCGGTCTGACAGATGGACCGAATATAATCGTAGGCGGGCGATCCGGCTTCCGCCTCTTCTAGCAGCAGCTGGATCGGGCAGACGATATCCTTGCAGTACTCGCGGCGCTGATAGTCGACGAACCCTTCGATGACACCCATGGCCTTGCTCCTTTGCCTACTGCGGTCGCGACAGGTTGATCTGGAAGCTATACCGATCGCCGCGCCACACGGCCTCGAGGTACTCTACCGGCGTATCGTCGGCGGTGTAGGTCACGCGCTCGGCGTAGAGCACCGCGTCCCGTACGGGCATCCCAAGCAATCCGGCTTCCGCGCTCGTGGCTCGCCGTGCGCTGAGCGTCTCTCGTGCCGTCCATAGGTAGAAGTTGTACTCGCTCTCCAGCAAGCGGTACAGCGACACGCTGAGATCATGCTCCTCCAAGCCCGGACAGAGCTGCGCGGGGAGGTAGCAGGTCTGGAGGCTGATCGGCTCACCGTCCGCCTCCCGCAAACGCGTCAACTCGTAGACCACTTGCGCGGCACCGAGGGCTAGCGCACCGCAGACCTTTCCCGTGGCTGGTATGCGCTCAAGCGAGAGCACGCGCGTCGTGATGCTCCGCCCGCGCCGGCGCATATCCTCGGTCGTCGAGACCAGTTCGGTGACGTTCTGCTCAAGACGCCTGGCAGCCGCAAAGGTGCCGCGGCCGACCTGGCGGTAGATCCGCCCCTCGCGCTCCAGTACATCCAAGGCGCTCCTAACCGTGGTCCGCGTGACGCCAAAGCGCTCACAGAGCTCGTGTTCGGATGCCAGGCGAAAACCGTTGCCCCTAGACACGCCCGCTTCGATCTCGGCGCGTAGAGCATCTGCAATCTGTTGGTAGTAGGGGAGGGGGCTCTTCGGATCAACTGCGGACATAGGAAGATGCCTCTTCAGGATGAAAGATAGGTACCTGTACGTACAAGTAACACCAGTGTAACCTGGATCTCTGGCGATGTCAACTGGGCGTGCTCTTTCATCCAAAATGTCACCCGGGGCACGATGTTCTCTCAAATGAAAATGTCACCGAGGGGACAGCATGGCCACAGAAAAGTTGGACCTGGAAGAACGTCTGAAAGTGCTGCGAATGCAGCAAGGAGCCTATCGCAAAGCTTCACGGACCGGAAAGGGGCGGATTCTGGACGCGCTCGAGACAACCACGCGGCTGGACCGCAAGACCATCATCCGACGCCTGAATGGCAGTTGCCAGCGGAAGCGCCGCAGGAAAGGGCGAGGTCGCAGCTACGGCCCTGAGGTAGACGATGCGGTGCGCATCGTCTACCGGGCCTACGACGGTATCTGCGCCGAGCGGCTGGCGCCAAACCTGGCGGACTATGCCGAAAAGCTGGCACAACACGGGCATCTTCGTGTAACGCCGGCCCTGCAGGAGCAACTGGAGCGCATCAGTGTCTCGACCGTGCGACGCATCCTGCAACGGGTCCGACAGGACGAGCCGCGGCGCCAGCGCCGTCCTGGGCTCACGCGCAATGGGTTATTGGCGGGGGTTCCAGCAGGGCGCATCCCCTGGGATGCCGCCACCCCTGGGCATCTGGAGGTGGACTTGGTACACCACTGCGGCCGCCGTGCGGGCGGAGAGTATGTGCATACCTTGCATCTGGTGGACGTCGCCAGCGGCTGGAGCGAGATGGCTGCGGTGCTGGGACGCAGCTATCTGGTGATGCAGGACGGGTTTCAGCGGTGTGCCCAGCGTTTGCCCTTCTCGGTGCTAGAGATTCATCCGGATAATGGCAGTGAGTTCTTCAATGCGCATCTCGTGCAGTTCTTTGGAGAACTCTTCGCGGGCGCCCATCTCTCACGCAGCCGCCCCTGGCAAAAGAACGACAACCGTTTCGTCGAGCATCGCAACGGGGCTTTGATCCGAGGCTGGATTGGTCACGATCGCCTGGACTCGGCCGAGCAGGCCCGGGCTCTCAACGCCTTCTACGAGAAGCTGCGCATCTACCATAACCTCTTTCAGCCGGTCATGCGGCTGACACACAAGACCTACGACCGTGAGACCCAGCGGGTGCGACGTCACTGGGATAGGCCCCGTACTCCCTTCCAGCGTCTGCTGGCCTCGGGCACGATGAGCGCAGCGGTAGCCGATCAGCTGCAGCGCCTTTACGACCAAACCGATCCACTGACCTTCAGCCAAAAGCTAGAGGAGGACGTCCGCACCTTCTTTGCGCTACCGGGTGCTCAGGCACATCGGAGCGAGGACGTTTTCGCTACGCTACTACCCGATCATCCGTTGTACCCAACCACACTGCGAAAGGAGGAGGCCCTGCTCTCCGGTGACGTTTTCAAATGGTAGAACGAGATGCCCTCGGTGACGTTTTCATTTGACTGGACACGCTGGGAATCGCGGTTGCACTAGGGCACTCGCGATCTGGTTGCGGTACCTCACCGGTGAATCCATCATCACGGTACCGGCTCGGTCTTGGGGGGTTGAGGTGCACCATGACGGATACGGTGCCAGCCGACATTGCGGACCACTTTGGCGATCTCGAAGACCCGCAGCGGCCACAGGGCACACGGCATCGTCTTCTGGATGGCATCGTCATCGCTATCTGCGCTGTGATCTGCGGTGCTGACGGCTGGGAGGATGTGCAAACGCTTGGGGAGGCCAAGGAACGTTGGCTGCAGGGCTTTTGAGAACTGCCCCATGGCATTCCTAGCCACGATACCTTCGGGCGGGTGTTTGGCCCCGACAACCTGATACAGATCGAAGCCTGCTTCCGGTCGTGGATCGCAGCCGTCTCTGTGTGGACCGAGGGACAAGTCGTGGCGTTGGACTGCAAGGCACTGCGCCGTTACCATGACGGGACGCGTGACAAAGCCGCTATCCATATGTTTAGCGCCTGGGCCACCCACTATGGGCTGGTGCTGGACAGGTCAGGGGCGACGACAAGGCCAACGAGACCTCCGCTCTATCCCCTCTTTTGCGCCTGTCATACCTGGAAGGCTGCATCGTAACTATCAACGCCGTCGGCTGTCAGATGGCTATCGCGCAGATCATTCGCAATCAGCAGGCGGGCTATGGGCTGGCCCTCAAGGAGAATCGGGGCAGTCTGTACCAGGATGTGGTCTTGGCCTCTGAAGAGGCCCTATCGACTGACTTTCGAGGTGTGGCCCATGACCAGCGTAAGACGGTCGACATTGGTCACGGGCGTCTGGAGATCCGTCGTTACTGGACCATCGGCGAGGAACAGTATCTGCGCTATTTCAGTCGGGGCGACCAATGGCCTGGGCTTCGTAGCGTTGCCATGGTGGAGACTGAGCGACGGGTAGGCGAAGACGTCAGCCGGGAGCGGCGCTACGATATCTCCAGCCTGGCAGGAGACGCCCAGGCCCTCGCCCAAGCGATCCGCGGCCATTGGGGCACTGCGAACTGCTTGCATTGGGTATTGGACATCGCTTTCCGCGAGGACGACTGTGGGGTGCGTCAGAGTCATGCAGACGAGAATCTCGCGGTGCTGCGACGTATCGCCCTCAATCTGCTTAAACAGTAGAAAACGAGCAAGCGTGGCGTCAAGACCAAGCGCCTCAGGGCGGGCTGCGACTCGGATTACCTCCTCAAAGTCCTCGGAGTCAGAAAGCGATTGCCCTGGCGCTAGACTCAGTTCCCCCCTCACAACGGTGGCCCGCGCCGGAGCTATCGCCGACCTGACCGCAGCAGCGCAGCCAGCTTGGTCTCTGTCTCCGACTAGGCCTCGATGCCCAGATTGAAGAACGCGTTGGGGTTCTCGAATAGCCATGCCCAAGCGATCCCTTTGGCCTCATCCAGACCAAACCACTCGGCATCCACCAGTTGCGACAGCGCGATGGCGATGTTGGCGCGAGCGATGCTGGCATGTGCCCAGGTACGGTCGGCGTTGCCAGCATGGTCGGCGCCGAAGCCGTGCACCTTGGCGTGGGGCACCGCCGAGACGACCTGCTGAAGCATCCGTTGACAGTAGATCGGATCGATGATATGCGCCCAGCAGAAGTCGATCGCCACGTTTGGATGGTTCTTGGCCAAGTAGATCAGGTCGCCGTCGTAAGGCCAGTTGGCATGGAACAGATCAAATCGGACGTCGGAGTGCAGCTCGATCAGACGCGTGAGATGCGCAGCATTGGTCTTTGCGATATCGTTCCGGAAGCCAGCCATGTGCCCGGTGTGTATCTGGACCGGGAGGTCCAGGTCACGGGCCATCCGCATGAAGGCGTGCATGAGATAGTCGTCCAGGGGGCGGATCTGGTCCGGGTAGCTGGCGGAACGGCGGGGGTCCTCAATGAACCAGTTGAAGACAACCTCGGCCTCGGCGCGGTTCGGGTTGCCGTAGGCCAGCGTACGCGTGTAGGCACTCCAGTCTTTGAAGGCCACGACGCCAGCGTCCTTGAGGACGACGAAAGCGCGGCGGCAAGCATCGACGTAATCGTCCAGGGACGTGATGGTCAGGCCTAGGGCTTGCTCGAGCTGCGTCTCGCTGATGGATTGGCGCGAGTGGATGGCATGGAGGGCGGGCAGCGAGACGACCAGTCGTCCGCGCGGACTGAGCTGGAAGGTCCCATTGAGCACACAGAGCAAGGGCGGTGAAACGTTCTCGAGGCGAGCGACGATGCCAGCCTGCTCCAAGATGGCATCGAAAGTCCCGCGGTCCGTCAGATCGAGCAGCCTGCCCTTGATGCGTCGGGCCGCGGCGAGGGTCACCTCCTCCTCACCGTAGAAGTGGGCCATCACCATACGACTAACGCGAGCGTAGCCGGTGTGGCAGGTGCGCTTCCAGACGCGTTCGAACACGGGCCATCGCTCCTCCCAGGACACGCTCCGGTTCTGCATGTACTGAACGTCGTCATCGCCCGAAGCGCTGTGTAGGTCGCATACACAGTAGCTATTGGTGAGCACGTGAAGGGGATCCTCGTACTTGGGGCCGCACTCAGCCGTGTGGTCGTGACAATCTATGATGGGGACATCCTCGATGTAGGCACGTAGAGCGTCGTAGCAGGGGGCGTTGGTACGCATGGGCACTGCTCCTTGTCTTTCTGGCGAAGGGGATCGGTAGATAGCCGTTAGCGCACAAGTCCTATGGCCCGACGCTATGTTAGCCAAGGCGGCTGAGCAGCAACGGGAGACCGTCCAAATACGCCGCAAGACAAAGGCGGGGCATAGCTCTTGGCCCTGGCGTGACCACCTGGCCGATCGCGTCGGCCGCAACTGCCTCGCGGCCTATGGCCGCGGTGAGCCCATGGGCGCCCTGTCTATGCCTCCCACAACGGATGCCTAGAAAGGGCGACACCCTTAATCCCGGTGAGGATCTATGCCTGATGCTCCCGTCGGACGGCAATGCTCCTGAGGTGAAGGCACGACGCGTCGCCGGGTTCGTCCCTGATGGCTCAACGCGACCACCACACAGCACGATGGCATCAGCTGGCTGGGAGAGCTGGACTCGGTGCTAGCTACCTAGTAACCTGAGCTTCAACTCCATGTAGTACATCCAGTTGTCGTACGATACGTCCGGAGGGACGGCGTGATCGAGGGTGGGGATGTAACCACCATCCTCGATCAGAGGGGGTATGATTCGGTATAGCTCCGCTGTGATCGCCTTTCTTCCTCGAGCTAGGGCGCGCTTGTCGATTCCTCCTATGAGGGCCAGATCATGCCCGTACTCTGCTCTCACGGCGAGAGGGTCCATCGTAGTCCGCTCCAGAGGCCAGTGACAAGTGATCCCGGCCTCGATCATCAGTGGGAGCAGAACACTTGAGTTCCCATCACTGTCCAGCAATATGTGTCGCACACCATGGGCACGTAAGAGATCGTTGATCCGGCGGTATCTGGCAAACAGAAACCGGCGGAAGATGGTGGGCCCAATCAGCGGGCCGGCGTTGTAGGCAAAATCCTCAAAGTAGTTGAAGACGTCAACCTCTACTTGGTCTAGCACGGGGTGGATGAGCTCGATGAGATAGTCTGTCAGGTAGTCGAGTATTTCATCGGCAAGAGCCTGATCGTCATAGAAGATTGTGCAGGCAAGCTCTGTCCCCATCAAACGTCTTAGAAAGGAATAAAGACCAAAACAACCATTACGGGTCAAGTAAAGGGGATAGTCGCGCCCCGCTAGACAGCGCTTGAGGTCCTCCCACCACTCGGGGTAGCGGGCCGGAGAGCGCGGGTTGTAGCGGCGTCGGACATCCTGCCAGCTATCGCGATCGACGACCGGGAAGGAGAGGTACTGGTCCATGGACATGCGCATGCCCCCCGACTCTCCCTCCTTGAGTGCACGCGTGATATGCCCGTCGGCGAACCGCATGACGCGGTAGCGCTCGTCTTCTTCTAGCACCTCGACCCTGAAAGGAGGCATCATCTCCGTCACTCTCAGCGGCAGATAACCCACCCGATCGACACCAAAAAACGCGCAGCCCGCCATCAGATCACCGATGTGGACGTCGTCCGGCATGCCCTCGGTGTGCCAACGATCGTAGGTCTGCACCCACAAGGGCAACTCGTGGTTGAAGCCGCGGTCAACAGGGGAAAAGTCTAGCATCCGCAGGAAGCGCTCCCGGTTGTTGATTGCTGACACCTGGATTCCCTCCGTACTTGAGCCTAGCCACGCTGCAAGCGTTGCAGTAGGTACCCCATATACTCACGGTAGTTTGGCCATGAGATATCGGGCGGCACCCCATGGTCCAGCTCGGGAAGGTAGCCGCCATCGGCCACGAGAGGCATCACGCGCTCGA
This sequence comes from uncultured Anaerolineales bacterium, assembly GCA_964624695.1. GTDB lineage: Bacteria > Chloroflexota > Anaerolineae > UBA1429 > UBA1429 > DAIRUQ01. Next base: position 18,039 of record CAZUZB010000014.1, on the reverse strand, counting down.
CTTCGCTTCGCATCGCCCCTCCCCCTTGGGCAACCGCGCGCTTGTCGATTCCGCCCGCCAGTGCCAGGTCGTGGCCATACTCCCGACGCACCTGAACTACGTCCATGCCCGCCTGTACCTCGAAGGGCCATAGGCCGTTGATTCCACCTTCGAGCCAGACGGGGATCAGCTCACGAATGTCACCGTCGCTGTCGAGCCAGATATGCCGGATCCCACGAGAGCGTAGCCAGTCACACACTCGCCGATAGTGAGGGAGAGCCAGCCGACGGAAAAGGCGAGGATCAACCAGCGAGCCATGGTTGTAGGCCATGTCTTCCCAGAACCAGAAGGTCTCGAAATCGCTGTGGCGTAGAACCTCGTCGGTAACGGTGATGATCGCCTCGGCGCGCTCGGCCATCATCCTCTCGACGAGCCGGGGCTGCTCATAGATTGCGACGCACAACCCCTCGAGACCCATGAGGTTTCGGAGAGCGCCGAAAAAGCCGCCCCAGCGGTTGGCCCAGCAACGGCGGGGTTGCTCCGAGTCTTTCCAGGCGGGAAGCTTTCCCTTCCACTCATCAGAGAAGCGTTCCTCCACATTCAGGCCCAAGCGCTCGCCCGCCAAGCGCGCGAAGTCCGCTTCCGTCTCAACTGGGAAGCGGACGAACTGGGGCATGCTGGCCATGTGGTGACCCTTGAACTCACGCACGACGATGCCCTCGTGATTGACGTATGTGACAGTGCGAACGTCCTCGGCCAGTACTTGGCGCGAGAACTCGGGTGCCGGACCGTAGTTGACGCCCAGATCGATGAGGGTATCGGTTCCGAAGACCTGCTCAAGCGGTCGGCCGTCGTAGCCCTGTTGCCGCCAGAGCTCGATCGTTTCCTCCCACACGTACTCGGCACCAAATCGTACGAACGGAGGGTCGCTGACCATGAAGTCCAGAGTCCGCATGAAGCGCTCTCGGGCTGTATCCATCGTCTTCCTCCTTACTGCAATGCACCCGCTAAGCTCGGGACTCCAACAGCATACAGCTCAGCGGAGGCAAGGTGATGGAGATCCCACCTCCACGGGCAGACCGAGGCGCCGAATGGACGCCGTCTGTGGCCAGGTGCTGCGCGACCTCAGAGCCCAGGCGTCCATCCTCTACCCGCAGTCGGAACTGCCGAGTCGTCCAATTCGCGAGCACGAGACCAAGGCGCCCGTCTGGAGCATCCCACGCGGCGTGGAACACTGCCGGGATACGATGAACATGACCCCCGTATTGCCAACGGATGGTTCTGATCCCATCGAGAGCCGCCGGGGGCTGCATGCGGCCGTATACCAGGAACTCTCTGGCGGGCCCTCGCCGGAGAGCTGTCGCTGCTCGCAGCATCTGTAGAGCATCCTCGTTTGAACCCACCTCGGGCCCCCACGCCGCCCAGTTCTCAGTGTCGCGGTTCAGCAGCTGCCCGTTATCTTTCAGCACGGCCCCAGGAATCTGGCCAATTACCAGGTTGTAGGCATTGCGGATTGGCAGGTGATAGGGCTCGGGGCCTAGACCAAAACCGCCTTGTAGTAGCACGAACTCGTGGTACAGATAGTGGAAGAGGGGGATGAATTCCTGCCCCTGATATGCCGGGTGTCCATGGCCTGGCGGGACGACGCGCGCGTCGCAGATCGGAAAGTAGGGCATAAAGTACTCGTTCGGTGGCCTCTCCACCGAGAAGACGATCTGCCGGACGCCGCCACTCCTTTCTAGTTCCTGCGCAGCCAGTTCCCTGAAGCTGTCAAGCATGAGGTGCATACTGTCTGTCATCCAATGGCCCGGCGTCGACGGGTGGCAATGGTCGCCGGCAAAGCAGGGCAGTGTGCAGCAGCCAACGTTCTGATCTAGGAACTGGATCCAGTCCAGGCCCCAACCCACAAGGGTGCGCACGAATTCGAGGGCGATTTCACGAGTCATGGGCACGCCTAAGCAGCAGGAGTAGCTCGGACGCCAGCTCCAGCCCTCCTCCCACAGGGCGCCATCGTGTGCGCGGCAGACGCATCGTCCTCCATCTCGTTGGGCGAAAAAGTCCTCGCCATCGTAACCACTCCAGTAGTGACCCGTCACCCACCGAGTGCCGTTGCAAAAGGTCCCGACGTGCCAACCTCGCTCCCACGCGAGTTGCACAAACTCGCGCAAGGACTTCTCCCCCCCAACGGGCGGGAAGCAGTCTGGGTAGATCCAAGGCCCCGGCCGCTCCCATGACATGATCACCGGCACCAACGGCGCCCCAGCGCGCTGGGCAACCTCCTCCAGCATGGGGATGGCCTTGGCGTAGGGCAGGAAGGCATGGTTCGGCGTGGTGGGACCGACATCAAGTTCGCCTTGCATGCGCAGGATGATGTGCGGTGGCGAGTCCAGAAGCCAAGAGGGCAGATCGACGCGAGTGTGCAGAGGAGCCTGGGCCCAAGGCTGCTGCAAACTCCATTGGCGATACAGCTCCGCTGCGTCATACCAGTCACCCTGAAAGCTCCCAACGATCACATCATACTCGATGCTGCGCTCGCCACTCACTGGCCAGTCACCAACGTGGGCGAAGCCTAGGCGCAGTCCGGGCTCGTGATGGACGGGGATGATAAGCTTGATCCGTCCGCAGGCATCCAAGCAACTCGCGAAGATTCCCGCACGATCATTGTGGTACGCCAGGAACTGCGCAAAGATGTGTCCGGGATAGTGGTTGTAGTTCCCGTTCTCCGGTCGCATCTGCCAGGTGTGAGGGCAATCGGGAGCGAGTTGGTCGGGGCGAGGTGAGCGTAGCAAGATGCCTGAGTTGATGGGCCAGACCAAAGCCTCGCTGCCAGGCATGCCGCCGAGGTGGTAGGGCAGGACAAGAAACGGGAACTGGACATCAGTGATCCGCATATCGGCCCCGTTACGCAGGCCTAGGGACCAGTGACTGAAGCGATCATCTGCGGCAGCCCGGACAGTCACGGTCACGTCAATCTCGAGCCCTGCCAACCGGCGGAACGTTGCGGTCAGGATGGTCTGCTCACGCAACCACTCCACATCCACCTGAACGTCTTCCGCCTGTTGAGAGGTCAGTTGGCCGAAGCGGTGATCTGCATCAAGGTACTGGACGACGAAGACCGGCGGGCAGACTCCAGAGCATACGAACTCAAGCTCGGTGGCCGCTAGGCCGCGGAAGGAAACCAGCTGGGCTGAGCAGCGGTCAAAGACCAGTACGTCCGTAGCAGTGCGCAACACGATCCCTTCTGGCTTAGGCATACTTTCGCTCCTAAGGACTGAGCTCGATCATGCAGCCGTCCCGTCTTGCTTTCCCCGAATCAGACGAATCGGCAGGAGATCAGATCGCTTCCGAGGCTCATCCATTTCCCCATCCTGTGCTGGCTCTACATAATCACGCTGCTCCCAGAAGCGCCAGGATTACCCTCTCCCGGAACTAACCGGGCACCGCCTTCTGAGAAACGTCAGCGTTCGAGGGGCTCATCCTTCAGAATCCCCTGGATAATCGACCCGAGTTCCTGTGCAGCCGTTGTACACGGCCACTGCCTTGCCGCGACCGCCGAGACATCGACATCATAGTGGACGAAACACTCGACGTTCCGCTGGCTGCGGACGAGCAACTCCCCGTATGGATCCATCAAGTAGCTATCTCCGTAGCCCACACCGTCAACAGATGGCATGCAGGGATCGCGCTCACCGAGAACCACATTGCTTCCCCGAAGGAACCATACGTTGTTCTCGATTGCTCTGGCGGTATGCTGAGCACGAACACTGAGAAAGTGCGGGAGCAGGATTTCCTTGGGAAGGTAGGTGTAGTGGGGGGCAAAGATGATTCTGGCACCTTTCAGTGCAAGGATATGTGAGGGCTCCACGAAACAGCCGTCATTGCACAGAATCACGCCGAACTTCACCTCCTTCCGTTCAAAGACTGGGAAATCCCTTCCAGGTGTATGCCAACTGAACCATGGGATCGCCTTGCTGTAGACTCCCAGTAGTGCGCCGCCTTCGGCAACAAGAGCTGATTGGAAGAGCCTAGATCCTCGGACTTCGCCAAAACCAACGATGAACGTGGTGCTGAACCGGGAACTCTCGTCGAGTAAGGCCGCTATCTCGGGCCCGTCTGCAGCCAGACTGTGGCGACGATTCTGGGCCTCGGAGTCATGCCAGCCAGTGAGCATGCCCTCTGGAAAACTGACGATCTCTACACCCTCGGCATCGGCGAGCTGCAGGCACGATATGACCTTGGCGGTGTTCGCCTCATGGTCACCTGGCAGACACTCAACCTGGAAATGGCCGATCTTCATGACATCCTCCTTGTTGAGCCCATGCGGTTCTCCACCTCGAAGTGACTAGTGACGAACCCCAGGGCTGCCTCCTCGCAGTCGGCAATACTGCGCAATCATCGCTGCATCGGGTCTCCAGCCATCACGCGACACCGGGTTCTGAGCGCCGGGCCGGCCTACGACGCTTCTGCCTGGAATCTACCAGCGTTGCGTGTGTTAGCTTCCGAACATGCCGCTGCCGCGTCCGTGTGCAGACTGAGGCACCGCGAAGCTGACGACGCTCCTGAACCTCCGGGAGCAGTGCGAAGCTCCCTCTGCTGCGGATTCCCAAAAACCAGTGTGGCGCAGTGAGACCAGATCGTCGCCCTGTTGCCCCTCGTACCGTAGCCTACGCTCAATCGCCGTTGCGGGCTGCCCATGCAGCGTTAGAAACACGTGCCCCCTAGCTGCCCTTGATCGCACCTGTAGTGAGACCCGCCACAAACTGCTTCTGCAGCACTAGAAACAGCACCACTACGGGAAACGAAATAATCAGAAGCAGGGCACACATGTGCTCAAACTGTCGTCCGAACATCATCTGAAAATGGACTGCCCCCGTAGGGAGCGTACGAAGATCCGACCTAGTCAGAAACAGCAAAGCTAGCAGGAACTCGTTCCAAGCGCCCAAGGCCTGAAAGATCGCGACGGTCGCCAAGGCAGGCGTGGTCAACGGTAGGAGCACGCGCCAGTAGATGATGAACGTCGGCGCACCATCAATGCGTGCTGCCTCCTCCAATTCCTGTGGCAGAGTATCAAAGTAAAAGCGAAGAAACAGAATAGCAAAAGGAAGACCGAATGCAACATATGGACCGATCACCGCCATATATGTGTTCATGGTGGATAATGAACGATTAAGTTGATACAAAGGAACAATTACAGAAGCAAATGGTATCATAAGACTCACTAAGAAAAGAACTTGGAGGATACTTTTGCCAAAAAAGTTCAAACGAGAAAAAGCAAATGCTGCGAGCGAGCCTAGCAACAAAACCAACCCCACAGTACTAACAGTGATAAAGAGGCTATTCAGCCCCAGCCTTACCACGCCGGCGCGCTGCCATACGTCGACGAACTTGGCCAAGTCAACGGAGTGAGGAATGATGCCCGGGTTAATCATGGTCTCTCCCGGGGCCTTGACCGCTGTGCTGACCATGTAGAGCATGGGAAACAGAAATAGAAAAGAGACCACCATCAGCATTGAATGCAGAATGACGCGCTGGATCGGCCTGGCCCAAAGAGTAGGCATGTGCTTGCTCCTCCCTACTGCGCCCCAGGTGCTCCCCGGTAGCGGAGCACCTGGAAAACAGTGATAACGCCAGCAATGAGAACTAGTAAAACCGAGAGCGCGGAGGCGTAGCCAGTGCGGTGCGTAACAAAGGCTAGGTCGAAAACCCGCAAAGCAATCAGCTCAGTTGCATGATAGGGGCCGCCACGAGTCATCAGGTACACCAGATCGAAAGCGCCCACCGCACCGATGGCTCCGAGTATCAGGAGCGCCGCGGTCGTCCCACGCACGAGCGGGATCGCGATGTACCACATGCGTTGCAGGCCGTTGGCCCCGTCGATCATAGCTGCCTCTAGCATCTCCGTCGAGATGCCCTGCAAGGCGGCCAGGTACATGATGACGTGTGAGCCTGTTCCGCGCCAGACTGCCGCGACAAGGATCGCATATAGCGCAAGGCTGGGATTACCGAGCCAATCCTGGACCAAACCGCCTAGGCCTATGCTGCGCAAGCTAACGTTCACGATGCCAAACTGAAAGTTGTAGATATTGTTCCAAGCCAAGCTTACGACGACGCCCGAAGCAGTCAAAGGCAAGAAGATCAGGGTGCGATAGATATTACGAAAGCGAATAGACATATTAAGAACGTAGGCCAGAATGAAACCAAACAAAATGCATAGACCAACAGTAATAAAAAACCATAGCACATTGTTTGTAATCGCATTTCGGAAAAAGCGATCGGCGAATAGCAGCTCGCGATAGTTGGCAAAGCCCAGAAAGACCTTATCCCGACTGATGCCGTCCCAACGGTAGAGGCTGTCGCGGAACACTGAGATGATAGGCCAGGCGACGTACAGCAGATAAACGATCAGGGCCGGCAGAACGTACAGGATGTTGGAGTTCAGGTTATGACGGCGAGCAACTCGCCGCAGCGTAGACCAATGAATGTCGACACGGCGCCACATCCCCAGGATCACGCTGCCTTCGTGCGTGTTCATGCCGTCGTCCCCCCTTTGAGCGAATCCATACAGCCCGAGCAAGCCTCCTAGTGGCGGGACAGAGGATCCGAGAACGGCATGCCCAAGCCTTCCAAGGATCCCGTGAGCAAGGGCCCGCCGGATCACGCCGGCCCGGATGAACGGTCTTTCCTCGCCCCCACCTCATGGAGCAGGCGAGCAACGGAGCTGCGGCTGCCTCTTGTGCCCCGCAGCCGATGGTGACCCGAGTCTGCTCCCTGGTGCCCAACTCGGATCAACGGCCCCCGACCTTTGCAGACTCCGACTCCCGCTCTCACAAATCGAAGCGATTCCAGCCGCGGCACACCAGGGCGCCCGATCGCCAACGAAGACTGGCTCGTGCACTGATCCCGATCTGGGCGCAAGGCCCAACCGTCTTGGCGGGGGTTGCCCGCCGCTGCCTCCTCCGCCGATAGGGTCATGGCATGACGGCACCTCCCTTCGTGGAAGTGCCGTCATGCTATCCCTAGCCTCTATCTCTTACACTGGCTGTCGTTGACACTCTGCAGATCAACTAGCATTTGCTCAGGCGTCAACTGGCCCAAAGCCAAGCCCTGACAACTGTTGCCGATCGCCTCAGCGAGGGTGGCGCAGCGGGGGTTGGCAAAGGCATTCTCACCCTCAAACATCTGCTTGATGCTGGGCTCGATAATGTTCTTGTCGAATGGCGTGCCGGTGCTCTTGGGGGGGAGACGCTTGCTAGCGGGCAGGCCAGTGAAGGTCGCCACGACCTCAGCTCCCCGACCATCGACCCAGAACTTGATGAACTCCCAAGCCGCTTCGGGCTCCTTAGCAGTCTGAGTCATCGACCAGGCCGTCGACACGGTTGACAGGCCTTTCCCCCCAGGCGGCAGGAAGCAACCCATGTGTTCAGTCGCCTTGTTAACCTCCTCGGACACAAATGAACCGGTCCAGTAGATGGCCCAAGATCCAGCCATGAACATCGCCGCCTCGCTTTGCCAGAACAGAGGCATGGCGCCAGTCCACACGTCCATGCCCATGGTGCCCTCAGCGAACCAGTGGTTGTCAAACATGCTCTTGTACGTTACGGCTGTCCTTTCCAGGTCATCGTCCACAAAACTGATCTCAAACTCCTCGACCTTGGCCATCTTCCCTGGGGCCAAGACCTCAGCAAGCGCTAGCCACCACCACTGATGCTGCCACTGGTCCTTGCCACCCATGACGATGGGAAGCACCTCGACGCTCTTGAGCTCCTCACAGATCGACTCGAACTCTGCCCAGTCCTTGGGAACGCTGATGCCATGCTCCTCAAACACAGGGATGTTGTACCACATGTAGCCCGCAACGTCACAGTTGGTGGCTAGCATATAGGCGTTACCAGACCCATCCTCCTTCCCGAGCCGCATGATCTCGTCGATCACGGGCTTCAGAAACGCGTCTTTCCACTCGCCCCATGTGGCGCTCGCCAGATCGTCAAGGGGGCGAAGCAGGTCAGCGGAAACGTAGGGCTGCACTACTTGCCAGTTTACCTCGAAGACATCTGGACCCGTACCACCAGGTAGTGCTGTCTTGAGTGCTGTAAGGTAGTCTGCATAAGGGTAGACAACAACCTCAACCTCGATCCCACCCGAGTCCTCGTCAAACATCTCGCGCGTCGAGATTGGCTGGTCATCGCCTCGCTCCCAGAAGCGAACACCACCCCATGTCCACGTCGTGATCTTCTTGCCCCTTAAGCTTTCGGTGGCGGCAACCGGGGCCTCCACCGGCTTCTCAGTAGCCGCAGGGCCAGGGGCAGGTGGCCGAGGCTTGCAGGCTGCTACCACCGCCACGGCTGTCGACACGCCCATGAGTCGAAGGAATCCCCGCCGGGATAGCTTCATGCTCGACATCTGTCTCCTCCCATATTGCTTGTCGGGCTGATAGACTCTCGGTCACGTCATGATACCCAGGCCATCCGCGATCGTCTGAGGCCCACCTCGCTCTCCCCGAGCACACGGGATGCTTACGCTGAGCGTCGCCATGCTCCCAAGGCGACAACCCGCTCTGTTCGCGAAATCGGCAATCGACGCAGCCCACCTCGTACAGGGTTAGGCCAGAATCACCAGCCCAGGTGGCACTCGGAGTGGCTCCGGAGCATGTGCAGCCTGCGTGTTGACGACCCCTCAAGCATATCCCGGCGCACAAACGCCGCGATGCCTTGACAAAGTGTCTGGCGAACCATAGCATTCGGAAGCACTGACCACTGCTAGACGGTGAACAGCCGAAAGGGCCGACCCATTGCGATCTTAGCACAATCGAACTGACTCCGAACTGCCATGTCTGTGACAGCTTCTGACCAACAAGCGCTCTGACGGCTGTCAGGGTGCCTGTTTGCTTCCACCCTGACCAGCGACAGACATCCACTTTGCACAAGTTGAGGCCGGGAAATGACCAATGCCGGGGAATCTGAGCTTCATGTGGACTTGGTACACGAGGCGCTCCAGCATCTCTACTCCAACGTTGAGCTGGCCAGTTCCACCATTTTGCCGCAACGCCCTAGTGCAGCGGTGCTGCATGATCCCGTCCAACGCGCCCAGGCACTGCGTAGCTGGCTACTAGACGGCATAGAAGCACTTCGTCCTTCCGGGACAGGCTCAGTCGAGACCGCCTCATTCCGTTACTACCGGGTTCTCTGTCTTCGCTATGTGTCGGAGCTACAGGTCCGTCAGATCTCAGAGCGGCTCGCCCTGAGCGAGCGACAAGTGTATCGTGATCTAGGGCGAGCAGAGGAGCAACTGGCCGAGGTGCTACGCGCACGGCTTTCAAGGGAGAACGCAACCGCCGGCGGCCCTTCAGGTAACGCTCTGCGCGATGAGCTTGATGCGTTGCTTGGGTCTCAGCAGGAGACCGACTTGGCCCAGGTGCTCGATCGGGCCATCAGAACCCTACAGCCGCTCGCAGAGGAGTGCGGAGTGACCATCGAGGTTACTGAGCATCGTGTGCCGATGCGAGTGATGGCAACCGCCGGAGCGCTGGGCCACATTCTGGTACGAGTTCTGAGCATGGCTATCCGCGCTGCCTCCGCTCAGACACTTGGAGTTGCGCTTCTTGAGGAAGGCGACACGGCGATCGTGCGGATTTCGCCCCCTGCCACGGCCCCGTTGCCCGTGGATAAGCTTGGAGAGACCGCACGGCTTGTTGGTGAGTCTGTAAACCTGGAGTGTCGAACGCAACATATGCCGCGGGGTCTGTGCTCGATCGAGCTATCGATGCCTCTCTTTCAGCCGCAGACCGTTCTGATCGTGGATGACAATCCAGGCATGCGCGATTTGCTTAGGCGGTACCTACAAGGAACACGATGGCAGGCAGTATTTCCCCCCGAAGGCCGGGCCTTGGATGAAGTGGCGGTCGCCATTCAACCCGCCGCGATTGTGCTAGACGTGCTGATGCCGGACATTGACGGATGGAGTATGCTCCAGACTCTCCGCTTGACGCCCGGCACAGCCCACATCCCTGTTATCGTCTGCTCCGTCGTCAGTGACCCCGAACTCGCGGCCGACCTAGGTGCTGCGGCCAGCCTCCCAAAGCCATTGTCGCGAGTCGCCCTCATATCCACGCTCATGCGCTTTGCGCGTCCTGAGAACGACGCGATTGATGAGTCGTCGCCCTGATAAGCCCAAGCAACTGCTCCTCCTCGAAGCCTTCTGCCGTGGTCACCGACAGGCCACACGATCTACCAGCGCTCCCACTCATGGGCTCGGGCAGCCACGCGCTTACGACCATGACAGGGATGTCCTTGCCGCTTGCGCTGTCACGTAGATGACGTGCCAGCCTGCGTCCGTCACCATCGGGAAGCGAGATATCCAGGATCACCAGGCCGAAAGACTCGGTGGCAAGCAGCGACGTTGCCGAGGCGAGGTCGTGGGCTGCGCTCACCACGTGATGGCAGCTCTCGGCCTCCATGATCCTTCTTACAAGCTGCACGAAACTCGCGTCGTCATCAACTACCAGGAGCTTGCCCATCGGTAGATAATGATGAACCATTGCCAACAGGCGTTCGCTCCGGACGGGTTTGACTAGCCAAGCATCATATAGCTCGCGGTCCACGAGCCAAGGGCCCACTGGCAGACAGCACTGGATGAGACGCACGCCAGTGGGCAGGATGGGTGCGGGAGCGATGTGACTGGCCTCAGGTGAGTCAGGTGCCACGTTAAGCAAGACGGTGCCATGGCGGCTCGCCGACGCAAGCTCCACTGCTTCCGAGAGATCAGCCGCGTCCAGCACCTTGCAGCACTCCAAGCGCCGTCTTAGGTACGCGCTGCTCTCCGCGTCGCCTGCTACCACCAGGGTGGGCGATTCTGCTGGAGCGACATCAGGCAGTTCGCCGGTGGATGTCAGGAAAGGGGGATACTGGTGTACGACTGGCAACGAGAAGGAGAACACGCTTCCTCTGCCTACTTGGCTCGTTGCCCAGATCCGGCCACCGTGCATCTCGACAAAGCGCTTGGCAATGGCGAGCCCCAGGCCCTTGCCGGCCGGCGAGGTCTCGGACGGTGAAACACTTCGCTGGAATGGGGTGAACAGACTAGCTAGCTGCTCCTCTGGGATACCCACGCCGCTGTCCGACACAGAGACGATTACTTCCTGCCCCTCTTGTTGCACGCTGACGACTATCTCTCCCTGCAACGTAAACCTGCTGGCGTTCGCTAGCAGGTTGAGAAGGACCTGGCGAACACGCGTGCGGTCGATGAACAGGGGCGGCAGACCTGTCGGCAGGACAACATCCAGCTGCACCATCTTCCCTCGCAGGAGGCGGCGTGCGAGCGCGCAGGCCTCCTGAATGACATCGCCGAGGTCGGAGTGTTCGCGCCTGACGGGCATCCTCCTAGTCTCGATGCGAGCTAGATCGAGAATGTCGTCTACCAGATCCGCGAGATGACGCGCATTCGACTGCACCTCTGCCAGATCCTGACGAAGTGCCGGGGGCCACTTCATAGGCCCATAGACTTCCGGATACCGCTGCATCACCTCGAGAAAGCCAAGTATGATGCTGAGGGGCGTACGTAGTTCGTGGCTGACCTGCAGTGCGAACTGCTCCTTCATGGATCGTGCGGATTCAGCTTCTCTGCGTGCGACGTCGAGCTTGGTGTTGCTTTGGGCAAGCTGGCTGTTGGCCGAGCCAAGGGCTTGGTTCAGGCGAAGGACCTCCCCCCGTCTCAGCTGGGCCTCTTGTGCCAAGGACGCAGCCATCACACTATGGGCCCAAGCCTCCTCAAGAGCACCGTTAACGGTCAAAACCCAAACACTTTGGTACAAAGCCAATGCAATCACTGCGATTAACAAGCCATCCGATCCAAAAGGCTTGAGCCAGTAAATTAATACGGCTATAAAAAAAGTGCAAAGAATTAAGAAGGATATTCTCATAAGTAAACTACTAAAAAGAATAACGAATAGAAACAAATACGGGGCCTCGTTTATACCAACAACGGAAAACAAAAAGACAACAACTAGCATGCCGTAAAGCACTAGCGCGACTGACCCCAAGCGATGGTGCTGAGGTGACTTGTAAGCAGCCGCTGCCGCTACCGCAATGGTTAGGGCCAGCGCAACTCCGACCGAGTCGCTGCCGAACTGGCGAGTCGATGCCCAGTACCACAGGAACCAGGCAACAAGGCAGGTGAGAACGGCGACTCGTCGCACAAGTCGAGCCTCAAAGTCACCCCGTTCTAGAGCTCCACTTTGGTTGGCACTTCGCGCCATCGCTACCTCCTCGCCGCCTCATACCCTCAACCCAATCATGCTCCGACGTCAAGCGAGCTTTGCCCACACCCTATCTGCCATCGGGCGCCAAAGAGTGGCTCTTCTGGTTGAGTGGATCCAAGAAGGCAGGCAGCAGAACCGATCATGCTCCCCCCAGGACCCGCTCATTGGCATCCAAGGCGCAAGCCACTGTGTACAGGGCTCAGGTTCTGCTGTTCGCATCAGATGGCCCCATTCGCCGTCGTACTGCGGACGGGCCGATTCCCGCCCGTCGCACTGATCCCCACACTCCATAGGTCACACCCATGAGGCGCTCTACGGTCTGGGTATCCAAGCCGCCAAGCATTGCCGGTTTGGCGCCCTGCGCCATGATGCTGCCAGAGTCCCCGCTCCAGCGCCTCGACTGCGCGGCATGGCCGGATCCCGAGCCGTCTGGTAGGAAAGCTGCTTGGCCGCTGCCCACACCCGATCACACCGGAGATCCAGGCGGATGCCTGTCGGCGTTGGTCACGCATGTGCGTGGCTAACTGGGAGCAGTCGCAGACTGATGCAGTTTGTAGCCTATGTCTTGACGTATTGCAAGCGAAGGAAGGGTCTGGAACCTACCGAATGCCTACGACGAAAGTCGATGATGTCTTAGGTGGTGGTGTAGCACGATGTGGCCGGATCGGTCACCGCGCGCCTTGTTCTCAGGGGGCAACCAACGCGACAAGGACACGAGATGACGGAGTCTACGAAGACACTGACTGAGCAACCGAGCAGGCTCCACCTGAAGATCGAGGAGGGCTTTGTGAGCACATGAGTTCAAGTCCCGAGTCGGCCAGCCGTCGAGGTGCGGGTGACGCAGCGCATCGGCGCCGCACGCTACGAGCGCAGCCCCGGGCAGCTCCCTCAGCGCAACGGCTACCGCTAACTGCGGTACGACACACGCGCAGGAGCGCTGACGCTGCGACTACCCAAGCTGCGGGAGGAGAGCTGCTTCCCGCCTAGCCTCGAACCCGGCCACAAGGCGGAGAGGGCTTTGCTGGCAGTGGTCGAGTGCCTACGTGGAGGGAGACGTTACCATCTGAGTGGCCAGCCTATTGCTGTCGTTTGACCTCACCGGCATCTACAGGATCGAAGTCAGCCACATGCTCTACGTCTTGAGTCTGCTAGTCGGGACCTTCGGTGAGCCGACACTGGATGGGGACTATCCGTCCTGCTGACTGGTCGCTACCTGCCTGAAGCCGCGTCAGCACCTTCACATCGTCAGGCCGCTGCGGCCGTTGCCATTGCGGTACGCGAGACAGAGGAGCGAGAGGGACTTAGCTGGGCGTTGGGAGCCCGCGGAATGCATTCTTGTGGAAGGAGTTCGTGTGTGACCTGATTCGTCGTGTCCTGTATCGACTGCAACCGGTTGTCAACGACGCCCTCGCAAGACGCAACCTGGCACTGGGCTAGGGGCTCTGTGGTAGGGTGTGCAGCGCTGCCGAGTACGCTTTCTGCGCGACCTCCTGGACCGTGCTACTGGGGCGGACGGCTCGATAGTCTCTGCGCCGCTGCGCATCGTTTTCGCCCACCCCGATCGCGCCTTGGGCGACAAGCAACCTGCCATGGTCGCCTAGGGCATTGCCCCGCGCTGGCCAGAGGCAGCGGAGAGTCTTCGGCCAACGGGAGCGGAGCCGTGGGCCTGCATGGCCTTCCCAACCGAGCACTGGACTTGTGTCTGCTCCACCAACCCACTCTGGCCGCTGAACAAGGAGATCGGGCGACGTGCTGACGCGGGCGCGAGCAAGGGGCGCCCGGCATCTGCCCGGAGGACCGATCCACAGAGCGTCTGCCGGGGACGCTTTGTGCGGGCAACCATGGCGAGTGGCATGTGCGTCGCGCTGTACCTGTCAGGAAGCGATGCTCAGGCTGTCCGCACCACATGAGCCCGCTCGCCAGGCACTGAGCGTCAGCCATGCCCAGGACGACCGAATCTTCTTCTACACTACTTGACAAGACACATGCGTGCGATAGGATCTCAACTACTGATCGGCAAGCGCATCTAGCTGAGATTCTGGCCACTGAGAGAGTACCCGCCAGCCTGAGTCAGAGTAGCATCGAGCGGCTCAGAGTGTGACGGGGAGACGCTGATCTAGCGAAAGACAGATGCCCGGCCGCAACGTTGGTATGTCTCTAGGCTTGACCGGTTGGTGCGAGAGATAAGGCCGGCTACATCATCGGAGACCAAGACAGACCCATACTCGTCGCGCCCCTAAAGGGTATGCGCTCAGAGTGGCTTGGCAGGGACAACAGCGCGCCCCAAGGTGCTAGGAGAATCGTCTTCAGGGAGCGAACGGGGAACGGCAGAAAGCGCCTATAGGCGGTGCAGAACGGGGAAAACTCCCGGACTATGCCACATGAAACTCGTCTTTCAGCTGTAAGCAGAAGCCTTTGGTGAAATCGGGCCGACGACGGTGGAGATGGATCACGCTATCTCCATGGGGCGAAGTGGACGACTACGCAGATCCTATGGCATCTGCGAGGCGGCACTCTACCGCCGCGATCCATTGAGCAAACCGTTGCCGGCCGATATGCATGGCCGCTCCACAGGTGAGGTTGTCTTGGTAGGCGTTCGGCGCCTTAGCCATCGGGCGCTGACCCAACGCGGGAACGGGGCAGGACACCTTCTGCATGCTTCTAGAAGAGAAGATGACGGGGTGGGCCTTCGAGCTGTTCGAGCATTTGAGGGATCTACGCGCGTAGGCCAAACGGAAGAACGACGACGCCACCGCACTGACAAGGATGCTGATTGGCCAGGATGTGGACCCTATCTGCGTCGACAGCGACTATGAGTGGATTCAGGGACCGTTGGCCAGCCTTAGGACTGATGCAGAGTCTGTGCGCCTTAGCTGGCAAGTAGTTTCGACTCAACACATGGATTTGGCGCCTAGGCGCTGCTGCATTCGGACCGCGACCTGCCTGCGGAACTCGCCGAACTGGTACCACCCGGTCTTACGCGACACCAAATTAGCGACCCGCAGGGCAATATGGACATATCGGCAGCCGAGGGCGAGTGCAGAGATGGGCTGATCCCCAAGGGGATCGCACAATCGTTCCTGCCGCAGCATGTGGTCAAAGCGAGAATCCGTGAGTCGGCTCGCTGTCTCATGAAGCAGGCCGAGCCAGGCGGAGCATACATGCCTTGGACCTCGCTCCGCGCGTTCGAACGCATGCCCTCGAGAACTCCCGTACCGTGCTGGACCACTACGAACCATAGGGCTGGAGCTAACAGCTGGCCGCCCAACACCAGGTTGGCCGGCGGTCCAGCCCGCTTTTCTCATCGGCCGGGCATTACGCCGCCTTTCGCTTTGGGCGTCATGGTCTTGTGGGCAACGCTGCGTGCGACAGTTCTCTGAATAGAGGCAGCCGCAGTGTCACATGGGGAGGTAGAATGATGAACGATCGCGAGCGCGTGTTGACGCTGCTGACGGGTGGTACACCGGATCGACTACCCTGGTTCGGTGACTTGGCGTATTGGGCGTACGCCATGGAGATGCGGGGCGAGGTTCCCCCTGGGTGGCAGCGTACGCAAGAGTACTATCGGTTCCAACGCGATCTTGGGGTAGGGTTCTACCTTCAGGGCGACTGGGCATTCAGCACCAGCACAGATGCTAGTGTCTTGGTCGAGACACGAGAGGAAAGGGGTTGCTCCTTACGGTTAGTGCACACGCCGTTGGGAACTCTCCGAGAGGAGACCAGGTATCTGCCCGAGGCATTCACCCACGCCATCACCCGCCACCTCGTTAGTTCGTGGGAGGATCTTCGGATCCTCCGGTACTGGTGGGAGCACACCGATTTTCGTCCGGATCTTGAAGGAGCTTTGCGGCGCCGTCCATTGGTTGGCGATCATGGTGTCGTACTCTGCTACCTGCCTCGCAGCCCTTTCCAGGAGATGAATGCTGCACTGACTGGGATCTCCAACTTGGTTAGCTTCTGGGCCGATCACCGGTCTGAGTTTGAGAAAACCCTTCAGCTTCTGGGCGAGCGATTCGATGAGGCGGCGGAGGCCTCCCTCGCGGTGCCGGCTGACTGCTTCATGATCCCGGAGAACCTGTCGTCGGAGGTAGTCGGTCGCTTCTATGGTAAGTACGTGCGGCCTTGGGAAGAGAAGTGGACCGCTCGCATACGACAAGCTGGCAAGCACTCTTTCATCCATATGGACGGCACACTGGGGCTCATCGATCAGGTTGCCGCCGCCGGCTTCGATGTGATCGAGGCCTTCACGCCCGTGCCAGTCGGCGATATGTCGATCGAAGCTGCGCGAGCTCGAGCGCGATCGGGTCCGGTGCTCTGGGGCGGACTCCCGGGAATCTACTTCACGCCCCTAGTCGATGACGACGAGTTTGAACGATTTGTGCGCGAGACAATCGTGACAATGGTGCGGGACGGCCGCATGGTGCTCGGTGTTGCCGATCAGGTGCCTCCTGATGGCCTTCGAGCCCGGGTGGCGCGCGTAGCAGAGCTGGTCGACCTCTACGGTCGATATGGCTGAGAGTGAACCTTTATCTGGAACCTTGGCTGGTAATGGCTTTCGGTACGGTTGTGCCTTATTGTGTGGACGCCGGAGGAGGCATGAGTTGTGTACGGTGCCCGCCCTCGGAGGTCCAATAGGGACTGGGGGGCCGGCGAGCGTATCCCGCCCAGCATGGTACGGGAGAGCTGTGGTAACAGCTACATGCTCTCTGGCTCGATCAACCCGTGTGGTGCTACCTGCGCAAGGCCGCGGGCGGCTAGGCAACGGTCTTCAGCAAACGTCGGCACTATCGAGCTACCTTCGCACGCTCGGGTTGGATCAGTGGGAACCGATCCACCCAAGCATCCTGGAAGGGGATCGGGATCTGGTCACAGAGCATGTGGCCGCCTCCCTGGGCGAGGCGATGTCGGCCAGCGAGATGCTGTACGAGGCGCTCATCCCTGGCATGGCAGAGGTAGGACGTCTCTTTGAGATCAACGAGTACTATGTGCCCGAGATGCTCATCGCAGCGCGTGCCATGAAGGCGGGCCTGGCCATCATCCGGCCCAAGCTCGTGGAAGAGGACGTTGAGCCGGTTGGCAGGATCGCCTTGGGCACCGTGAAGGGTGACCTGCACGATATCGGCAAGAACCTGGTCGGCATCATGATTGAGGGCGCCGGGTTTGACGTGGTGGACCTGGGCGTCGATGTGGCGCCGCAGCAGTTCGTGGAAGCCGTCCAGGAGAAGAACGTGCACCTGGTTGGCCTCTCGGCGTTGCTCACCACCACCATGCCCAGCATGCGCGACACCATCGATGCGTTGATTGAGGCTGGCGTGCGTGACAAGGTCAAGATCCTCATCGGTGGGGCGCCTGTCACCCAGAAGTACGCCGACGAGATCGGCGCGGACGGGTACTCGCGCGATGCAGCGGGCGCGGCAACGCTGGCAAAGAGGATGATGGGCGTCGCTTAGCTGCCGCTGGCCTAGATCGAGTGCGTCGGGGTCTCTCTGCGTGTGCATGGGGGCTGAAGTGGCGTGTTTCGGCATTGGGGGCTACCGAAGGGAAGGCGGTGCCTCGAGGTAGCCCTCATTAGCTTGCCTATGGCGCCTGGTCATCCTCTGCTTGAGCCGGTTAGGGACGCCAGGGTTTTCTTGTAGTGCGCTAGCTCCACGGCCCACACGCTCGGGGCCGTGACGTCAGCATAGTCGCCCTCGCCCTCCAGTAGCGACAACGGCCCACTCGACTGGAACTGATGCAGGCATAATGCCAGGGTGAGATATTGTCAAATGTTGTGGATGAGGCCATCTCAGGCGGCGATCCCTTCGCGT
>CAZUZB010000013.1:29357-35064 GCA_964624695.1 uncultured Anaerolineales bacterium | reverse complement strand
GTGGCCTCCAGGTTGAACAGCGAGCCGGTCTCTTCCTGATAGCGCTGCAGGCGCTCCCGCATGAACGCCAAGGTCCGCTCCGCCAGGTCGCGGCCCTCGTCCGTCGTCAGGTCAGAGCCTTTCAGGTTGCGCAAGGCCTCGTTCATGCCGCACAAGCCGATGGTGGAGAAATGGTTGCTCCAGTAGCCCCCGGTGCGGGCCTTGATGCCATCCAAATAGTGCGCCGAATAGGGATACAGCCCGCCATCGGCAAAATGCTCGATCACCCGCCGCTTGATGATCAGGCTGTCCTTGGCCACATCCATCAGCACGCCGATACGCCGGAAAAAGTCGTCCTCGTCCTTGGCCAAGTAGCCGATCCGGGCCAGGTTCAGCGTCACCACGCCGATGCTGCCCGTCAGCGGGTTGGAGCCGAACAGCCCGCCACCCCGCTTGCGCAGCTCCTTGTTGTCCAGGCGCAGCCGGCAGCACATGGAGCGGACGTCGGCGGGGTCCAGGTCGCTGTTCACAAAGTTGGCAAAGTAGGGGATGCCATACTTGGCCGTCATGCGCCACACCGGCTCCAGCGTCTCGTTCTCCCAATCGAAATCGGCCGTGATGTTGTACGTCGGAATGGGGAACGTGAACACCCGCCCGCGCGCATCGCCCTCCAGCATGATCTCGGCAAAGGTGCGGTTCAGCAGGTCCATCTCGCGCTGGAACTCGCCATAGGTGGCATCCTGGGGCACGCCGCCGACGATCACGGCCTCGTCCCGCAGGGTCGAGGGCACGGTGAGATCCATGGTGATGTTGGTGAACGGCGTCTGAAAGCCCACCCGCGTGGGGACGTTCATGTTGAACACAAACTCTTGCAGGGCCTGGCGCACCTCTTTGGGGCCCAGGCCGTCGTATCGGATGAACGGCGCCAACAGCGTATCGAAACTGCTGAACGCCACCGCCCCGGCCGATTCGCCCTGGATGGTGTAGAAAAAGTTCACCACCTGGCCCAACGCGCTGCGGAAATGCTTGGGAGGCAGACATTCGACCTTGCCCGGCACGCCGCCGAACCCGCGCATGAGCAGGTCCTGCAGGTCCCAGCCGCAGCAATACACGGCCAGAATGTACAGGTCGTGCAGGTGCAGGTCCCCGTTGTTGTGCGCATCCCGCACCTGCTTGGGGTACAGGCGGTTCAACCAGTAGGCGCTATTGACGGCGGTAAAGATGTGGTTGTTCAGGCCCTGGAGCGAGAACGTCATGTTGCTGTTCTCTTTGACCCGCCAGTCCAGGTTCTCCAGGTAGCCATCCACCAGCTCGTTGGCGTCGATCAAAGCCCGGATGTCGCGCAGCTTGTTATGGAGGTCGCGGTACAGGATATACGCCTTGGCCGTCTTGGCATGACCATGCTTGATCAGGGCGCGCTCGACCAGATCCTGGATCTCTTCCACCGTCGGGATGATGGCATCGCCATAGCGCTCGCCCAGCATCTCGGTGACCACGTTGGAGATAAAGATGGCGCGCTCATAGTCATCGCCGCCCACCGACTGGGCGGCCTTGAAAATCGCGTTGGTGATCTTGTCCTGTTCAAAGGGCGCCAAGCGACCGTCTCGTTTACGAACATAGCCGATCATGCCGTCTCCCATGACGTCCTCCGTGAGCTAACTGCGCGACTCGCTGATGAATGGGACAACCAACGCCCCCTCGCACTGGGGGCCTCGACTGTCTATGCGGCTACACCGTTCGGCCGGCTGTGTTGGCGGCGGCCGCTTCTCCCTATCGACCGCCGACGGGGTTCGTTGCTGCGTAAAGGCGGATCCGCGGCTCGCTGCGCAGGAGTCGTTTCGCCCGCCCAAGGTAAGAACCATTATAGGGATGAAGCTCGCCTTCTGCAAGGCCTCTTGCGAGTTTATCCGTCAATTTTCTGGGATTATGTCATCAAGCACAACCTGTCGTGTTCGCCGTTGAAAACACCACAACCCCTAGGGGGATACGGCTCAGCCTGTCTGGCATTGCTACTGGGCATCCCACCGTTTGCAAGAAATCTTGCGGAAACGACCCAGGGATGCTGGTTTGACGGAGCCCCTCCAGGCCGCCATAATGCGGCCTTGGTAGACAGGAGGTTCCTTGGTACGCAACCGCGACGTTCGATCCGCAGGATGGCAGCGCAACCTCTGGGTCATCGCCATCGCCGAGCTGCTCACCCTGATGGCGTTCCAGGCCAGCTTTGTGCTGATCCCCTATTTCATCCAAGAGCTCGGCGTCACCGATCTGCGTGAGGTCGCCAACTGGACCGGCGCCTTCCAGTCGGTGGGCGCCATCAGCTTTGCCATCGCTACCCCCATCTGGGGCATGCTGGGAGACAAGCACGGTCGCAAGCTCATGCTGGTGCGCGCCATGGTCGCCACCACCGTGGTGCTGCTGCTCCTGGGCTTTGTACGCACCCCCACCCAACTGCTGATCCTGCGCGTGCTTCAAGGCTGCACCACCGGCACCCCCGCCGCCGCCCAGGCCCTGGTCGCCACCCACGCCCCCAAAAAACAGCTCGCCTATGCCCTGGGCATCATCCAAACGGCCCTCTATGCCGGCATGTCCCTGGGCCCCATGCTGGGCGGCCTCACCGCCGACTGGCTCGGCTACCGCAGCACCTTTTTCATGGCGGCCCTGCTATGCTTGATCGCCCTTCTGGTGACCGCTATACTGGCCCGAGAGCCAGAACGCGACCCGGCGGCCTCACCGGCGCCGCATGCATCGGCCCGTGTAGGCTGGGCCACGTTGCTGCGCTCGCCCGTCGCGGCGACGCTCATCGGGCTGGTGCTGATGATCAACCTGGCCTATGGGCTGGTGGGCCCGGCGCTGCCCATTCTGGTCCAGGAGCTGGTGCCCAACCCCGAGCGCGTCGCCTCGGTGGCCGGCGTGGTCACCGGCGCCACGGCGTTTACCGGCGCGCTGGCGGCCATGCTCATCGGCCGCCTGGGCGATCGCCTGGGTTACCAACGCATCCTGGCCATCTGCGTGATGGGCGCCGGGGCGCTGTTCGTGCCCCAGGCCTTTGTGGGCACGGCGCTGCTCTTGGGGCTGCTGCGCGCCATCCAAGGGCTCTTCCAGGGCGGCCTCGCCCCCACCCTGGCGGCGGCGCTGATCTCTGGCGGGCCGCGCGGGCGAGAGGGCGCCCTGCTGGGCCTCTCTAGCAGCGCGTCATCCATCGGAGGCGCCATCGGGCCGGCCGTGGGGGCCTTGGCCATGCGGAGCATGACGGCGGGGCAGGTGTTCCTGCTGCCGGCGCTGGTCATGGCCGTGGTGGCCGTGGCGTTGGCCATCGTGACGCGGGCCAAGCCTGCAGGGGCGCCAGCGCCCGCCCAAGATCCTGTAACCGGGTCGTCATAGCAACAAAAAGCAAAGGAGCCGAAATGGGTACTCTCAAGGTTGGCGTGTTCGCGGATAACATGGGGCTCGGCGTGCGCCAGGGCCTCGAAAAGGCGGCCGAGATCGGCGCCGATGGCGTCCAGTTCTATACCACCCGCGGCGAGCTGGTCCCCGATAACCTCACCATCGCCCAGCGCGAGGAGCTCAAGCGTCGCATCGCCGACCTGGGGCTGACCCTCTCAGCCACCTGCAGCGATTTTGGCCACGGCCTGGTGGACGAGGAACAGAACCGCGTCCTCATCCCGCGCATCCAGGCCAATATCGATCTGGCGCTGGATCTGGGCGCCACCATCATCACCACCCATATCGGCGTGGTGCCGGCCGATCGCAGCGATCCCGTCTGGAGCGTCTTGGCCCAGGCCCTCAACCAGGTCGGCGCCTATGCCGAGGAGCGCGGCGCCGTGCTCGCCACCGAGACCGGCCCCGAGGAAGGCGCCACCCTGCGCGCCCTGCTGGAATCGCTGGATACCGCCGGCGTGCGGGTGAATTTCGACCCCGCCAATTTCATCATCTATGGCTATGACATGCGCGCCGCCGTGGACGAGCTGCTGCCCTATGTCGTGCACACCCACGCCAAGGACGCCAAGGGTCAGGAAGAGGTCCCTCTGGGCCAGGGCGACGTGGATTTTGACTGGTACATCCCCCAGATCCGCAGCCAGGGCTTTGACGGCTTTTTCACCATCGAGCGCGAGGTGGGCGATGACCCCGTCGGCGATATTGCCGAGGCCATTGCCTTTTTGCGGCGCTACTAGCCGAGACGATCCAGGCTCCAGGAGGCCGACATGTACTATGGCGCCGACTATTACCCCGAGCACTGGCCCCGCGAACGCTGGGAGCGCGACGCCGAGCTGATGGCCGAGGCCGGCATCAACCTCGTCCGCGTGGCCGAGTTCGCCTGGGCCCTGATGGAACCCGAGCCCGGCCGCTATGACTATGCCTGGTTGGACGAGGCCCTCGACGTCCTGGCCCAACGCGGCATCCAGGCCGTCATGTGCACGCCCACGGCGGCGCCGCCGGCCTGGCTGTGCCAGCAGTACCCGGACACGCTATTGGTGCAGCGCAACGGCCGCCGGGTCGAGTTCGGCATGCGGCGGCAATACTGCCCCACCAGCGCGCGCTACCGCCAGCTCTCGCGCCAGATCACCACGGCCATGGCCCAGCGCTATGCCCGGCATCCCCAGGTGGTGGCTTGGCAGCTCGACAACGAATTCGGCTGCCATCATCCCCGCTGCTACTGCCCCGCCTGCGCCGAGGCCTTCCAGGGCTGGCTGGAGCGCCGCTATGGCACGTTGGACGCCCTCAACGACGCCTGGGGCACCGCCTTCTGGAGCCACACCTATACCGCCTGGGATCAGATCCCCCTGCCCACCGATGCCGTGGGCTCCTCCAACCCGGGCCTGGAGCTGGATTTCTACCGCTTTTCCTCCGATCAGTGGATCAGCTATGCCCAGGAACAGATCGACATCCTCCAGGCCCACGGCGCGGCCCCCATCACCACCAACCTGATGGGCCTCGGCTTTGGCGAGATCGACTATTTCGCCATGGGCCGCCAGCTCGATTTCGTCACCTGGGACAACTATCCCACCTTTATCCAGCAGGATCCCGCCTCCATCGCCGCATCCCACACCCTGATGCGGGGCCTGCGAGACCAGCCCTTCTGGGTGATGGAGGAGCAGGCCGGCCCATCCGGCTGGCAGGCCATGAGCCCGGCCCCCCAGCCGGGGCAGTTGCGCCTCTGGTCGTACCAGGCCATGGCCCATGGCGCCGATGGCATCGTCTACTTTCGCTGGCGCACCTGCCGCACCGGCATCGAGCAGTGGTGGCACGGCATCCTCGATCACCACGGAGAGCCCGGCCGCCGCTATCAGGAGATCGCTGCGATGGGTGCCGAGGTCCGCGCCCTGGGCGATCGGCTCCAGGGCGCCCTGCCGCCCAAGGCCGTCGCCATCGTCCTGGCCTACGACGACCGCTGGGCCATGCGCCTGCAGCCCAATGCCGCCGGGTTCGAGTACACCCCGCTCTGGCTGACCTACTATCGCGCCTTTCATCGGCTGGGCGTGCCCGTGGACGTGGTGCCGCCCGACGCCGACCTGAGCCCGTACGCCCTGGTCGTCGCGCCCATGCTGCATGTGGTGTCCGAGGCCTATGCCCACTCGCTGTCCACCTACGTCCAGCAGGGCGGGCATCTCATCGTCGGCGCCCGCAGCGGCGTCAAGGACCTTCACAACCGCGTGGTCGATCGCCAGCTGCCCGGCCTCCTGGCAGAGCTGTGCGGCGTCGTCGTCTCCGAGTATGACGCCCTGGGCGC
>CAZUZB010000013.1:24042-29257 GCA_964624695.1 uncultured Anaerolineales bacterium | reverse complement strand
ACCTTTTACCAGGGCGAGCCGGCCATCACGCTCAACCGCGTGGGCATCGGCACGGTCACCTATGTGGGCGTGCTGCCCGATCAAGACCTGGCCGACGGCCTGGCCCGTTGCGCCATCGAGCGCGCCGGCGTAGCGCCTTTGCCAGAGACGCCCGAAGGCGTCGAGGTCGCCGCCCGCGACCAGGACGGCCTGCGTTACCTGTTCCTGCTCAACCACACCGCCGAGCCCAAGACCGTCCCATTGCCCGAGCCGGGTCGAGATCTGCTTGCCGGCGCAACCATCCGCAACAGCCTCTCCCTGGCGCCCCATGGGGTCGCCATCCTGGAGATACCGCTAGGAGGCTAGCCCATGCGCGAGGCGCTGCTCAGTTGGCTGCCATGGAACATCCGCATCCTCGTGGCGATTCAGCAGGCCAGCCCGGCCTGGCTGGATCTGCTCATGAAGGGCATCACCTACCTCGGCAGCACCTACTTTTTCCTGGTGCTGCTGCCCGTGGTCTACTGGACCAAGCCGGTGCCGGGCATGCAGTTGGCCGTGCTGGTGCTCATGTCCACCTATATCAACACCGTGGTCAAGACCGCCTTTGCCATCGACCGCCCGTTTCTGCTCTCGAGCGACGTCATCGCCAAGGTCAACGTGGGCTACTATGCCTTTCCCAGCGGGCACGCCCAGCTCGCGGCCACCACCTGGCCCATGATGGCCTCCATCGTCCGCCGCCGCTGGTTCACGGTTCTGGCCGCCCTGCTGGTCTTGCTGATCGGCATCTCGCGGCTGTTCATGGGCGTCCACTATCCGCAGGATGTGCTGGTGGGCTGGATCTTGGGGTTGGTCATCTACCTGTCGCACGTGGCCCTGGTGGAGCCGGTGGACGGCTGGGTCGCGCGGCAGCGCCTGGGCACCCATATCGCCATCGCCGTGGCGCTCCCCATCGCCCTCACCCTGCTGATGCCCGTGGATGAGACCACCACCAGCACCGGCGCCATGCTGGGCATGGGGCTCGGGTTTGCGCTGAACGCCCATGCCGGCCGGTTCGTGCCCCGGCAGGGGCTGCGGGGCGGCTTGGGGCGGATATCTCTGGGGCTGGCCCTGGTCGCGGCCGCCTACCTGCTGCCCAAGCTGCTTCTGGGCGAGCCGTCCCAGCCGTGGGCGGCCCTCACGCTTCACATGGCCCGCTACGCCCTGGTAAGCCTGACCGGTACCCTGGTCGCGGCCTGGGTGTTCATGCGAACCGGCCTGGCCACCCGCGCCGAGCCCAGCGCCGCTACCTAGAGGGAGGCCCCGAGGGGAAAACGCCCGGCCGACCGCCAGACGCTCGTCTCGTTGCCATAGGTCACATGCATGGCATCGACGCGAAACGCCAGCCCACGTGCCTGAGCATCCAGTTCGGCCGATAGCCGCTGCAGGAGGGGTTGGTCTTCCAGATAGCCCACCGTGATATGCGGGCGGACCAGGCTGCCGGGCAGCCCCTCGGCGCCGGCAGCGGGGAACCGCGCCAGCAGCAGCATCTGCAGGTCACGGATGGGCTCGTCGGGATCGAGGAACAGCGCCAGGCGGCTGGGGGCGCTCAGCCGGCCGCTGCCAGCCAGCCGCACGGTGAACGGCGGCACCTGCGCCGCCACGCTGGCCAGGACATCCTGGGCCGTGCGTAGCTGATCAAACGGCACAAACGGGCACGCCAGGGTGATATGCACCGGCACCCGTGCAAAGAGGTGCCGTGCGTACGCCTGCCGATATTGGTCTGCTAGACGAACCACCTCATCAGGCGGTAGAATATCCACCGCGGTGGTATACGCACTCACAGCCGCTCCCTTGCAGCTCCTGCTCACATCATCGCCCCATCATAGCCACGGGCAGATGCTCCGTCAACGCTTCGGCTGGCGTGCGCGCCCCGCAGGGAGGGATGGATCATGCGCCGAGTCTTGCTCCTCTGTCTGTTGCTGCCCTTACTAGCCTGTCGGGCCAGCGTCGCCTCACCCGTTGCGCCTCAGCCCCATGGGCAGGAGATCCTCGCCCTCCCCGCACCCACGACCGACGGCCCCATGTCGCTCGAGGAGGCCCTCGCCCAGCGGCACTCGGTCCGCTCCTTTGCAGAGTCGTCCCTCGCCCTCGACGAGCTCGGCCAGCTCCTCTGGGCGGCGCAAGGCATCACCCGCGACTGGGGCGGGCGCACGGCGCCATCGGCCGGGGCCCTCTATCCGCTCGAGCTTTACCTGGTCACCGAGGCGGCCACCTACCACTACCTTCCCCCCGAGCACGGCCTGGTGACGCTGACCACCCAGGATCTCCGCGACGCCCTGTGGGACGCCGGCCTCCAGCAAGATGCCCTGCGCGAGGCCCCCGCCACCCTGGTCATCGCGGCCATCTTTGAGCGCACAGCGACCAAATACGGTGACCGCGCCAGCCGCTACGTCTACATGGAGGCCGGCCACGCCGCGCAGAACGTTCTCCTCCAGGCCGTGGCCCTGGGCCTGGGCGCCGTGCCCATCGGTGCCTTCCATGAAGAGCAGCTGGCCGAGGCCTTGGGGCTCCTGCCCGACCACATCCCCATCTACCTGATCCCCATTGGCCATCCGCGCGAGTAGCGTCCACCGGGCGGCGCCGAAAGGCTTCGCCGCCCGCGACGTTGGCCGTCTCCCCGTGGTATGGTATACTCTCCCGCGTCATACCCCATCGCCCATCGACACGCGCAAGGATCCAGATCGGTGCAGCAGACAACCAACCACAGCAACCACGAGATCGCGCCCGGCGATCTTGAGGCCCTAGAGCGCACCCTAGGGCTCTCCTTTCATGACCAGGCCGTGCTGCAACAGGCCCTCACCCACAGCTCCTATGTGAACGAGTCGCCCGGCGATGCCATGGGCGACAACCAACGCCTCGAGTTCCTGGGTGACGCGATCCTGGATTTCGTCGTGGGCGAATGGCTCTACTCTCGCTATCCGGACGCGCGCGAGGGCGAGCTCACCAGCCTGCGCGCCGAGATCGTGCGCACCGAGGGCTTGGCTGCCTTTGCCCGCGAGCTCGATCTGGGGCGCTACCTGCGCCTCGGCCGAGGCGAGGCCAGCACCGGCGGCCGCGACCGCGAGGCCAACCTCTGCGCCGCCTTTGAGGCCCTGGTCGGCGCCCTGTTCCTGGATCAAGGCATGGACGTGCTGCTCAGCCAGGTGCACCGCCTGCTCGAGCAGCGCGCGCTCGAGATCGACGCCCAGCGTCGGGTCAAGGACGCCAAATCGCTGCTCCAGGAGCTCACCCAGGGGCGCCTGCGCCTCACCCCCGCCTATCGGGTGGTGGGCGAGCACGGCCCCGACCATGCCAAGGTCTTTACCGCGCAGGCCCTGGTTGGCGACGATATCTGGGGCGAGGGCACCGGGCGCAGCAAGCAAGCCGCCGAACAGGCCGCCGCTCGCAAGGCGCTGCAGGCCTTTCGGTCGCGCCAAGCTTCGCAGGACACCTAGCCTCGATCCTGTCATTCTGTCGTTTGCCGGGCGCGTCGCGCCCTTGATCTGGACTCGCTCGCGCCATCCGCTGGGAGAGATCATGCGCCTGAAGCAGCTAGAGTTATACGGCTACAAGAGCTTTGCCAGCCGCACCCGTTTCGAGTTCGGCGAGGGGCTCACCGCCATCGTCGGCCCCAACGGCAGCGGCAAGAGCAACGTGGCCGATGCCGTCCGCTGGGTGATGGGCGAGCAGAGTTTTAGCAGCTTGCGAGCCAAATCGAGCGAGGACATGATCTTTGCCGGCAGCCGCAGCCGGTCGCGGCTGGGCATGGCCGAGGTCACCCTGGTCATCGACAACGCCGACGGCACCCTGCCCCTCGACTATTCCGAGGTGGCGGTGGGCCGCCGCGCCTTTCGCTCGGGCGAGAACGAGTACCTCCTCAACAGCACCAAAGTGCGCTACCGTGACATCTTGGACGTCCTCGGCGGCGCGGGCCTAGCCCGCAGCAGCTATACCACCATCGGCCAGGGCGAGGTCGACGCCGCCCTGGCGCTCCGTCCCGAGGCCCGCCGCGCCCTCTTTGAAGAGGCCGCCGGCATCACGCCGCACCTGCGCCGCCGTGAAGAGACCCTGCGCCGCATCGCCGAGACCGAGCGCAACCTGGAGCGCGTAGGCGACTTGATCAACGAGCTCGTGCCGCGCGCCCGCTCTCTGCGCCGCCAAGCCGAGCGCGCCGAAGAGTACCTGCTCTTGCGCCAAGACTTGGAAGAGCTCCAACGCATCTGGTATGGCCATCAGTGGCAGCGCCGCCAGGCACAGCTCCAACGAGCCGAGGCCGCCGTGCGCCAGGAAGAGGTCCACCTGGAGATATTGCGCCAGCGGGTCAGCGACGTCTCCCAGCGGCGCGCCGCCATCGCCCAGGCGGTGGAGACCCATCAGCAGCGCATCGCCATCATCGAACGCGAGATGGACGCCCTGCGCGATACCAGCGAGCGCTTGCGCCGTGAGGCCGCCGTCAACGCTGAACGCGGCCGCCTGTACGCCCAGCAGTTGACGACCCTCCAGGACGACCTGGCCCAGCTCACCCAACGACGCCAGGTGCTTCAGGCCGAGATCTCCCACGCCCAGCAGGAGCTAGCCTCTCAACACGAGATCCACACCGCCAGCCGCCAGGCCTGGCAAGAGGCCCGCCAGGAGCTGAAAGGCCTGGAGGCATCCCGCGCCAACCTGGAGCAGCAGGCCCGCCAGCAGCAGGCCGCCCTGGCCGCCCTAGCCACGGAACAGTCGCAGGCCGCCGCGCGCCTGCAAACGCTGCACGAACGCCAGCAAGAGCTGGCCGCCCAACGCCGCCGCGCCGAGGAGGCCGCCGGCCCGCTCTTGGAGCGCGTTCACGGGAGCCGCCTGCGCGCCCAGCAGCTTGCCAGCGGCGTCGAGACGCTGGCAGCCGAGGCCGACGCCCTGGAGGCTCAGCGCGTCGAGCTCGCTCAGGCCGTTCAGAACGCCGAGAGCGCCCTGGCCAAAGCCGAGGACGGCGCCGCCCGCGCCCGCCGCGAGCGCGACCGGCTGGCCGCCCGCTACCAGGCCCTGGATCGCGTCCGTGAGGAAATGTCCGGCTACCACCCCGGCGTCCGGGCGGTGCTCAACCCTGAGGCCAACCTCGCGGGCATGGTCGGCACCGTGGCCACGTTGATGCGCGTCCCCTCAGAACTGGAGGATGCCATCGAGGCCGCCCTGGGCGCCCGCCTCCAGAACGTGGTCGCCCAAACGTGGGAGGACGCCG
>CAZUZB010000013.1:13446-23942 GCA_964624695.1 uncultured Anaerolineales bacterium | reverse complement strand
GCCGCCCTGGGCGCCCGCCTCCAGAACGTGGTCGCCCAAACGTGGGAGGACGCCGAGCGCGCCATCGACCATCTCAAGCGCTCCCGCGCCGGCTGGGCCACCTTTTTGCCGCTGGATACCCTCCGCCCCCACGCCAAGCTCAAGCTGGCCGCGGGCCCGGGCATCGTCGGCGTGGCCAGCGATCTGGTCCGCTATGACCAGGCCCATGCGGCGGTGTACGAGCTGCTCTTGGGGCGCGTCGTCGTGGTCGAGGACCTGGCCGTGGCCCGCCGCCTGCTGCGCGAGCGCACCGGCGCCTCCCTCATCGTCACCCTGGAGGGCGAGACCGTCCAGCCCAGCGGCGCCGTCAGCGGCGGCGCCCGCCAGCGCACCAACAGCCAGCTCTTGGCGCAAGAGCGCGAGTGGCGTCAGCTTCAGCCCGAGGTCGAACGCGCCGAGCAGCGCGCCGCCGACGCCGAGGCCGCCCGAGACGATGCCGAGAGCCAGCTCCTTGCGGCCCGCCAGGCCTCCCGCGCGCTGGACGAGCACCGCACCACCCTGGCCAAGCGCCTGGAGCAGGCGCGCACCACCTTGGCCGCCCAAGAGCGCCAGACCGCCGACCTGGAGCGCGACCTGGCCTGGCATCAGGAGCGCCTGGAGACAGCCCAGCAGCAACGAACCGAGACGGCCGAACGCATCGCCGCCCTGGAGAGCGACACCCAGGAACTGGCGCAGCGTCGGGCTGCCTTGACCGTCGCCGTCGAGGCCGCCCAGGCCGAGCTGGCCGCCTGCGATGATCCGGCGCTGCGGCGGCGCGTGGCCGAGCTGGAGACCAAGGCCGCCGTCGCCGAGCGCACCGTGAACAGCCAGCGCACGCTGGTCGCCAGCCACCAGGCCAACCTGGATCAACTGGAGGAGCAGATCGCGGCCGCCGAGCGACGTATCGCCGAGCACCAGGCCGAGATCCAGCGGCTGGAGGCGGCCCGCGCCCGCCTCGATCAACAGGTGGACGCCAACGAGGCGGCATCCCGCACCCAGCAGGAGCAGCTCGATCCGGAGCGTGCGGCGCTGGAGGCCTTGGCACAGCAGCGCCGCGAGATCGAAGACCTGGCCACCAGCTCGCGCGAGCGCCTCAGCGAGGGCGAGCTCGCCCATCACCGCGCCCAGATCGAAGAGGAGCGGGCCCGCGAAGCGCTGTCCACCCTGCGCCAGAGCATCGAGGAGGACCTGGGGCCCATCGACCTGCCCGAGGCCGCCGGCCAGCAGCTCCGCCTCGATCTCGGAGACGACATCATCGAGCTGCCCGAGGTCACCGCCCTGCCCGCTGGCTTGGGCGACGACATCCGACGCCTGAGAGCCCGCATCCGCCGCCTGGGCAACGTCAACCCCAACGCCCCCCATGAATACGAGCAACTCCTCGACCGGCAGACCTTTTTGCAGGGCCAGGCCGCCGATCTGCGCGGAGCCATCGCTGCCCTGCACGAGATCATCCAAGAGCTGGATGCCATCATCGAGCAGGATTTCATGGCCACGTTCGAGCGGGTGGATGAGGCCTTTGGCGCCTACTTTTCCACGCTCTTTGGGGGAGGCGAGGCGGAGCTCTCGCTGACCACGCCCGACAACATCGCCGAGACGGGGGTCGAGATCACCGCACGGCCGCCGGGCAAGCGTCTGCAGGGGCTTGCGCTTCTCTCGGGCGGCGAGCGCGCCCTCACGGCCGTGGCCCTACTGTTCGCCCTGCTGCGGGCCAACCCGGTGCCGTTCTGCTTTCTGGACGAGGTGGATGCCGCCCTGGATGAGAGCAACGTGGGCCGCTTTGGCGAGCTGCTACGCCAACACGCCGAACAGACCCAGTTCGTGGTGATCACCCACAACCGGCGCACCATCGAGGCCGCCGAGCGCATCTATGGCATCTCCATGAGCGAGCACGGTGTATCCACCTGCGTATCGCTCAAGCTGCCCCAAGAAGAGGAAAAGAACGGGGATCGCGCCAACGGTTCCGAGCCGCTCGTTCAGGATTCCGCCGCGTCCTCGGTCACGTTGGCATAGTCCTCCAGCTCGGGCAACGTCGGCAGCGCCTCCAACGAATCGATGCCAAAGTACTCGAGGAACTCGAACGTGGTACCATACAGCACCGGCCGTCCCACCTGCTCCAGCACGCCGACCTTGTCCACCAAGCCTTTGGCCACCAGCGTGCGAATGACGCCGTCCGATTCGACCCCGCGGACGGCGTTGATGCGCGCCCGGGTGATCGGCTGCCGGTAAGCGACGATGGCCAGCGTCTCCAAAGCCGCCGACGAGAGCTTGCCCCCCATGCCGATGCCCAGAAACGCCTCCACCGCGTCGGCCGCCTCGGGCATGGTCACCATCTGGACCCGGCGTCCCACCACCTGCCAGCGCAGCCCGCGCTGCTCCTCTTGGGCGCGCAAGCGAGAGATGGCCTGCTCCACCTCGTCCACCGAGACGTCCAGCGCCGCAGCCAGCGTCTCCAGCTCGGTGGGGCCATCGGCTACAAACAACAAAGCTTCCACAAAACACGCTAGGTCCAAGACTCTCTCCCAGTTCTCTCTCGCTTGGTGGGCATGGCTGGCCGCCGCCATGCTGGCTCTGGCCCTCGCGGGCTGCACGGCGGCGGATCCCGCCCCGGCCTGCCCCGCGCCGCGAACCGAGCCCTCTGCCGAAACCGCCGTCGCCCTGGAGCAACGGCTCGCCGCGCTGGCCGAGGCTGACGGCCCCACCCTCGTCACCATCACCGCAGCAGAGGCCAACGCCTATCTGCAACACCGCTTGCTCGCCGATGGAGAGCATACCGCGCGCATCCTGTTCGCGCAGGACGGCCTCTGCCTGGCGGCAGAGCTCGCCTTGGCAGGCCGCATGGTGCCCGCCACCCTCCATGCCGACCTGGCCGCCGACGACGGCGTTCTCACCGTCACGCTGGAGGCCGTCTCCATTGGCCAGCGGCGCCTGCCCGCTTTTCTGCGGCGCTCACTGCAATCGATGCTGAACGAACTGCTGGCCGAGCTGGGCGGCTCGGCCAGCGTCAGTTCGGTGGCGCTACACGACGGCTCCCTGACCCTCACCCTAGAGCGAACCGCGCTCCGCTAGGCGGTGGCGTCGCCCTCGGAGCTGTTCTCTTCCAGATCCCCCAGGAGATCCAGGTCGTCTTCCTCGGGCTCGAGATCCAGCTCCTCTTCGGCCCGCGAGTCCTTGTAGGCGACCGGCTCGACCTTGGGCGCGGGGGCCTCGGCCTTGGGCTTGCGGGCTGGCGCAGCCTCGGCGCGGCGGCGGGGCTCAGGCGCGCTCTCGACCACGGTGGGTCTCATCTCGCCCTCAGGGCCCAGCGGCTGCGTCGGCGGCATCGTCCCCTTGGGATACGGCTCGTGGTGGACGTTCACGCGCACCCTGCCGGCGATCTTGAGCCCCAACTGACCCTCGACGATGTCATGCACCATATCGACGATCTGGTCCGTCAGCAGCCCGATGTTCACCGACGGACTGGTGTCCAGATCGAGCTGGATCGCGGCGCTCTTGCCATAGCTGCGAATCTTGGGCACCACCTTGCGCACACCGGCCAGCTCGTCGATGCGATACTCCAGGCTGTGGGCCACCGAATCCAGCGCGAGCTGCGCGTCGGACTTGGCGCGTGTCTTGACGCGGACCGTCTTGCGACGGCGCTTGCGAATCTCCAGCCAAAGGAGGATCAGCAACACGGCGATGAGCACATAGGCGCCGATGCTGAACATCTGCCAGAACCCAGCATCGAACACCTGCTCCTCAAAGAGCGCCAGGTTGACCCCCGCCCACTCGATCAATTGCAGCGGCCGAACGACGGCAAACGCCGCGAGCGCTATCAACCCCAGGAACAAGAGCACAACTAGAATCCGGTTAAAGACGTTCATCTGGGTCCTCCTTGCGCTGTTCGCACCACCACGCGGGCCGACAGTTTCACCCACATTATACGACCCCAAATTGGTAGCGTCTAGGGCGTGCGGGCGCTTTCGTCAGCTAGCGCGGACCAGAGCCGCGACAGCAGCCCCGCCAAGGGATGATAGCGGAACTGCACCCGGTGCTCGCCCGCCGGCACCTCCACCGCCCGGAACACCCCCTCCAGGCAGAGCAGCGGGGCCTCCTCCCCGTCCAGGTGAGCGCTCCAGCCGGGGTAGCACAGATCCGAGAGCACCAGATAGCCACCCGTCGGCGCCACCACCCGCACGTCGACCGCCTCCCCGCCATCCCGCTCGACCATCGCCGGCACCACCGCGTCAGCCGTGACGCTCCCATCCAAGACCAGGCCCTCGGCCGTCTCCTGCACCTGCTCGGCGGCCACCCACCAGGCCCGTGGGAACGCATCCAGGTTCTGATAGACGACGGCGTCCTCGCTGCGGTAGACGATGCGGTGGTCGCCCAGCCCCAGCGCGTGCGAGAGCAGGCTGATCGCCCCCTCGGCGTCGATCAGCCGCACCTCCTCGATCCGCACATGCGCCTCGGGCAGCTCCGGCTCGATGCGCACCGCCGTCACCAGCATCTCCTCGGGCTGCTCCCACGTCGCCAGGTAGGTGTGCCCCTCGTGCTCGCGCGGCGGAAAGCCCGAGCGCGCCTGAAAGCTCTCCGCGATGGGCGCCCGAGCGTGCGCGATCTGCTCCAGCACGTCATCCCGGTCATAGGCCCATTCGGCCGTCTCCAGCCCCACGCGCAATGCCAGCTCCACCACGGTGCCGTTGGCATCTCGCAGCAGGATCCTGCCGGCCAGCGTCCCATCCGCCAGGCCGGCCGCATGGCTCAGATACGACACCACCTCCACCGACCGAGCCCGGATCGGCTCTACGTCCAGCCACTGCTCGTACGTCAAGGCCGCCAGATGGTTGCGCACGTCGTACAGCTCGCTCTCGGCATCCACCGGCAAGAGCTGGGGGATCACATAGCCCGTCGCCCCGGCCAGGCTCAGCTCGCGCGGGCCCAGGTTCTCCAGCCAGGCCTCGTACGTGCTGGGCACCAGCGGCAAGTAGACGTTCAGCACCGACACGCCCTGACCCAAACCCACGTTCGGGTAGAAAGCCTCTTGCTGAACCGAGCGCGCCGGCAGGATCTCTTCCTTCACATAGAGCCGCCCGCCGAGGCCCTCGACCATCTCCAGCGCCTCGGGCGCGGCCGCCACCGTCGCGCGCGGCGCGGTCTCGCTATAGGTCCACAGCAAGATCCGCTGATAGGCGTACAGATCCACCATGGCCGCCAGAGCCACCAAAAGCAGCCAATCTCGGAACGTCATCGCCCGCCGTGCCGCCATGACGGCCACCGTGGAGCCAGCCAGCAGCAGCGGCAGCCACCGCCAGGCCGCCAGGCCGTGCTCCAGGTCGCCCCACGTCGCCGCCCAGGCGCCGATCCCCACCGCCAGGGCCAAGGCGCCCGCGGCCCACAGGCGGCCCACAGGCGTCGCCCGCCCTTGTGCATCCTCGCCCAACGCCTCGATGCCCAAGCCCGCCAGGTACGCCAGCGCCAGGCCCGACCACGCCAGATAGCGCGCAGGCACGCGGAACAGATTCAGCACCGGCACCAGGCGCAGCCATGAGTAGACGGGGTTCCACCGCCCCAGCGCCATGGCCCAACCCACCACCCCCACGGCCAGGAACCACCACCGCTCGCGGCTTCTGGAGCGCCACAGCCCCACCACCGCCAAGGCCAGCGGCACCAGCCCCACATAGAACATCAGCTCGACCGATCCCTCGGGGTAGGGATTGCCCAGCAGGAACGGATGCACCACCGTGCCCGTCAGCAGCGGGTGGAACGAATAGCTGGTGAAAAAGGCCGCATCCAGGCCGCCCGCCCGCTGCGACGCCAACACCAGCTCCAGCGTCGGCAAGAGCTGCGGCGCCGCCAACGCCAGCCCCAGAGCCGCCCCGCCCAGGCACAGCCCCAGCCGTTGCAGGGCTCGCCGCCAGGGGCGCTCCCACGCCACCAGCCACACCGCGAACAGGCCCGCCGCCAGTCCGTTCAGCAGCGCCATCTGCGGATGCCCCGCCAGCCCCTGCATCGCCACCATCGCCGCCAAAACCAGCACCCGCCCCACCGTGGTCCTCCAGGGCCGGTCAGGCTCCAGGCGCTGCAGCGCCCACAACGTCCACGGCAGCCAGGCGGCCACCCGCAAGATGCTCACATGCCCCAGGTGCGCCAGGTTGAACCCGCCCAGCGCCCACACCAGCGCCGTCACGGCCGCCGTCGCCCTGCCCAGCCCCAGACGGCGGCCGAACAGCCAGGCCCCCCACAGCATCAGGGCATAGTGCAGCAGGATCTGGGCGGTGATCGCGATCTCGGGCGCCAGCCAGTAGCTCAGAGCCAGGGTGAACGGGTAGAGGGCCGCCACCTCGCCCTCGGCCACCAGGGGATAGCCCAGGCCGAGCTCGGGCGTCCACCAGGGGAGGCGCCCCTCCCGCAGGGCGCGTTGCAGCGCCGCTTGCGCGGGCAAATAGAGGCGAGCCGTGTCGCCGCTGTAAAAGAGCTGCCCTTGAAAGAGCACCGGCGCAAAGAACCCGGCGATAACGAGGCCCACCAAGCCCACCAAAGCCCATCGCCACTGCCCAGCCAGCTTCATCGCGCACCTCGCAGGCACCGTGCCGGATGACACCAACCAAAAAGGGGCGAGAACCCCGAAAGGCGCTCCCCCCTGGCTTGACGGCCGAACACCGAGCCTAGTCGACGGGTCGCAGGCCCAAGTAGACCTGACCCGCCGTCAGCATGCGCAAGATCAGCTCCGGCGGGCGGCGGTCCAGCAGCTCGTACAGCTCACGGATGCTCAACGGCGTGTTGCCGTTGGCGAGAAAGGTGCGAAAGATCGATTCCACGATGGGCGTGTTGGGCGTGATATACTCGGGGCGCGTGCTGCAGCACGTGTTCAGCGCATGCCATAGCCCGTCCACCCGCCGCACCTGGCCCGTGAACTCGTCCACCCAGTCGATCAGGCGCTCGCCCTCGTAGCCACCGAGATCGGCGCGACACTCGTCGCACAGGGCCTGGCTCACGTACAGCCGCAGGTCCTGGCCCGTCTGCTCCCACCAGTCTCGGTCGATATGGAACTTGGTATCGATCGTCGGGCGCTGCCATCTAGCCATGTGACCTCTCTCCTATCTGCCCAGGTACTGAGCCACAGGCTCTTGGACGGCGGTATCACGCGATCGTTGCGGCCGATCGCGCATCTCCTCGGGCGTGGCATAGTAGAGGCCCTTTTTGCCTGGCTCGAAAACCCACTCGCCATTTCCAACCGGGTCATAGCAGGCACGCCGCGTCAGCTCTTGGAACACGGGCACGCTGCCGCAACGGCGCATCAGATTGACGGCCGAGTAGACCGATTTCGCATGGACGGTGCCGCTGGACCCTAGCTTGGCCAGCTCTTCAAAGGCGTGATACACGATCTCGCTCAGCGGGAGCTTGCGCATCCGGTCGGTCATCATCAGCGCCGCAATCTCCTCGCGGCTGGGGATGTGGATGACCGTATCCCGATCCACCTCCACATTCAGGCTGGCGACCTGCATCTGCAGCGTAAGAGTGCCGCCCTCGGCAGCGGCCGAGCGGATGAACTCGTTGCGGCTACGGCGCGCGCGCTGCGTCGAGACGGCGATGGTCAATGGCTCGCCGGGAATAGTGACCGCCACGCGGCCGCCCACGCACATGCCCGCGTCGCTGTACCAGGCCTCCAGCCCACACACATAGTTCTCGGTGGGCACCAACCAGACGGGGTAGTCCTTGCCCGAGTTGGCATCCACCAGCTTGATGCGAGCATGACGGTCGCTGTGGGCCAGGTTGAGCGCCCGCAGGAGCTGCTGGGTCGCCGGCATGGTGCCGGCATACAGGTGCGGGAAGGTCACGTCGTAGGCGATCTCGTCCAGCTCGCGAAAGACCATGCCGGGGAGATCGTCCAGCTCGTCGCCCAGCTCTTCCACCAGATCGAGCATCGAGAGGCCGATGAACTCGCCCCCTTCGGTACGGATCGGGTCGCCCATGACGGGCGGGCGCAGATGCACCGCGGCGGGCTCGAGCTGGCGCAGATACCAGACCGGCTCATCGTCCAGGCTAACGTCATCGAATCGGCTGTCGTTGGCCAGGGCGCGGTTGAGTGCGAACGCCTGCGCCGCGGGCGAGGTGCCCTCGGCCAGATCCAAAGCGCCCAGAATCTCGCTAACCGCCAGGGGCTGGTCACGCTCATAGATCAACGCCTCGGCCAGGTTCAAGTAGCCCTCGTCCACCTCTGGCAGCAGCTCTTGCAGATACCACTCGTCCTCAAAACGCAGGAACTCGTCGTGCTCCTCCAGCGCCGCCGAGAGGCGATCGCGCACATAGGGCAGGCAGGCAGCGACCAGGTCCTCCACGCGAACAGTCTCGTCCGACGTGCCCAAGAGCTCTTCTTTGGGGCGATTCAGGGCATGCTCGTAGGCAAACCCCGACGCGAACTCGAGCTCCGAGTCATCCTCAAAGCGTACCTTGATCACGCTGAACTCGCCGTACTTGGGGTTGTACCCCTCGCGGATATCGGTGACCACGCCATCGGCAAACCCCCGCGCCGAAAAGACCAGCCGCTGGCCAGCCTCGTAGCTGCTCTTGGGCTGATAGAGTTCGCCCCGCGCGGCCATCTGCGCCAACGCCTGTTGCTCGCGTTTGACGCGCCGCATGATGATCGCCGCTGCCAGAACATCGGCGCTCCGCGGCTTGCCCGCATCCAGAATGAGGCTTGTTACCAGATCGAGGTCTTGATCCACCACCTGGTACTCGTCGCGCCAGAAAGCCTCCGTCTGGCTCTGAAGCTTGACCGATCCTGACATGCGTGCCCTCCCCCGAGGTGTAGCGATCGCGCTACCCGAAAAAAGGCCCCGACGCCCTGCGCCGTTGCCTTGGATGCAGATCATGGGCGAAACAGGACTCGAACCTGTGACCCCTTCCTTGTAAGGGAAGTGCTCTCCCAGCTGAGCTATTCGCCCCAAGCCAACCGAGTCTACCACGTTCAGCTTGCAGCGTCAAAGGTTCGGGCGAGTGCGAACTCATCGGCGTCACATCACTTCAGGCGCCGACATGCCCATCAGATCCAGCACGCGGCGGAGCACCACTCGGCACGCCGCCACCAGTCGCAGGCGCGCCTTGCTGACACTCACGTCCGCAGGATCGGAGCTCACCACCCGACAGTCGCGATAAAAGGCATGGAACGCCGAGGCCAGCTCCTGGGCATAGTACGCCATATAGTGCGGAGCCAGTCCCTCCGCGGCCGTGCGCACAAACTCGGGCAGCCGCAGCATCTGCCGAATCAACGCCAGCTCCGAGGGGTGTGTGAGCAGGCTCACATCGCCCTCGTCGCCATCGAGTGTCTCGGCATACCGCAGAATGGAACAGATCCGCGCGTGGGCGTACTGCACATAGTAGACGGGGTTCTCGTCCGACTGCTCCTTGGCCAGGTCCAGATCGAAATCCATCTGGCTATCGGCCGAGCGCGCCGTGAGGAAAAAGCGCATGGCGTCGGAGCCAACCTCTTCCTCCACCTCGCGCAACGTGATCATGTCGCCCGTGCGCTTGGAGAGCCGCACCACCTCCCCGCCCCGCTTGAGCGTGACCAACTGGTAGATCACCAGCGTCAGGCGCTTCGGGTCGAGCCCCAGCGCCTCCATCATGGTGAACATGCGCGGCACGTGCCCCTGATGGTCGGCGCCCCACACGTCGATGACCCGATCGAACCCACGCACCACGAACTTGTCATAGTGGTAGGCGATGTCCGAGGCGAAATACCCCGGCGAGCCATCGGAACGGATGACGACCTCGTCCTTGTCGCCGCCCAGGCGCGTGGCATCGAACCAGACCGCGCCATCGTGCTCGCTGAGATAGCCACCCTCGCGCAGGATCGCCATCACCCGCTCAAAGGTGCCGCCGCTGTACAGCGTCGACTCGCGGAACCAGAGGTCATAGCGCACTCCCATGGCCTCCAGGTCCTCGCGCGCCCCGTCGATCACCTGCTGGAGCCCCAGGCGACCCAGGGCCTCCACCGCCTCGTCGCGCGGCATCGCCAGGAACCGATCGCCATGTTCCTGTGCCAGCGCCTCGCCCATGGCCACCATCTGCTGCCCATGGTAGCCGTCCTCGGGCACGACCTCCTGGCGGCCCAGCGCCTGGGCATAGCGGGCATACAGCGTCTCATAGAACACCCGCATGCGGCTGCCCGCATCGTTCACATAGTACTCGCGCTGAACCTGGTATCCCGCCGCCTCTAGCACGCGGGCTAGCGCATCGCCCAAGACCGCGTTCCGCGCCGAGCCCATGTGCAGCGGCCCCGTCGGGTTGGCGCTGACGAACTCGACCTGCGCCTGCTGCCCCCGCCCCACGTCCACGCAGCCAAAGCCCTCGCCCGCCGCGATGATCGCCTCCACCTGCTCCGCCAGCCAGGCCTCGCTCAGGCGCACGTTGATATAACCAGGCGGGGCCACCTCCACCGCCCCGATATAGGGGCGCTCGGGCATCCGCTCGGCCACGGCTTGGGCGATCTTGATGGG
>CAZUZB010000013.1:2119-13346 GCA_964624695.1 uncultured Anaerolineales bacterium | reverse complement strand
CGATATAGGGGCGCTCGGGCATCCGCTCGGCCACGGCTTGGGCGATCTTGATGGGCGCCATGCGCGCCAGCCGCGCCAGTTGGAGGCAGAGGGGCGAGGCATAGTCGCCCTGGTCGGGGTATTTGGGCCGTTCCACCGGAATGATCTCGGGCCGCTCGAACGCGGGAAGCGCGCCCTGTTTCTGGGCGCGCTTTAGGGCCCCGGCGATATCCTCTTGCAGCGCTTGGTCGATCACCATCATCTACTTGAGCTCCATCCAGTTCTTTCCCACCGCCGCGTCCACCTTGAGCGGCACCCGCAGCGCATAGGCCTCGGACATGGTCGTCACCACCAGGTCTCGCACCTCGTCCAGCTCGCCTGTGGGCACCTCGAGCACCAGTTCGTCATGCACCTGCAGCACCATGGCCGCATCGCCATCGCGTCGGCACAATGCGTCATACAGGCGGATCATCGCCAGCTTGATCACATCGGCGGCGCTGCCCTGGATGGGCATATTGATGGCCGCTCGCTCCGCACGCTGCCGCAACGCGTTGGCGCTCCGCGACTGGAGCTCGGGGAAATAGCGGCGCCGCCCCAGAATGGTCTCCACATAGCCCTGCTCGTAGGCCTGCGCCTTGATCCGCTCCAGATAACGCTTGACCCCACGGAACCGCGTGAAATAGGTCTCGATGAACGCGCGAGCCTCTTCTTGCGAGAGATCGGTGCGCGCCGCCAGCCCATACTCGGACATCCCGTACATCAGGCCAAAGTTGATCGCCTTGGCCAGGGCCCGCTGCTCCTTGGTCACCTCGGCCAGCGGGATGCCCAGCACCGCCGCGGCGGTGGTCGCGTGCACATCCTCGTCCCGCTGAAAGGCGCCGATCAGCTCGGGATCCTCGCTCATGTGGGCCAGCAGGCGCAGCTCCACCTGGGAATAGTCGCAGCTCAGCAGCCGATACCCCTCTGGCGCGGCAAAGGCGCCGCGCACCAGCCGCCCCTCCTCCGTGCGCACGGGAATGTTCTGCAGGTTGGGGTCGCTCGACGAGAGCCGACCCGTGCTGGCGCCCGTCTGGTTGAACGACGTGTGGATGCGCCCCGTATCTGGGTTGATCAACGTCGGCAAGGCATCCACATAGGTGCCCTTGAGCTTGCTCAAGGTGCGATGCTCCAGGATCTGGGAGACGATCGGGTGCGCATCGGCCAGCGCCTCCATCACCGAGGCATCGGTCGAGTACCCCGTCTTGGTGCGCCGTTGGACGGGCAGCCCCAGCTCCTCGAATAGCACCTGGCCGAGCTGCTGGGTCGAGTTCGGGTTGAACGGATGCCCCGCCAGTTCATAGATGCTCGCTTCCAGCTCCTGCAGCTTGGTCTCCAGGGTGCGAGACATCTTGTCCAAATAGTCGCGGTCCACCGCCATCCCCCGCCGCTCCATGGCGGTGAGCACGGGCACCAGCGGCATCTCTACGTCGGTAAAGAGCTCCCACTGATGGTGCTCGCGCAGCTCGCGCTCCAGCAGATCGGTGAGCCGCAGCGTCATGTCCGCATCGGCGCAGGCGTACGGCGCCACCTTGTTCACGGGCAGCACGTCCATGGTAAGCTGGCTACGCCCCGAGCCCAGCAGCTCGTCGATGGACTGCATCATCACGCCCAAACGCTGAAAGGCCTGGGTCTTCAGCCCGACGCCGCGCCCTTCCGGCTCCAGGATCCAGGCCGCCAGCATGGTGTCATACCGCAAGCCCTCGGTGGCCAGCCCATGGCGCTCCAGCACCAGCAGGTCATACTTGGCGTTGTGCATCACCTTGGGCAGATCGCCATCGGCCAGGATGGGCCCGAGCAATGCCCGCGCCTGGGCCAACGAGAGCTGCGGCCCGCGATGGGTGCGAGGATCGTGTCCCACGGGCAGGTAATAGCCCCGCCCTGGCGCGTCCGAGAGCGAGATGCCCACCAGCCGCGCCCGCATGGCGTCGGTCGAGGTCGTCTCGGTATCCACCGCCAAGAGCTCGGCCTGCGATAGCACCTCGGCCAGCTCGCGCAGCTTGGCCTCGGTATCCACCACGCAGTAGGCCCCCTCATCGGCGGCGGGCTCGCCGTCGTCCCCGCTGGCAGCGGCGTCCGCCTCCACCACCGCGCTGAACATGCTGAGCTGGGCGGGCGCCTCGCGCGCCGCCCCAGGGATGCGCTCCATCAGCGAGCGGAACCCCAGCGTGCGCATCAGCTCCATCACGCGGTCGCGATCCATCTGGCCCCACTGGGCCGCGTTCAGGTCCAGCTCTAGGTCCAGGTCGCGCACGATGGTGGCCAGATGGCGGCTGAGAAAGGCCTCCTCGTGCCCCTCCTCCAGGGCGTTACGGAAGCGCGTCGACGTCACCGCGTCCAGATGCTCGTACACCGCCTCCAGCGTGCCATACTCTTTCAAGAGTTTGGTGGCCGTCTTGACGCCCACCCCCTTGACGCCAGGGATATTGTCCGACGAATCGCCCTTGAGCCCGCGCAAGTCGGCCAACTGCTTGGGATCCAGCTCGTAGCGTTCACGCACGGCCGCCTCGTCCCATAGCTGGGCCTCGCGAAAGGCCCCCGTGGGCGCCAACACGCGCACATCGGGCGCGATGAGCTGGAAAATGTCGGTGTCGCCCGTGACGATCACCGTCTCCAGCCCGACCTGGCTGGCCTCTTGCGCCAGGCTGCCGATCACGTCGTCGGCCTCGTACCCCTCCTTGATCAGGATCGGGATGCCCAGCGAGGTCACCAGCTCTTGGATATGGTCGAACTGCGCCCGCAGGTCATCGGGCGTCTCGGCGCGGGTGGCCTTGTATTCGGGGTACTCTTCATGGCGAAAGGTCTTGCCCACGTCGAACGTGGCCACCACATAGTCGGGCGCCAGATCCTCGATCGCCTTGTACAGGATGTTGGCAAAGCCAAACACGGCGTTGGTGGGCTCGCCCGAGGGGCTGGTCAACGGCTGGATGGCATGATAAGCCCGATAGGCCAACGCATGCCCATCGATCAGCAGCAGCCGCTTCTTGTCGCCCATGGTCGTGCCTCCTCCGCGGGGCATTATACCACAGCGACCATGCACGGCA
This sequence comes from uncultured Anaerolineales bacterium, assembly GCA_964624695.1. Lineage (GTDB taxonomy): Bacteria > Chloroflexota > Anaerolineae > UBA1429 > UBA1429 > DAIRUQ01. The sequence continues at coordinate 10,287 of CAZUZB010000013.1, read as the reverse complement.
ACCGCAGCCCGGTCCGAGCTTGCAGCTAGCTCCCAGCAGCGAGCGCTTTTACCTCCAGCGGCAGCCCAGCCACCATCCAGTAGACCTTGTCGGCCCTGCTGGCCAAGAGCTGGTTGGCTCGGCCCAGCAGATCGCGATAGAGCCGCCCCAACGCATTGTCAGGCACCAACCCCAGGCCCACCTCGTTGCTGACCACGATAAAGGTCGCGGTCGTGGCGGCACACAGATCGACGATCCCCTCCAGTTCGCGCGCCACCGCGCCCCAGGCCTCCACGGCGTCCGTCTCATCGCCGGAGGCGAGCAGAACGTTGCTCACCAGAAGGGTCACGCAATCCACGAGCACCACCCTGGCATCCTCGACGGCGCCGCCGATGGCCTCGGCGGTGCCCGTGGGGGCCTCCACCGTGCGCCACCCCTGCGGTCGGCTGCGACGATGCGCCTCGATCCGCATTTCCATCTCTTTATCGCCGGCCTCGGCGGTGGCTACGAACAGCACCCGTTCCCCACCCAGATCCCAGGCCAGCCTTTGGGCATAGTCGCTCTTGCCGCTACGCGCTCCGCCGAGGAGCAGGACTAGTTCCCCCATATGATCCTCTCCAAAAGGGCCATGTCCAACACTTGCTCGACCTCATCGGCGAGCCGATCCAGCCGCGCCGTCAGCGCCCCCGTCGATTCGCCCAGAGAGCCTCCGCCGCTCCAGCCCAATCCTCGTAACCACGCCTGGCGAAACGCCAGATTCTCGAACAGACCATGGAGATAGCAGCCCCAGATCCGCCCATCAGGGCTCACGGCCCCATCGGCCACCTCGACCAAGCCCTGGCTTCTCTCCCTGAGGGTCAACCACGGGCTGTTCCCGCGCGTGTGCCCCATATGGATCTCGTATCCCTCCACCGTCTGACCGGCGGCAGAACCCAGCCAGCCCGGACCGCCTCGAACCAGCGCCTTGACGCGATGGGTCTCCTTCCGCGCCACAAAGGTGGTCTCCACAGGCAACAAGCCCAGCCCTAACACCGCCTCGTCGGCGGATTCGATCCCCTCGGGATCGAGGATGGTCTGGCCCAGCATCTGATAGCCGCCACAGATGCCCACCACCGCCGTGCCCGTGGCGGCCTGCTCCTGAATCGCCTGGGCCAGCCCGGTCATCCGCAGCCAGTGCAAGTCGCCGCTGGTGCTCTTGGTGCCAGGCAGGACGATCGCTCGCGGTCGCCCCAGATCGCTCGGGGACGATACATAGCGCAGGCGCACGCCCGGCTCTGCTGCCAGGGGATCAAAGTCATCAAAGTTGGCGATCCGAGGCAAGTGGATCACCGCGATGTCGAGGTCGTCAGCGGCGCGGGCGCCCGCCTCATCCGGCCTGGCCGTCTCGTGACTGGCCTCTTCCAGCGCCACGGCGTCCTCCTCCGGAATGGCCAGCCCGTGCAGGTAGGGGATCACCCCCACCACAGGCACGCCGCCGCGCTGCTCGAGAATCCGCACCCCGTCCTCAAAGAGGGTCGCATCGCCGCGAAACTTGTTCACCAAGAGGCCCCGCACCAGCGCCCGCTCTTCTTCGGGCAGCAGCCACAGCGTACCGAGCAGTTGCGGAAAGATGCCGCCCCGATCGATATCGCCCACCAGCAGAACCGGCGAGCGCGCATAGCTGGCAATCGCCATGTTCACAATGTCCCGCGTCTTTAGATTGAGCTCCACAGGGCTGCCTGCGCCCTCGATGATGACGAGCTCATAATCGTGGCGCATCTGATCCAGCGCCTCGGTGACGATCGCCCATAGCTCTGTCTTGTGGGTATAGTACGCCCTCGCTCCCAGATGTCGCCAGGGCCGCCCCATCACCACCACCTGGCAATGGGCGTCGGCCTCTGGCTTGAGCAGAATCGGGTTCATACTGGCGGTGGGCTCCAGCCCGCACGCCACCGCCTGCACGGCTTGAGCGCGTCCGATCTCGGCTCCATCAGGGCAGATGGCCGCGTTGTTGGACATGTTCTGCGACTTGTAGGGCGCCACCCGCACCCCCCGCCGGAAAAAGATCCGACACAGGGCCGCCGTCAGCAAGCTCTTGCCCGCCGAGGAGCTGGTCCCCTGTATCATCAAGGTCTTAGCCGTCATCAGGATCCTCCACGAGATGATGTCGGTCGTTCAGAAGAGCGATGATCGCGCCCTGGGGATAGAGATACAGCTCGGATACCGATCCGGGGTCCAGCCGAAAACACCAATGCTCACTCGGTGCTAGGCCCAGCGCCAAACAGAGGAGCACGCGCAATGGCCCCCCGTGCGAGACCAGGAGAACCGTCTCCGCGTCATCGTGCTGCCTCAGGCCTTCCAGCATCGCTTGCACCCGTGCCGCCAAGTGCATCAGATGCTCCCCGCCAGGCGGAGCAACGCCGGAGGGATCGCGCTCCCACCTGGCCAGAGCCTGTGGCTGGCGCTCCTGGATCTCGGCATAGGTCAGGCCCTCCCACTCGCCAAAGTCCATCTCTCGAAGGCGAGGCTCCGCCCGCGTCGGAACGCCCTGCTCTGCCGCGATCCGGGCTGCCGTCTGCCAGGCGCGCTCCAGGTCGCTGGAATAGATGAACCCGATCGACTCCCTAGCCAGCCGAGCCGCCAGCCGTTGCGCCTGGTGCGCGCCCCGTGCGCTCAGGGGCACGTCGCTCACGCCCTGGTAGCGCCGCTCCGCATTCCAGATCGTCTCGCCGTGGCGAACCAGGATCAGCCGCATGATGAACCCACCTCAGCCATGGCCGCCAAGAGGCGGGCGTTCTCCTCGGGGCGGCGGGGGGCGATCCGCACATAGGACGGCAACCCAAACGAGGCGCAATCGCGCACCAGGATTCCCCGCCGCAACAGCCTCGCCCCAAAACACCCCCCATCGCCCACCTCGATCAGGAAAAAGTGCACCGTGCTGGGCAAAGGATCCCATCCACGCTGCCGCAGCCCCGTCACCAACTGTGCTCCTGCCGCATGCAAAGCATCCAAGGTCTCTCGGAGGTGCCGGTGGTCTCTCAATGCAGCCAGACCGGCGGCCTGGGCCAGGGCGTTCACATTCCAGGGGGGGCGCACCCGAGCCAGGGCATCCACCAGCCGCTGAGGCCCCACCGCATAGCCCAGCCGCAATCCCGCCAGGGCGTAATCCTTGGTCATCGAGCGCAGCACCAGCACATTGGGCGCCTGGAGGCTCAGGGCCGAGAGCAGCCCGCGCGCAAAGGCCAGGTAGGCCTCATCCACGATGAAAAGCGTCTCTGGGTGGGCGGCCGCCCAATCCGCCATGGCGGCGGGCTCCAGGGCGGTTCCAGTCGGGTTATTGGGATTGCACAGGAAAACCAGTCGCGGCTCGAGCTCTCGCAGCCGCCGCTGCACGGCTGCCGCGTCCACGGCAAAGCCCTGCTCCCGTTGAGCCATCCACACATCCACCTGCGCCCCCATCAGCCGCGAGACGCGAGCATACTCGCCAAAAGAGGGCCCCACCACCAACACGCGGTCCCCAGCCCGCAGAAAAGCCAGGGCGATCAACCCCAAGAGTTCCGCCGTCCCGTTGCCCACCACGATCTCGCCAAGGGAGCGGCCCAAGCCATCCGCCAGCGCCCGTCGCAAGGCCAGCGACTCGCGATCAGGATACCGATCCAGCGGAACACAGTCCAGGGCCTCACGCACACCAGGGGGAGGACCATAGGGATTGCTATTCACCGAGAAATCCAAGATGCAATCCTGGTCAAGATCCATCCTCTCGAGCTCTGCGTAATCCAACGCCCCATGCGGCTCTGGCGTCGTCTCCCGCACCTCCCGCCGCGGCAGGGGCACACGGTCGTCGCCCGAGGGGATGCCTTGTCGCTCCGGAGGAACCAAGGATCCCATCACGCACCTCGTTTCCGAAAGGCGCGCCTAGCACAGGGAATCACCACCAGAGCGCCCACGGCGAGCGCGCTGGCCAGGCGCAGCAAACGCACCGAGCGGGGAATGTCCTCAGGGGCCGGCCGCCGTTGCCCCACCCCCAGCCGATAGTGCCCCACCTTTTCCAGGGTCACGCCCAGGGCGCCGGCCATGGCGCTCATGGGATGGCCCGCGTTGGGGCTGGCCGTATTGCCCGCATCCCGCCTGCAAATGCGCCAGGCCCCACCCGCATCCTCGCCGGCGATGGCCGCGGCCACGACGAATAGCGCCGCCGTCGCCCGGGCCGGCAGGAGGTTGGCCAGGTCGTCGAGGCGCGCAGGCGCCTTTCCCAACCACTCGTGGGCGGGGTCTCGATAGCCCCACATCGAGTCGACAGTGTTGATGAACCGATACGCCAGGGCAGCGGAAAGGCCGCCCAGAGCATAGTAGAGCAGAGGCGCCATCACGCCATCCGAGGCGTTCTCCGCCACCGACTCGACGGTCGCTGCCGCCACCTGCGAAGCGTCCAGCCCTGCGGTATCTCGGCTGACCAGATGCCAACGGACCAACCGCTGGGCCTCCGCCAGGTCTCCATCGTGCAGAGCCAGATAGACCTCCTCCGCCGCCCGCGAAAGGCCCCGCACGGAAAAGGTGGTCTTGAGCAGCGCCGCCTCGGCCAGGCAGCCCAGCGGCCGGGGGAGAGCGGAGACAGCCCTCTCCAGCAAATGCCCCACGACGGCGGCCCCCAGCGCCCCCCCGATGACGACGCTGGCGCCATAGAGAAACTGCGCCCCATGGCCGGCTTGGGGCACATGGCCCTCGGCCTTGGCGATAGCCGTGCCCATCCACGCCACCGGATGATAGCGGTTGGGAGGATCCCCCCAGGTCAGATCCTGCAGCAGAGAAGCCAAAGGTACCGCCGGGGCTGCGTCTATTCTCACGGCAACACCCCCCAGGATGCGGTCAAAGCTAGCAGAGTCGTCAGCTCTACCAGCACGCAGATGGCCCCATAGATATCGCCCGTCAACCCCCGGAGGCGGCGCTGCGCATAGCGCGCCCCGCCCCAGGTCACCATGCCCGCAACGGCCACCACGATCAGCCCCCGCCAGCGCAGGACCACCCAAGCCACCAGCAGCGCCACCGCCGTGGCCAGCGCCACCCGGCTCCACGTGGCGTGATCCTTCATCGCCCGCCCCACCCCTTGAGGCCGAGCATAAGGAAAAGCGACCATCGCCAGAGACATGCTCCAGCGCCCCAGGGTTGGCGCGAGAAGCAAGGCCGGCATCCTATCGGCCAGAGAAACCAGCGCAGCGTATTCCAAGAGCAGCAAGAGCACGCCGCCCGCCAAGCCATAGGCGCCCACCCGCTCATCGCGCATGATCCGCAGGCGATCCTCGGGCGTGTGCCCTCCCCAGAGCCCGTCGCACGAATCCAGGAACCCATCCAGGTGCAAGGCCCCCGTCACGAAAACCCAGATCGCCAGCAAGAGCGCCGCCGTCACGCCGCCGGGCAGAAACCGCCCCAGCAGTGCGTTCAACCCGGCCAAGAGGGCGCCCAGCACAGCTCCTGATAACGCAAAGTACCCCACCGCCCGCCCAAGCTCCTCCAGTTCGAGCGGCCTCCGTATCAGCGGCGGCGCCAGAGTCAAGAACTGCATAGAGATCACCAAGGCGCTCACCTCTCGGTATAGCCACCCCAGGGCCCCACGATCCCGAGCGCGCTGCTTGGATGGGTCTTGCCTGGTCAACGCGACTCCTTGTCCGAGACGCCAGCCTCGCCAAAGGTCGCCATCTCGGCCAGAATCTTGCAGGCCGCCTCCGCCAACGAGATGCCCAGGGCCGCGCCGGTCCCCTCCCCCAGGCACAGGCCCAGGTCCAGCAGAGGCTCCAGCCCCAGCCACTCCAGCATGTCGCGGTGTCCCCGCTCTTGCGAGCAATGGGCCGCAATCAGATAGGACCTGATCTGAGGCGCCAATCCGACCGCGATCATGGCTGCCGCCGTCGAGATATAGCCATCCACCACCACCGGGCACCGGTGGGCGGCGGCGCCCAACATCACCCCGGCAAGCCCGCCGATCTCAAAGCCCCCCACCTTGGCCAGCACATCCAGCGCATCGTCCGGAGAGGGGCGGTTGGCCGTGATGGCCGCCTCCACCACTTCGATCTTTCTGGCAAGGCCGGCGTCATCCACGCCGGTGCCTCGGCCCACCAAATCGGCAGCGGGCACGCCCATCAGCGTCGCGGCAATGGCCGCCGATGGAGTGGTGTTGGCGATGCCCATATCGCCCGTTCCCAGGATATCCATCCCCTTGGCCAGCTCTCCCTCCGCCACGGCGATGCCCGCCGTGAGCGCTTGGATCGCCTGCTCCCTGGTCATGGCGGGCCCACGGACAATGTTCCCAGTACCCGGAGCCACTCTGCAATCCAGCAACCCAGGCTGAGGCGCCATGTCGGCGACCGTGCCCATATCCACCACCACCAACCGCGCGCCGATGTGTCGGCCCAAGACGTTGATCGCCGCCCCGCCCCGTATTAAGTTGCCCACCATCTGAGCAGTAACCTCTTGCGGATAGGCGCTGACCCCCTCGAGCGCCACGCCGTGATCGCCAGCCATGGTCACGATGACCTTGCGCCCCATCCGGGGCAGAGATTGCCCGGTGATGCCAGCTAGCTGGATCGACAGCGCCTCCAACCGCCCCAGGCTGCCCCGTGGCTTGGTCAGCATCGCCTGACGCGCTCGCGCCTGATCCTGAGCCCGAAAATCCAGCGGCCCAATGCAACCGATAGCATTCTGCAATCGAACGTTCATCGTCATCCTTCACATGAGAGTATCCGCGGGCCGCCGTCCACCAGGGAATGGCCGATCACGGCAACCTGGCTGCCCAAGCGTCGCGCCACAAACTGCGCCACCGACCGCACATCCGATCCAGCATCATCCACCAGCAAGCCCAGAATTGTGCCGCTGTGCGCCCGGCACACGCCCAGGGCGTGCACCGCGCGTGCCAGGCCCTGGACGCGTTCCAGCAGCGGGTTGTGCAAGATGGCCTGATGCGCCTGAGCGCTGAGGGTGGCCGCCGCCCCGATGGACGCCAGCTCACCTCGCTCCAGCCCCTGCCGCAGCAGGGCAAAGGCCTCCTGGTGCTGAGGGGCCAACTGGAGCAACGCCTCCCGGCGATCCACCCGATTGTAGGCGATCGTATCCACCTGGCCTCCGGGGTCGATCACGATGACCGCCATGCGCGGCGCGGGCGCCCACGTCTCATGGATATCGCCCCCCCGATGATCGAACAAGGCCAATCCGGGCAGGATCGTGCTGTCGCTGGGCTCCACCCTCACCGCCAGCCTGGCGGCCTCTGCCAGCGTCATGGGCTCCCGCAATGCCAATCCAAGCGCGTACAGCGTGGCGCCCACATCGGCCGTGCTCGATCCATAGCCACGCCCTCGCGGTATGCGCGAGCGAATCACCAGCCGCCCCCCAACCTGCTCGCGTCCCCTCAAGGCTAGCCCCGCCTGCAAGGCCGCCACCGCCTTGGGAGCGTCCGCCGGCACATCCCATTCCGCTCCCGTCCGGAGACGGACGGTGGCCACGGCGTACCAATCGATGGGGCATGACACGAGACGCGGCGCGCCGTCCAGTGTTCCCTGCACCAGCTCCCCACAGGTGGCGGGCAAGGCGACTATCGAAAAAGGCCCCTGCACCTCGATCCTGCTCCCCATGTCTTGATGGCATCTGTTACCCATATCTTGGCAATCTACGCCCCCCGGCGCCCCACCGTTGCCCCGCCAGAACGAGTGCGCGCCAACCGCCCAGAATCAGCCCGCTCCTCTCCCGCGCCATGGAATGGCGCGCCATTCCATGGCGCGCCCATCAGAACTCAATGCCGGCCTGCGCGCCAATGCCCCGGTCATAGGGATGCTTCAGCTTGCCCATCTCAGTGACCAGGTCGGCGAGGGCCAACAGCTCGGCGGGGGCGTGGCGTCCGGTGATCACCAGGTGCAGGCCAGAGGGCTTGTGTTCCCCCAACCAGGCGACCACCCGCTCGGTATCCACCCAGCCCTCCTTTAGCGGATAGGTGAACTCGTCGAGGATGATCAAGTCATAGTCCCCACTGGCGATCTTGCCCTGCGCCAGCTCCCAGGTTTCACGAGCCCTGTCCATCGCTTCCGTCGGGTCCGATGAGCGCGCCACTCCATGACCCGCCATTCCATGGCGCGCCATTCCATGGCGCCGTACAAAGCCGTCTCCGAGCCGGTGCCACTCGATGCCCAGCCTCTCAGCGGCCTTGATCTCGCCCCATCTGCCCTTTC
>CAZUZB010000013.1:0-2019 GCA_964624695.1 uncultured Anaerolineales bacterium | reverse complement strand
CTCAGCGGCCTTGATCTCGCCCCATCTGCCCTTTCGGCTCTTGATGAACTGGATGACGCATGGCCTCATCCCATGGCCCCAGGCCCGCAGCAGCATCCCCAAAGCCGCGGTGGTCTTGCCCTTTCCGTTGCCTGTGTGGACGATAATCAGCCCTTTTCGCTCTCTTGTCTCTCGTTGATCTCGCTCAGTCATGCTCAACCGCCTTGTGATACCATCTCGCTCCGAAGGCGCGCGCCACACCCCTCCCGCTCTCGATCGAGCAGGGGTGTTATCAGAGGTGTTCCGTAGAGAGGATGCTTGCTGACCATCACCGGCACCCCATACGCCTTGGTCAGGTTCGTCTCGGTCAACACGCTCTCAGGATCCCCCTTGGCCAAGAGGCATCCATCCAGCAGCAAGGCGAGTTGGTCCGCATAGAGCGCGGCCAGGTTGAGGTCATGGATGGTAAGGATGACCGTCAGGCGATCCTGATGCGCCAGCCGCTGCACCAGCTCCAAGATCCCCACCTGATACTTGAGATCCAGATGGGTGGTTGGTTCATCCAGCAAGAGGACCTCTGGCTCCTGGCAGAGCGCCCGCGCCAAGACCACGCGCTTTTGCTCCCCGCCCGAGATCTCTGTCACCATGCGATCGCGCAGCCGTAGCAGGCCGGTCCGCTCCAACGCGCCCTCGATCGCCCCTAGATCCTCGGCCGAAAGAGGCAACAGCCAGCCCCTGTGGGGCGCCCGGCCCAGGGCAACCACCTGCTCCACCGTGAGCGGCCAATCGGGGTTCGATTGAGGAGTAAAAGACAAGGCCCGCGCCACATTGCGGGGCGATACGTGCCACAGATCCTGCCCCGCCAGCAACACCCTGCCCTGACGAGGCCGCAGCAATCGCGCCAATACGCGCAGCAGGGTCGTCTTGCCCACGCCATTGGGGCCGATCAGCGCCAACACTTGGCCCGGCTGCGCCGCCAGCGATAGCTCCTCCAGCACAATGTGGTCATCATACGCACAGCTTAGGTTGACCCCCTCCAGCGGCTTCATCCGCGGCCTCCCAGGTTTCGCTGGCGCGACTTGAGCAGGTACAAAAAGAACGGCCCACCCAATAGCGAGGTGACGATCCCCACGGGAATCTCGATGGGCGCCAGCGCTGTGCGAGCCACGCCGTCCGCCAGCAGCATGAGCATCCCTCCCAGAAGCATGCTGGCAGGAATGAGCCGCGAATGGCTGGAGCCGAACAACAGCCGGGCAATGTGAGGGGCGATCAGCCCGACAAAGCCGATGATCCCCCCCGCTGCCACCGTCGCCGCCGTGGTCAGGGTGGCCATCAAGACGATCACACTGCGGGCCCGGACCACCGATAGCCCCAGGCTTTGGGCCGTCTCCTCGCCGCAAGCCAGCGCGTCCAGCGGCCGGGCGGTGAGCCAAAGCGCCGCCGGGCCGATCACCAGGTAGGGCCAGCTCGCCTTCAGGTGAGGCCAACTGCGTCCCGAGAACCCGCCCATGAGCCAGCCATAGATCTGGTGAAAAGATTGGTCGCTCATCAGCATCAGCAGCGTCACCAGAGCGGAAAGGAGCGTGCTCAGAGCCGCACCAGCCAAGAGCAGAGCCACCGCCGGCGCCGTACCGCCCGCATGGGCGATCCCATAGACGACCGACACGGCGAGGAGCGACCCCACAAAGGCCGCCAGCGGCACGGGGCTGAACCCGGCTGCGCCCCAGCTCGATCCCAGGGTGATGGCGATGGTGGCGCCCAGCGCGGCCCCGCCCGAGGCCCCCATCACGAACGGATCGGCCAGCGGATTGCGAAACAAACCTTGAAACGCCGCCCCAGAAACCGCCAATCCGCCGCCGATCAAGATCCCCAGCAGGATGCGCGGCAGACGTATGTCCCAGATGATGGCCGCCTCTATGGGATCCACCTTGGGATCATGCCGCCCCAGCAGCACCTCCAACACGTTGCCGGGCTTGACGGGCACCGCCCCCACCCCCAGGCTCAGCAGCGCCGCCACCAAGAGAAGCACCAGCAGCAACA
>CAZUZB010000012.1:28185-36343 GCA_964624695.1 uncultured Anaerolineales bacterium | reverse complement strand
TTCGTCGCGGAAGATGGGCAGTCGGCCGGTCATGCCGCCATCGCAGAGGATGGTGTCGCCGACGATGAACGCGGCGTCGTCGGAAGCCAGGAACGCGCAGAGGCGGCCGATGTCGTCGGGAAAGCCCACCCGGCCCAGAGGAACCCAGCGGGCGGAACGTTGGCGATCGTAGGCGGGGTTCTCGTCATAGTAGCGGGGCACCTCGATGATGCCCGGGGCGACCCCGACCACGCGAATGCCCAAGGGGGCGAGCTCGATGCCCAGCGAGCGGGTGGTGGCGTCGATGGCGCCCTTGGTGCCGTCATAGAGGGACGACCCCGGCGCGGAGAGGCGGCCATGCACCGACGACATGTTGATGATGACGCCGCCGCCATGATCGCGCATGTGCAGGGCGGCCCGCTGGGAGGTCAGGTAAAGGCTGCGGATATTGGTGTGATAGATCTGGTCAAAGGTCTCGGGTGTGATCTGAAAAAAGTCTTGGACCAGGGTACGTCCGCTGTTGTTGACCAGGATATCCAGCCCGCCGAGGGCCTGGATGGCGTCGTCGACCAGGCGCTGGCACTGGGCCACGTCGGCCATATCGGCCTGAAGGGCGACGGCCTGACGGCCGAGGGCCTGGATCTCGGCGACGGCCTCCAGGGCGCCCTGCTGGCTGCTATGGTAGGAGAGGGCGACCGAGGCGCCCTCGCGGGCCAGGGCCAGGGCGACGCCGCGCCCGATGCCGGTGCCTGCCCCGGTGACCAGGGCGCGTTGGTTGGCTAGACGCATGGAGCCCTCCTCGGCTAGGCCCGGTGCAGGCGGCGCAGATAGCCGCCCAGGAGCGACCAGAGCTCGGTGTAGTGGTGATAGCGCTCGGTGTAGGCCGCGTGGGCGGAGGTATTGGGCTCATAGCTGCGCTCGACGGCGACCATGGCGTGGACGCCCTCTGGGATGGAGGCAAAGGCGCCGCTGCCGACGCCGGCCAGGATGGCGGCGCCCAGGGCGCCGGCCTCGGTGATGCGCGGCTTTTCAAAGGGAAGGCCCAGGATGTCGGCCGAGAGCTGGACCCAGGCGTCGCTCTTGGAGCCGCCGCCGACAGCGCGGAAGCGGTCGATCTGCATGCCGGCGGCGGGCAGGCCCTCGACGCACTCACGGAGGTAGTAGGTGGCGCCCTCGAGGAGGCCTTTCAGGATGTCGCCGCGGGCCGTCTCCAGGCGCAGGCCGGCGATGGCGCCGCTGGCATCGGCGATGAACTGGGGCGGGCCGGTGGGCGCAAAATGGGGCAGGGCGACGACCGAGCTGGGCTGGGCGGGCATCTCGGCGATGAGCTGGCTGTAGATGTCGCGGCCGTCGGCCTGGGCGCGGTCGCGCTCGATGGCGGCAAAGGTGTCGCGGTACCACTTGAACAGCGAGCCGCCGTGGTTGTAGAGAAAGCTGACGAGCCGGCCGGGGGCGGCGTGGTGCTCGGTGTTGAGGCCGCGGGGCAGCATGACGGCGGGGTCTTGTGGCTGGCGAAAGACGGGCACGATGCAGATATAGGTGCCCATGCCGTACATGGCGCTGCCCTCGTCGAGGACGCCGCTGCCCACGGCGTTGGCGCACTGATCGTGGGCGCCGGCGACGATGGCCACGCCGGGCTGGAGGCCCAGCTCGGCGGCCATGCGGGGCGAGACGCGCCCCACCCGCGTGCCGGCAGGGACGGGCCGCGGCAGGACGGCGCCGTCGATGCCGCCCAGCGCCAGCAGCTCGGGGCTCCAATCGCGGGAGGCCAGGCTGAACAGGAGGGTGCGGTTGGCCAGGCTATAGTCGACGGCGGGCTCGGCGCCGAGCAGGTAGCCGACCAGGCTGCCCCAGGGCAGCCAGTAGCGGGCCTGCGACCAAAGGTCGGGTTGGTTGTGCTGGATCCAGAGGAGCTTGGGAAGGCTGAAATGGTTGCCCAGGGCGTTGCCGTTGATGCGGTAGAGCGCCTCGTCCGAGATGGCGGCGGCCAGGTCGGGGAGATAGTCCTGGCCGCGGACGTCGAAATTGAGCAGGGATGGCCCCAGGATGCGGCGGTTGGCGTCGACGGGGGCCATGGCCTCGCCCAGAGAGGAGACCGCCAGCGCGGTGATGGGGTCGTCGGACGTTTGGTCGGCGACGGCGCGGATGCAGGCGCAGACCACGGCCCAGACGTCGTGGGTATCCAGCTCGGCCCAGCCGGGCTGGGGGCGCTGGACGTCATACTCGCGATAGGCCTCGGCCAGCAGGGCGCCCCGCTGGCCAAAAGCGACGGCCTTGCAGCCGGTGGTGCCGATATCGATGCCCAAGAGGCTCATGCGCGCATCCTCATCTGTTGGTCACGTTGCGATCGGTGTTCGGCCGCCCTAGGCGCCGGTGACCTTGGCGCGGGTGGCGGTCAGCCCCAGCTCGTCATGGAGCAGGTAGCGGGTGCGCTGGTAGACCGCCTCTTGGGCGGCCTCGACCGCGTCGCTCTCGGCCAGGGCGCGCTCGTAGACCTGGCGGATATCGGTGCCGATGTTCATCTTGGCGATGCCCCGCAAAAAGCTCTCGCGCACATAGTAGCGCTGGATGCCCGAGCCGCCGTGGAGCACCAGGGGCACGTTGGCGGCCTGGTTGAGCTTGGTCAGATGGTCGAGGTCGAGGCGGGCCTCGACCTTGGCCTGGTCGCGCTTGGCGGCCGAGACGGCGCCGTGGATATTGCCGGCAGCGACCGAGAGCCAGTCGCAGCCGGATTCCTGGACAAAGCGGCGGGCCTGTTCGATATCGGTAAAGCCCTGGCCCGAGGCGAACAGCTCCTCGTAGGGGGGCAGCGGGCCCGCCTCGTGGCCCAGCACGGCCCCCAACTCGGCCTCGCAGGGCGCACCGGTCTGGTGGGCCAGCTCGGCCACCCGCTGCGTGGCGGCGATGTTCTCGTCCAGGGGCAGGCGCGAGCCGTCCACCATGACCGAGTGGTAGCCTAGCTCTAGGGCCTGGGCGATGATGGGTAGATAATCGACGCGCTGGTCGTCCTCGTCGATGACGGGGACGTGATCCAGGTGGAGGCGCACATGGGAGGGCACCTCGCTCTGAAAGTAGGCCTCGGCGACGGATTCGGGCCCCTGGGCCGCGAATTTGTGCCATTCCAGGCGGGCCGTGGCGATGAGGGCAAAGCTATCCTCGTCCACAGCGGCGCGGACGACGGGCTCGACCATGGGCAGGTAGGGCACGTTGAACGAGGGCACGACGAGCCCGGCCTGCCAGGCGTTGCGGACGGCGGTAGCGACGGAAAACGATGTCACGTTGCTCCTATCTGGTTGGCCTAGCAGCGAAAGAGATCGACGTCATGCCCGAGATAGTAGCCCACGGCCTCGGCGATGGCGTCCATGACGTGGCCGGGCGTTACGCTGACGTGATGGCGGTACCCGGTGCGGCCCAGATGCAGCAGCACGTCCTGGAGGCCAGAGATCTCGGCCACGCCGGCGCAGCCAAAGAAATCGTCGGGGACGGGGTCATCGGTGAAGCGACCCTCGCCCAGGTAGAACCGCAGGCCCCCCTCTTGGGTCAGCAGGCCGGCGTAGGTCATCTCCATGGGCTTGATGCGGCCCTGGTTGGGGCCATAGCTCTTGCCCGCGCCGATGGCGTTGGCCAGGATGGCGTGGTCGGTGACGGTGCCCTGGCCGGCCATCAGGCTGGCGGGGACGGGGCCGCAGTGGAAGAGGATGCACTTGTCGTCTTCCTGGCCATAGTTGTTGTTCCAATCGAGCAGGGCGGGGGCCTGCCCCGAGGCCAGCGAGAGGGCGTACATGGCGATGGCGCCGGCGACGTCCACCTCGCAGGCGGCGGGGATGCCGCAGTCGTTGAGCAGGCCCAGGAGGACGCACGGCGCGACGCCCAGGGCGTGTTCCATCTCGTTCCAGCAGCGGATGGCGAGGGCATCCATCTGGTATTCGGCGACGATCTCGTCCAGAATCACGGCCAGGCGGGCTAGCTGATCCATGGCGCGCTGGGGGACGGCCTCCCACGAGGCAAAGCCCGCCAGTTGCTCCTTTTTGGCGGCCAGGGCGGGGGAATCGGCGGCGACGTCCTGGACGCGGGCAAAGACCTCGGAGAGGTCCAGGGTCTCGCAGGTGATGCCGGCGCGCTGGAGGGCGACCTCGTCCACGCGGACGGTCTTGAAGGGGGTGGTGCGGGCGCCGATGGCGCCGACGACCATGCGAGAGAGCCCCTTGGTGACGCGGCAGACGCGGTCGAAATAGTCGATGGTCTCGGCGAACTGGGGGTCGTGCGGGCTGATGACGTGGGGCTTGCAGATGGTGAACTTGACGTCAGCCTGGACGAAGATGTCCATGACGGACATCTTGCCGCAAAAGGCATCGCGGCGGAGGGCGGGCTGCATCTTGTCCAGGTCATCGGGATAGGCCTGGATCAGGATGGGGACGCCGGCATCCTGGAGGGCGGCCAGCGCGCCGTTCTCGTCGCCAAAGTTGGGCAGCGAGAGGATGACGCCGTCGAACTCGCCACGGTGCTCTTCCAGGAAGCGAGCGTATTTGCGGCCTTCTTCGGCGGTCTCGACGGCGCCGTAACGGGTGGCCTCCTCGGGCATGACGAGGACCTCGTGCCCCCAGGAGCGGAGCAGCTCGGGGATATCGTGGCGCGCCGCGGCGATGAGCTGTGGCGGGAACATGCCGCGGTTACCGACGAACAGGGCAAAGCGACTCTTTTGGGACATGGTTTTCCTCTTTTTTTCTCTAGACGCTAGCCAAAGACCTGGTGCATACGATCGCAATAGTAGCGGACATTGTCCCACTCGGCGTCGGGCGGGATGCGATGATCGGGGCAGGGGATATAGCCGCCCAGCGCGACCAGCGGCTTGAGCCGGTCGATCTCGGCATCGATGGCGGCGCGGTCTTGGGCAAAGACCTTTTTGTCGGTGCCGCCGACGCCACGGATCTGGCGGCCGTACTGCTCACGCCAGGGGGCGATGCTGGCCTCCCAGGTGCCGACCTCGATGGGGAACATGGTGTTGACGCCGTTGGCGAGCCAGGTGGGGATGAGGGCGTCGATCTTGCCGTCGCAATCGAGGGAGACGATATCGAGCCCGTACTGGCCCACCAGCTCGGTAATGCGGCGATAGTGGGGGCCCACCTTGGCGGCAAAGGTTCTGGGGCTGATGAGGGGGCCGGTCTTGAAGCAGATATCCTCCCAAAAGTGGGCAAAGTCGAACTTGGCGCCGCTTTCCAGGGCCGCCTTGACGCACTGGTAGCAGAGCTCGCCGACGGTGTCGATGATCTCGGTGAAGAGGTCGGGATCGTCGACCTCCAGGTAGGCGGCTCCGGTGATGCCCAGCATGTTGCGGATGTTGCCATACAGGCTGCCGCAGTGAAGGCCGTAGAGATAGTCGCGGTTGTCCTCCTGGAGAAAGGCGAGGCCGCCCTCGTCCCAACGGACCATCTGGTCGTTGACGCGGACCCAGCCCTTGGTCACGCGGTCGGGCGAGAACGTGAGCCGATGGCGGAAATGGTCCTCCCAGGCGGCGCGGTCCTTGAGCAGGTGATCGAACTCGGGAGGCGCGGCGCCGGTGGCGCCGGGCTTGACGAGGACGATGACGCCCTCGGAGTTGAGCACCTTGGCCGAGCCGTCGGGCAGCTCTTCGATGACGCGGCGCTGGAAGGGGGGCAGCAAAAAGGCGTGGGGGTGAAAGGCCGCGTAATAGTCGAAATCAAAGCCCAGCTTGGCCGAGATGACGGCATCGGTGGGGTTGCCGTCGGCCCACCCGTCGGCCTCTTCCCGCGTGATGTGCCCCTCCTCGGCCCATTTGTCCAGGGTTTCGTCCCAATAGCCAAAGTGGACGACGGGGAGGCGGTCGTAGGGTTCATAGCGCAGCACAGCCAGCGTGCGCTCGCGGTCGTTCATGGGTGGCGACTCCTTTACGGGATGGGGAATCTCACGGCTTGTTTGAGAGGTGTTCTAGCCGCCAAGGGGCGCCATGTCAAGCTGGCGGGGAAGATGGGCGGGGCGGGGAATGCCGAAACCCGCGGCGGGCACCGCGGGTTTGGAAGTGGGCGCGACAGGACTCGAACCTGTGACCTCACGGATGTGAACCGTGCGCTCTAACCAACTGAGCCACGCACCCTGACGCGGGCAAGTATAGCATTGTTCGTTGGCGGCTGCAAACCTCGCGGGGCCGTTCGGTTGCGGGTCAACGCGCTAGTAGAGACGCCACCATAGGGAGGACCATGGAAAGGACCACCAGGATGGAGATGATCACCATGATGGTGCGGGTACGGTTCTTGCGCATTGCAGCGGTTTCCTCTCTGGGCTGGCGCGCTACTGGCCGCAATCGGCCAGGCCACGCAGGGCAGGCTGCGAGTACGGGTTGACCTCCAGCGCCTGCTCCAGCCACGGTATCGCCTGCTCGCAATCGCCCAGGTAGGCGTGCGACAGGCCCAGCGTGTAATAGTACTCTTCGGACGTTCCTCCCAGCTCGATGGACTGCTCGAGGGCCACGATGGCATCCTCATAGTTACGCCGCACATAGTAGGTGATGCCCAGGCGGCCATAGGCGCGGGCAAAGGTGGGGTCGAGCTGGATGGCCTCGCGGAGGGTGTCGCGGGCCAGCTCGTAGGCGCCCATGCTAAAGTAGGTCCAGCCGAGCTGATCGAGGATCTGGGGGTCGTTGGGATCGGTCTCGGCGGCACGCTCGTACTGGTAGACGGCCGAGTCGAGGCTGCCGAGCACCTGATAGTTGCGGCCGAGATCGAGGTAAACAAAGGCGAGGTTGGGGTTCTGGGCTACAGCCTGCTCATAGTATTCGATGGCGGTCTGGTATAGGCCCGAGGCCTCATAGACGTACCCGACCGAGCGCACAACCATGGGATCGTTGGGGGCCATATCCAGCGCCTGAGACGCCGTCTGCAGGGCATCGGGGATGCGGCCGGTATCGGCATAGGCCTCGGCGAGATAGGCCAGGGCGAGGGCGGAGGAGGGGTCCTCGCCGGTGGCCTTGAGGGCCATGGCCACCGCCTCGGGCGCCTTGCCGTCCCAATCCAGGGCCAAGGCCAGGATGGCGAGGCACTCGGCGGACTCGCGGGGGTCGGCGATGCTCTGTTCGACGGCGCGGCGCGCCAGCTCGACGCCGCCCGATGGGTCGCCGCGCAGGGTGAGGATACGTCCCCAGCGGGCATAGGCGACGGCCAGGGTGGGGTCCAGCTCGGTGGCGCGGCGGTAGGCGGCGATGGACTCCTCGATCTCCCAGCGATCAAAGGCGGCGTCGGCGCGGGCCACGTACTCGCGGGCGCTGATCTCGGTGGGCGTGGGCGTGGGCAGAGGGCCGGCGATGGCCTCTAGGATGTCGCGCTGCCTGGAATAGAGCAGCCAGCCCGATGTGAGAGCCACGACCACGGCCAGCAGCCAGGGCCAGAACGACCGGTTTCGGCGCAATTGTCGGGGGCGGAGATACATAAGATTGTGGCACCTTTGCAGAACGGGGCCGCTGACCTCTACCGGACGATTATAGCATGCCGACGTGAGAGGCTCCAATCGGCTTTGGTTTGGAGAGCCTCGTTCGGTCCTCTATAATCGCGGTATGCAGCGTCACGGTCGCCCGCTTTTAATCCTGGCTGGATGGCCCCTCCTGGTGGCAGCGTTGCTGCTGGGTTTGGCCGCCTGTGGCCGTGAGGCGCCCGCCCCGACCACGGTTCCCAGCCCCAGCCCCGTTTCGCCTGCCATCCTGACGATTCATACCGATCCTGCGGGCGCCTCGGTGACGGTGGATGACGACGCTCGCGGCGCGGCGCCCTTGGAGCTGGCGCTGGAGCCCGGGGCGTACGAGATTGCGCTGGCGCTGCCGGGGTACGCCTCGGACCTGACCCGTGTGATGCTGACGAGCGGCGAGCGGGTGACCATCACGCGCGAGCTGCAGGACGTCACCCCCCCTACGCTAACGCTGACCCTCGGCGGCACGGTGATTCTCCCGGATGCGGGGCTCAAGATCGACGCCCAAGCCGAGGACAATGATGCCGTCGCGTCGCTGCGTCTGCTGCTCAATGGGGCCCTCTGGGCCGAGCAGCTGGGCGACCGTTTGATCCACAACCTGGACACGCGCGGCCTGCCGCCGGGCATTCATGAGCTGCAGGTGGTGGCGTACGATCGAGCGGGCAACGCGACCGAGCGCAGCGCTCATATCACGATTCTGGCGCCG
>CAZUZB010000012.1:17228-28085 GCA_964624695.1 uncultured Anaerolineales bacterium | reverse complement strand
GATCACACCGACGGCGCCCGCAGCCACCGCGACGCCAGACGTGGCGGCCGTGGCCACGGCGCAGCCGGCGGTGGTGGCCTGGTGGGACGAGCTGACCATCGAGACGATGGGCTATGAGGAGGCGCTGTACACGGCGCCCGAGCAGGCGGGGCATCCCTACCCGCTGCTGGATCGGGGCGCGATGGGTCCGTCGCGGCCGGTGACCTATCGCGTGTTGCGGGTCCGCAACGCGTACCTGGAGCTGACGTTCCTCCCTGCGCTGGGCGGCAGGCTCTACCAGGCGCGGTTCCTGCCCACGGGGCAGGAGCTCTTTTGGAGCGCGCCGGTGATCAAGCCCACGCGCTGGGGGCCGCCGGATCAGGGCTGGTGGCTGGCCGTGGGCGGGATGGAATGGTGCCTGCCCGTGGACGAGCACGGCTACCTGACGGCCGAGGAGTGGGAGGTGACGGCGCTGCAGCGCGATGATGGCGGCATCACGGTGCGGATCAGCACGGTGGAGCAGACGCGGAACATGCGGGCGCAGGTGGACGTCACTCTTTTGGCGGGGGAGGCGGCGCTGCATATCAGCACGCACCTGGAGAATCCGAACGATGAGCCGATCTCGTATCAGTATTGGATGAACGCGATCCTTTCGCCGGGCGCTGGGGGCATTGGGCCCGACCTGCGCATGGTGGTGCCGGCGGACCAGGTGGTGGTGCATAGCACGGGCGATGGCGGCCTGCCGGGCGAGCACGGCGTGATGGGCTGGCCGGTGCACGGCGGCCGCGACATGAGCGTTTTCGGCAACTGGCGCAATTGGCTGGGCTTTTTCGTGACCGAGCCGCAGGCGCCGTTCATGGCTGTCTACAGCCCGGCGACATCGTTGGGGATGGCGCGGGTGTACCCGTCCGTGGTGGCTCAGGGGGCCAAGCTGTTCGCCTTTGCCGAGGGCTTTGGCGATACGGGCGCCTATACCGATGACGGGAGCTATTATGGCGAGATGTGGGGGGGCGTGACGCCTACCTTTTGGGACTATGCCACGTTGGGGGCGGGGGAAAGGCTGACCTGGCAGGAGACCTGGTGGGTTCTGGCGGGGAGCGATGTCCCCTGCGCGGTGGATGCCAACGTTTCGCTGGCGGCCCATGGCAGCGAGGGGGGATTGCGGCTCACCGTGGCCGCGATCAAGGCGGCCGCCTATCGGTGTCAGGTGCTGCGAGGAGACGCGGTGATGTATGAGGAGGAGGTTGCGGCGCAGCCGGGCGAGCCTTGGTCGGTGATGGTGCCGTTGGGTGAGGGCGAGGGACCTCTCGTGGTGCGGCTGCTGGACGGTGCGGGGGCGGAGGTGCTGCGATGCATGCCGTGAACGGCGAGCCCTCGTCGCTGCGCTGCCACGAGTGCCAGGGCGATCTGACCAGGGAGGACCGGTTCTGCCCGTGGTGTGGGGCGCCGAGGGCAGCGGTTCGCCGCAGGGTGCAGCCCGTGGCGCCGCGCGAGGCGCGGCAGATGGCGCGCCATCCGGCGGGCCGGGGCTGGACGCGCACCAGCGCGGCGGTCATCGGCACGCTGGCAGGGTTGCTGGTGGTGGCCTTGGTGGGCATCGCGGCCATTTACTTTGGGCTGCGCGATCGGGCGGCGACCGAGCGCGGGGCCGCGCAGGAGCATCTGGAGCGGGGCGCAGCCTACCTGCAATCGGGCGATGTGGAGCTGGCAGCGGCCGAGCTGGAGCTGGCGGTGCGGCTGGCGCCCGACCTGACCGAGGCGGAGACGTTGCTGTCCGAGGCGCGCACGCGGGTGGCGGGGATGGCCACGCCGACGTCGCAGCCGACGGCGGTGCCAGAGGCCCCGGTCTCGTCGTTGTATGCCGATCTGGTGGATGCGCATGGGCGGGGCGACTGGGAGTGGGTGTGGGAGCTGGCCGACCGCATCCGCGAGATCGATGCGACGTATCGGGCCAGTGAAGTGAACGGCATGCTGTTTGACGCATACGTGGCCAGCGGGCGGGATCTGGTGGCGCAAGACCGGCTGCCCGAAGCGGTGCGGATGTTCGATCGGGCCCTGGAGCTGCGGCCCGGCGACGCGGCGCTGGCCGAGGAGCGCCTGCTGGCTGGCAGCTATATGGATGGCCTGGCGCGGTGGAACGCGGACTGGCCGGGCGCCATCGAAAAGCTGCGGTCGGTATACTTGAGGGATCCCGCGTATCGCGACGTGAGGGCCAAGCTGCAGGAGGCCTTGGCGGCGTATGGCGACTCGCTGGCGACCAAGGGAGAATGGTGCACGGCTCAGCAGCAGTACGCGGCGGCGCTAGAGATTCTGGATAGCAGCCTGATCACTTCCAAGCATTCGGATGCCCGCCAGCGCTGCGCCGCCGGCGAGGGGCCGCTGGAGGTCACCCCGGGGGCCACGGCGGCGCCCGGCACCTTTGTGGGGCGGCTGGTGGAGCAGACGGGCATCGGCGACGGCAAGATGATCATTCGGGGGGCGGTGCTGGACGCCGATGGCAAGGGCATGGCGGGCGTGCGGGTGCGCATCGCGGCGTTCGATTGGTCTAGCGTGGCCATCACCGATGGCAACGGGACCTTTGCCTTTGATGGCCTCAGCAACGAGGTCGTCTATACGCTGACCCTGCCCGAGCAGACGGCGCAGCCGTTGGAGGTGCCGGGCGAGTTTGGCAAGATGACCTGGGTCGAGTTCCGGCGGGTGGGTTCGTAGCCGATGGTGGCGTGACACGGGAGGGGGAGCCAGATGGACACGGCCGACCGACTCGAAGCGATCGTGAGCGGGATCGTGGATGACCTGACCACCAAGAACCGCATCCGTGATGCCACGTTGCAGCGGTCGCGGGAGCTGATCCGCTACTGCGCCAACAGCATCCGGGCGACGCATCGGCGGGAGTATGGCTTGGCGGGGGAGCTGCTGGCCCAGGCCAAGGGGGCGGCGGCGCGCATGCGCGAGGATGCCGCGGCCTATGGCGACGTGTACCACGCGGGCTATACCCAGGACGCCCTCAAGGAGCTGGCTGAGGCCGCCGTGACGTTGGCGGTGGTGACGGGGCAGCCTCTGCCCACGCCGGAAGAGGTCGAGGTGGAGCATGCCGCCTATCTGAACGGCCTGGGCGAGGCGGCCGGCGAGCTGCGGCGGTTTGCGCTGGATAGCATTCGGCGGGGCGAGATCGAGGGCGCCGAGGCGTTGCTGGCGGTGATGGACGAGATCTATAGCCAGTTGGTGACGGTGGACTTTCCGGACGCGTTGACGGGCGGCCTGCGGCGGACCACCGACATGGTTCGCGGCGTGACCGAGCGGACGCGGGGCGACCTGACCACGGCCGCCCGCCAGGAAAAGATGCAGGAGGCGTTGCGCCAGTTCGAGCGACGGCTGGGGGCCGAGGCGGATGAGCTGAGCGAGGGGCAGGGGTGATGCTGGTGATGAGGACGCGGTCAGGCGAGAGGTGGTTGGCGTGAAGCGCGCCGAGGTGCTGATCGCGATTCTGCTGCTGGCGCTGACGGCGGTGGCCATGGGGCGGGTGCCGATTGGGGAGCCAGCGGTTACCGCCGAGGTGACAGCCACGGTGACGGCGGCTGCGGCCGAGGTTACCGAGACGGCTGCCGCAGCCCGGCCGACCGAGACGCTGGCGGCCACCGCTACACCGATGCCGACGGCGACGCCATCCCCCACCGCGACGCTGGCGCCGACGGCCACGCCCAGCGCCACGGCGGCCCCAACGGAGACGCCGACGTTCGCCTTTGACACGCGGCCGGATCTGGACAGGTATATGTATGTGGATCAGATGGCGCAGCGGATGTATGTGTTCGAGCGGGGCGAGCTGATCCGCGATATGCCTTGCAGCACCGGCCTGCCCGACGACACCACCTACACCGAGGCCTGGGAGGGGCCGGTCGGCCGCTACTATGGGACCTTTTACTCGTTTGGGGTGTGGGCGGACGAGGCCTGGTATCTGTACCAGTCGCTGGGGGGCATCCTGGTGCACAGCCTGCCCTATCTGTGGCACAACGGCTACAAGGTGTATCTGGAGGCCGACGCCCTGGGCACGCGGCCGGCCTCGCATGGGTGCATCCGGCTGGCGCCGGAGGATGCCGCCTGGTTCACGGCTTACAATCCCCAGGGCGCGCTGATGACCATCACCGACCCGTATCGCGAGCATTGGCGGGCGGTGCTGAGCGAATCCCCCGGCCAGTAGTTGATAGACCGACACCGGGCTTTGCGCTATAATCGCCCGGTGGGTTCGCAAGGAAGGAAGGGTTACGTGTACACAGCGCCACGGGGAACGGTGGACGTCCTGCCGGAAGACCAGCCGTATTGGGACCATCTGCGGCGGTGTATCGACGAGACGGCGGCCCTGTTCGGGTACGGCCGCATCGAGGTGCCTTGCTTTGAGGAGACCTCGCTGTTCGTGCGGGGCGTGGGCGAGGGCACCGATATCGTCGACAAGGAGATGTACTCGTTCCAGGACAAGGGCGGGCGCGATATTACTTTGCGGCCCGAGTTCACCGCCGGCGTGGTGCGCGCGTATCTGGAGCACGGCATGAAGACCTGGCCCCAGCCGGTGAAGCTGTTCACCACGGGGCCCATCTTTCGCTATGAGCGGGTGCAGGCGGGGCGCTATCGCCAGCACACCCAGTTCGATATCGAGTGCATCGGCTCGCAAGATCCGGCGGTGGATGTCGAGGTCATGTCGGTGGCCTGGCACCTGTTCGCCCGGCTGGGGTATGCGGATCTGGCGTTTCAGCTCAATAGCACCGGCTGCCCCGTGTGCCGTCCGCCTTATCTAAAAGTACTGGTGGCCTATTACGAGGGGGAGCGGGAGCGGATCTGCGACGACTGCAAGCGACGACTGGAGCGGAATCCGCTGCGGCTGCTGGACTGCAAAGAGGAGCGTTGCCAGCCGATCATTGCCGCCGCGCCCAAGATCGGCGACCACCTCTGCCAAGAGTGCCATGACCACTTTGGCCAGGTGCGCGGCTACCTGGACGCGCTGGGGCGGCCGTATACCATCAATCATCGCCTGGTGCGCGGCCTGGACTATTATACCAAGACGGTGTTCGAGGTGTGGGCGGCGGGGATCGGCGCGCAGAACGCCGTCTGCGGCGGCGGGCGGTATGACGGCCTGGCAGAAGAGCTGGGCGGCGACCCGACCCCTGGCATCGGGTTCGGCTCGGGCATGGAGCGGCTGGTGCTGACCATGAAGGAGCAGGGGATCGAGGTGCCGGGCGCGGCCAAACCCGGCGTGGCGCTGGTCTACCATGGGGCGGCGGCCAAGGTGGAGGCGGTGCGGCTGTTGATGGCGTTGCGCGAGCGGGGCATCGCGGCGGCCATGGCGTTCGACGATCGCAGCTTCCGGGCCCAGTTCCGTGGGGCGGATCGCGATGGCGCCCGCTATGCGCTGGTGATTGGCGAGCAAGAGCTGGAGGCCGGCGAGGCGGTGGTGCATCCCATGCGAAAGGATGCCGCCGAGGAGCGCGTGCCGTTGGCCGACGCGGTGGACACGATGGCGAGGCTTTTGGTGGGATGAGCATTCAGGTCGTAGGGATCATCAATCAGCCCGATCGGTATGAGGCGGAGCAGCTCACGGCGCAGGCCGTGGCGATCCTGGAGCGGCGGGGGGTGCAGGTCCGCCACTTTCGGCGCGATACCGACGACCAGACTCTGTGCGATAGCGCGCCCGAGCTGGATCTGGTGATCACGTTGGGCGGCGATGGGACCATCGTCCGCGCGGCGCGGCTGCTCTCGGAGGCAGAGGTTCCCGTTCTGGGGGTGAACTTGGGGCGCCTGGGGTTCTTGGCCGAGGTGGAGCCCGAGCGGCTTCAGGAGGGCCTCGAGCAGGTGTTGGATGGCGACTATAACGTGGAAGAGCGGATGATGCTGCACGCTCGGGTGATGCGGGGCGGGGCAGAGGTCGCCAGCTATGAGGCGGTGAACGACTGTGTGGTGTCGCGGGGGGCGGTGTCGCGCACGATCCGCGTCGAGCTGGATGTGGACGGTCACTATGTGATGACGCGTACCTCGGATGCCGAGATCGTCTCGACGCCCACGGGGAGCACGGCCTATTCGCTGGCAGCAGGCGGCCCGATCATTGCGCCCGATGTGGACTGCTTTACCGTGACGCCGGTGGCGGCGCATCTCAGCGTGGCCCATGCCATCGCGGTTTCGGCGCGCCGGTGTTTGTGTTTGCATTTGGTCAAGGGCAGCGCGGCGACGCTGACCGCCGACGGGCAGCAGGACGTGGCGCTGGAGGTGGGCGACCGCGTGTTGTGTACGGCGAGCGAGCTCAAGGCGCGGTTCGTGCGGTTTGGCGCGGATGGCTATTTCTACGAGACAGTGTTACGGAGGCTACGATGGCCGGACCTGGGGCCGATCCCGTAAGCGAGGAGGGGCCGCGCTACTATTGCGTGAACCACCCGAATACGGAAACGCTGGTCCGCTGTAGCAAGTGCCTCGATCCCATCTGCCAAAAGTGCGCAGTCCCAACACCGGTGGGGCTGCGCTGTCGCAAGTGCGCCTATGCCAACCGCTCGCCTCTGTACGTGATCCGGCCGCAGCATGTGGCCCTGGGCGGCGCCGTCGGGCTGGCGATGGCGACGGTTGCCGGCGTGTTGGTGGCCCAGCTCTGGATCTTGTGGGTGGCCTTGTTGGCCGGGCCGGTGGGCGGGGCGATGGGGGAAGTGATGCTGCGCGTGACCCGTGGCAAGCGGGGACGGGTGATGCAGGTGACGGCCGTGGTCTGTATTGTGGTGGGGGCGGTGGTGGGGCCGATGGTCTGGTCGGCGATTCAGGCCGGGAGCTGGTCGGCGCTGCGGCTGGGCCTGCTGCCCCTGTTGGGGGTGTTGCTGGACCTGCGGGTGTTGGCCTGGATCGGCCTGGGGAGCGTGGCGGCGGTGGTGCGGCTGCGCTAGAGCAGGTAGAGAGGACGGGGCGTGCTGCGTCGGCTTTCCATTCGCAACCTGGCGGTGATCGAGGCGCTGGATCTGGAGCTGGCGCCGGGATTCACGGTGCTGACGGGCGAGACCGGCGCTGGCAAGTCGATCATCGTGGACGCGGTGGCCCTGGTGCTGGGGGGGCGCGCGAGCAGCGACATCATTCGCACCGGCTGCGACGCCACGCTGGTGGAGGCCGGGTTCGATGCGGGGGGCTTCCCTGAGGAGATGGCCGCAGAGCTGCGGGCTGAGGGGCTGCTGCCGGGGGAGGATCGGGAGATCACCCTGACGCGCGAGGTCTCGCGCCAGCGGCGCAACGCCAGCCGGCTGAACGGGCGGACCATTCGCGCCCAGACCATGCAGGCCTTGGGCCAGCATCTGGTGGATATCCACGGGCAGGGGGATCAGCTCTCGCTGCTCGAGGTGCGCAACCATGTGGACTTGCTGGATCGCTACGGCGAGCTGGGGGAGCTGCGGGAGGCGTTCGGCAGCCGTGCGCGTGAGCTGGAGGCGCTGCGCCGCGAGCTGGACGCCATGCGGCAGGATTCGCGGGCGCTGGCGCAGCGCGAGGATCTGTTGCGTTACCAGGTGAACGAGATCGAGGCGGCGCGGCTGCGGCCTGGCGAGGAGGAGGAGCTGCTGCAGGAGCGGCATCTGCTCGCCAACGCCGAGGCGCTGCTGGAGCAATCGGCCGAGGCGCACGAGCTGCTGGCCGCCGGGCGGGCCCAACGCAGCGCTCTCGACCAGCTTGGCCTGGCCGCCAAGGCGCTGGGTGGGGTCGCCAAGATCGACGCCTCGTTGGAGGACGCTGCCGCCACTCTGGATAGCGCCTACTATCAGGTGGAGGACGTGGCCCACCGCCTGCGCGACTACCGGGAGCAGATCGAGTTCGACCCAGGGCGCCTGAGCACGGTCGAGGACCGCCTGATGCTGCTGGCGGGCCTCAAGCGCAAGTATGGCGATAGTATTCCTCAAGTTCTGGTCTATATGGAGGAGGCGGCCCGCGAGCTGCATGCGCTGGAGCACCGCGAGGAGCACGCCGAAGAGCTGGTGGCGCGCGAGGGGGAGCTGCTGGCGACGTTGAGCGAGCTGGGCACCCGCCTGAGCGCCGCCAGGCAGGAGGCGGCCAAGGGGCTGGCAAGGGCCGTCATGGCCGAGCTGGCCGACCTGCAGATGGAGCAGACCCGGTTCGCCGTGGATTTGAGCTGGTCGGAGGATGCCGATGGGGTGCCGGTGGGCGACAAGCGCTACGCCTGGACGCGGCGGGGGCTGGATCGGGTGGAGTTTCTGATCTCGCCCAACCCGGGCGAGGCGTTGCATCCGCTGGCGGGCACGGCGTCGGGGGGCGAGACGTCGCGCTTGATGCTGGCGCTCAAGAACGTGCTCTCCGCCGCCGATCCCACGGCCACGCTGATATTCGACGAGGTGGATGCCGGCATTGGCGGGCGGGCCGGCACGGTGGTGGGCGCCAAGCTGGCCAGCCTGGCGCGCGAGCACCAGGTGCTGTGTGTGACCCATCTACCGCAGATCGCGGCCTGCGCGCAGCAGCATCTGCATGTGGACAAGGCCGTGGTGGCGGGGCGCACGGTCTCGACGGTGCGGGCGTTGGCTCCGGAGGAGCGGATCGAGGAGCTGGCGGTGATGCTGGCGGGCGCCGCGACCGAGGCCTCGCGGCAGAGCGCGCGCGAGCTGCTGCGGCGAGGTCCAACCAATGAGGAGTGAGGCAGCAATGATCGACCGTGACCGCCTGTTGGCCCTGTTTCTCGATCTGGTGCGCATCAGCAGCCCCTCGGGTGAGGAGGACGAGGTCTCGGCCTACCTACAGCGCAAGCTGCAGGAGATGGGTCTGGAGGTCGATGCCGATGAGGCCGGCAACCTCTATGCCTTTGTGGATGGCACGGGCACCCCTTTGTGCCTGACGGCGCATATGGATACGGTGACGCCGTGCGAGAGGGTGACGCCGGTGGTGGAGGATGGCGTGGTTCGTAGCGATGGGACCAGCATCCTGGGGGCTGACGACAAGTCGGGGATTGCGGCGATCATCGAGGCGGTGACGTGCGCCCTGGAGAGCGGCGGGAGCCATCGGCCGGTCGACTTGCTGTTCACGGTGGAGGAAGAGTCGGGGTTGTTGGGCGCCAAGGCTGTCGAGGTTGACCGTTTGCGTGCACGTATGGCTATCGGGCTGGATGCGGAGGGCGAGCAAGGCACGTTAGTGGTGAGTGCGCCTGGGCAGAACTCGTTGCGGGCGGTGGTTCACGGGCGAGCGGCGCATGCTGGCGTCGAGCCGGAGCGGGGCATCAACGCCATTCGGGTGGCCGCGGAGGCGATTGTGGCGATGCCGCTGGGGCGGATCGACGAGGAGACCACGGCCAACATCGGGGTGATCGCCGGCGGGCGGGCGACCAACATCGTGCCGGATGAGGTGGTGCTGAGGGGCGAGGCCCGCAGCCGCGACGGGCAAAAGCTGGCGCGGCAGACCGACGCCATGGTGGCGGCGCTGGAAGGGGCCGCCGCCGCTGCTGGCGCCACGGTGGAGCTGGATGTGCAGCAGGCGTACGAGAGCTATCGTCTGGACGCACAAGAGCCCGTGATTCAGTTGGTGACGGCCGCCATGCGTTCGCTGGGGCTAGAGCCCCGCCCGAAGGCGACCGGGGGCGGCTCCGATGCCAACGTTTTGAACACCAGGGGCGTGCGGATGGTGCAGATCAGCACCGGCATGCGCGAGGTGCACACGCTGAACGAGAGCATCCCTGTGGCGGACATGGCGGCGGCGGCGAGGTTGCTGCTGGCGTGCATCGTGCCATAGGGCCTGGATAGCGAAAAAGCGCCCGACCTATGCGTAGGTCGGGCGCTTGCCGTGTGGGTGGCTAGGCGGGCTGGGCGGGCACCTCGGTCAGCTCACGGTAGGCCAGGGTCCAGATAGTGGAGCCGAACACGACAAAGATGCCGCTCACCAGGCCGACCAGCAGAATGACGAGGAGCATGATGGGGGCGGCCACGATGAGGCCGAGCAGGGCCTGGCTGGTGACGATCCGTAGCAGGCCCCAGACGCCCGCCACGGCCGCCATCATGATCATCATGGTGGGCGGCACCAGCAGCAGCCCCAGCGCCAGGGAAAAGCCTACCAAGACGAGCCAGACCAGCAACGAGGAGCGGGGCCGGCTGCGGAGCAAGCGCGAGGCGCGGCCGATGGCATCAAAGACGTTGGCGCCATCCAGCACCGTGAAGCGGTAGGCGAACTCGCGGATGATGGCGATGGGCGCGTTGATGGCCAGGCTCAACACGATCAGCACCGCCAGTATGCCCAGGCCGGCCACCACCGCCCAGATGACGGCCAAGACGCGGAGGGCGCCGGCGCTGGACAGCGCCAGGGCGGGGCCGATGGCGAGGACGATGCCCAGCGCGGCGACAACCCCCAGCACCAGCGCAAAGAAGAGGCCGACCAGCCCCAGCAAAAAGTCGATGGCGAACAGCTTGAGGAGGTTCTTCCAGCCGGCGCCGACGCCCGCCTTGAAGGTGGTCTCGTCGGTCTCTTCGATCTCGTCGACCATCTGGACCAGCGCGCCGGTGCTGGTGTATCGTACCATGGCGCTCACGATGGTGATGACCAGCATGACCACGAGCACGATCAGGCCGATGACGATGGCGCCACCGGCGAGGGTGCCCCAGTTCCAGAGGTTGGGGTCGCCCAGCGTTCCCGGGCCGCGATAGAACCAGGGTGGGTTGGGCAGGCGGTGACGGAACAGGTCGAGATCCGACTGATTGAAGGTGTACTGGAACCTGGGCATGCCGGATGCCCCAGCGCCGCAGAGCGCCAAGACGATGCCAAAGATCCAGAGCACCTTGTGGCGCCAGGTGACGTGCCAGGCGCGGCTGACGATGCGGCCGATGTTCATGCTGACGTTCCTCCTCTGGTGGGTTGGCAATCGGGCAGGCAGGCGGCCCACAG
>CAZUZB010000012.1:0-17128 GCA_964624695.1 uncultured Anaerolineales bacterium | reverse complement strand
TGCGAGAGCGCATCCTTGAGGCTCTGCCGGGCATAATGGAGACGTGACATCACGGTTCCCATGGGAACGTTGAGCACCTCGGCGATCTCGGCGTAGGAGAGCTGTTCGTACTCGCGGAGCACCAACGCGGCTCGCGATGCCGGCGGAAGGTTGCGGACCGCCCGGCGGACCCGTTCGGCCTCTTCGGCGTCCAGAACGCTACGCTCGGTGTGCTGGTTCGATTGGGGAGGGGCGATGTCGTCCAGGTTGACGGAAGGCCGACGCCTGCGCGTGGCGTCGATGGCGGCATTCACCGTGATGCGGTACAGCCAAGAGCCCAGGCTGCCGCCGGGGCGAAAGCTATCCAGCGCCTGCCAAGCCTTGACGAACACCTCCTGAGCCACATCCTCAGCCTCATCGGACGATCCTACGATGCCGTGGGCGGTTCGCAGAACGCGTAACCGATAGCGCTCCACGATCTCACCAAAGGCTTCGAGGTCGCCGCGGTTGGCACGCCGCACCAGCCGATCTTCGAGCTCTCTATCTGCTTCCAACGTTCCCTCTATTTTACGCGAGAACGCCAGTGACTATTCGGACCAGCGCATATCCTGCATAGTAGGGGCAGATGCCTGGCGAGGCAAGCGCGCGGGAGGCGCTGGCGCATGGGGCTGGTCCGTTCGGATCGGGGGGCAGCTATGCTATAATCATCTGTCAGGCGAGGGTGTGGCGAGGAGACTGGGATGCAATGCATCGAGACCCAACCCGGCTATGAACGGGCGGTGAGCTTGTTCGGGGCGCCTGGGCGGCAGGCTTACCGGTACGAGGTCAGCGCGGATACGTTCGACTATTGGCGGCGGGTGACGCGGCGGCGGCAGGCCGAGGTGGTGCTGCTGGTCTCGCTGGCCGAGGGGCGGTACTTGGTTCACACCAAGGCGTTCTATCCGGCGGGCGTCTATCGGCTGCTATCGGGCGGGCTGCGGCCGGATGAGGACCTGCTGGTGGGCCTGCGGCGGGAGCTTGACGAGGAGACCGGGCTGGAGGGGCGCGTGAGGGCGTTTGTGGCGGCGGAGGAGCACCGGTTCGATCGCAACGGCGCGGGGCTGGTTTTTTGTTCGTTCCTGTTCGCCGTGGACGCCCGTGGCGGCCAGCCGGTGGTGCAGGATCAGGGCGAGCAGATCAGCGCTTTTCGGCAGGTGGATCGGGATGGCCTGCTGGATGTGGCGGAGCGGCTGGAGCGGCTGGAACCCGCTTGGGAAGAGTGGGGGCGCTACCGCGCGACGGCCCATCGGGCGGCGTGGGCGTGGCTGGGCCGGGAGCCGGAGCGCCATGCCTAGCGAGTATGACGTGGTGGTGGTGGGAGCGGGGCACGCCGGCTGCGAGGCGGCCCTGGCGGCGGCCCGCATGGGCTGCCGCACCTGCCTGGTGACGATGAACCTGGATCTGATCGCCCAGATGCCGTGCAATCCGAGCATCGGCGGGCCGGCCAAGGCCCACGTGGTGCGCGAGATCGATGCCCTGGGCGGGGCGATGGGGCGCTGCATCGACCGGACCTTTGTGCAGATTCGCATGCTGAATACCTCGCGGGGGCCGGCGGTGCGCTCGCTGCGGGCGCAGGCGGACAAGCGACTCTATGGGTTGTGCATGAAGCATCTGCTGGAGCGGACGCCGGGGTTGGCCCTCTGGCAGGGCAAGGTCGTGCGCATTTTGGCCGACGGCGACGTGGTGACGGGCGTGGGCCTGGAGGACGGCCACGAGCTGCATGGGCGCGCGGTGGTGCTGACGCCGGGGACGTTCTTGAACGGGCAGGTCATGTCTGGCAGGGAGCATCGCGCTACGGCGGGGCGGGCGGGCGAGTTCGCCTCGGTGGGGCTGGCGCGATCGTTGCGCGCGATGGGGTTCGAGCTGGGGCGGCTGCAGACCAATACGCCGCCGCGGGTGGACGCGCGGACCATCGATTTCGGGTTGACGACGCCGCAGATGGGCAGCGAGGAGCCGCTCTATTTCTCTTTCGATGGGCCGCCGGACGAGGTCTACCAGGTGCCGCTCAACCCGGTCTATCCTGTCGCCTATCAGACCAGGTGGCGCCGCCAGGTGCCGTGTTACCAGGTGCAGACCAATGACGCGACCCATGCGGTGATCCGCGCCAACCTGCACCGATCGCCCGTGACGCCGGGCGCGCTGGATGCGGCCGGGCCCCGTTACTGCCCCAGCATCGAGGAAAAGCTGGTGCGATTCCCCGACAAGGCGGCGCACACGTTCTTTTTGGAGCCCGAGGGGGCGGCCACGGCCGAGGTCTATGTGCAGGGCTGCTTTACCGGGCTGCCGTGGGACGTGCAGGAGGCGCTGCTGCATACGATCCCGGCGCTGCGAGAGGCGCGGATCATGCGGCCGGGCTATGCCATCGCTTACGACTATGTGCCCGCGTACCAAGTGCGGCCCACGCTAGAGACGCGGCGGGTGCACGGGCTGTTTCTGGCGGGCCAGATCAACGGGACATCGGGCTATGAGGAGGCCGCGGGCCAGGGCTTGATGGCGGGCGCCAACGCCGCGTGCTATGTGCAGGACCGGGAGCCGCTGGTGATTCGGCGCGACCAAGGGTACCTGGGCGTGATGGTGGACGACCTGGTGACGCGCGAGCTGCGCGAGCCGTATCGCCTGTTCACCTCGCGGGCCGAGTACCGGCTGCTGCTGCGGCAGGACAACGCCGACTTGCGCTTGACAGAGCTGGGGCATGCGTGCGGCCTGGTGGATGACACGCGGTACGAGGCGGTGGCGGCCAAGCAGAGGGCGGTGGAGCGGGAGATCGCGCGGATCCGCGGGATCCACCTCGCGCCGGATGGCCCCGTGGCCGAGCTGCTGGCCCAACGCGGCCTGGAGCCGCCGCGTTCCGACGTGGCCCTGGACCAGCTGCTGAAGCGGCCCGGCGTGGGCTATGACCTGGTGGAGGCGCTGGCGCCATCGCCGGAGCCGCTCACGCCCGAGGCGGTGGAGCAGGTGGAGGTGGCGTTGGCCTATGAGGGGTACATTGCGCGCCAGGAGCGCCAGGTGGAGCGGGCGCTGCGGATGGAGCAGCGCCACATTCCGGCCGATCTGGATTACGGCGCGCTGACGGGGCTGCGGGCGGAGGCGGGGGAGCGGCTGACGCGGCATCGCCCCGAGACGGTGGGCCAGGCAGGGCGGATCGAGGGAGTGACGCCCAGCGATATCAGCCTGCTGCTGGTGCATCTGGAGCGGCATCGGCGGCAGCAGGCAACTTGACATAGGCGTGGGGCAAGGCTATCTTGCCGCGAATAGCATGCCCGGGCGCCGAGCACGGGCTGGATGGAGACGAACGTGTTCATCGATCAAGTGACGATCCAGGTGCGCGCCGGCGATGGGGGCAACGGCTGCGTGGCCTTTCGCCGCGAAAAGTATGTGCCCCTGGGCGGCCCCAATGGCGGCAACGGCGGGGCGGGCGGCGACGTCTACCTGCGCGTGAGCCCGCACCTCAACACGCTGCTCCGCTTTGCGCGCGAGCGGCACTTTGCCGCCGACTCGGGCGAGCACGGCCGCGGCAGCGGCAAACAGGGCAGGTGCGGCGAGGATCTGTATATCGATGTGCCGCCCGGCTGCGTGGTGCGAGACAAGACGAACGGCGAGGTGCTGGGAGACCTGACCGAGCCGGGCCAGACGCTCGTCGTGGCCCGGGGAGGGCGGGGCGGTCGCGGGAACGAGGCGTTCAAGTCTCCCACGCGGCAGGCGCCCTCTTTTGCGGAAAAGGGAGCGTCTGGCGAGGAGCGCGCCCTCGAGCTGGAGCTGCGCCTTTTGGCGGATGTGGGGTTGGTGGGCAAGCCCAACGCGGGCAAGTCGACGCTGCTATCTCGCATCAGCGCGGCCCGCCCCAAGATCGGCGACTATCCGTTCACCACGCTAGAGCCCAACTTGGGCATGGTGCGGGTGGACGATCTCACCTCTTTTGTGGCGGCGGATATTCCTGGCTTGATCGAGGGCGCCCACGAGGGCGCCGGGCTGGGCCATGCCTTTTTGCGGCATATTCGGCGGACGCGGCTGTTGGTGCATCTGTTGGATGGCATGAGCCTGGATCCGGTCGCTGACTTGATCGAGATCAACCATGAGCTGGCGGCGTACGATGGCGAGCTGGCCGCCAAGCCGCAGATCGTGGTTCTGACCAAGCAGGACCTGCCGGATAGCCGCGAGATGCTCTCGTTGGTGCGGGAGGCGCTGGCGGGCGAGGGCGTGGAGGTGCTGGGCATCTCGGCGGTGTCGGGCGTGGGCATCGACGAGCTGCTGGGGCGCATCGCGGGCCGCCTGGCAGAGCTGCCGGAAGCGGAGGACGAGGAGCCGCTATACGTGTTCCGGCCGGCCGAGGAGGATCCGCAGGCGTTCCAGATCCGGCGGACGACCGATGGCGGCTTTCGCGTGCGGGGCGACGAGATCGAACGGATCGCCACCATGACCGACTGGACGAATCAGGAGGCCATCGAGCGGTTCGAGCGGATCCTGCGGGCCCGGGGCATCACCGAGGCGTTGGAGGCGGCCGGCGTGGAGCTGGGCGATACGGTGCACATCGGCCCCTTTGAGCTGGAGTGGCAATGGTAGCGGATCAACCCACGGGCTCCTGGCGGCGGGTGGGCGTGCTGGGCGGAACGTTCGATCCGGTGCATGTGGGCCATCTGATCATCGCCCAGGAGGTGCTGGCGCGGCTGGGGCTGGACGGGATGCTGTTCGTGCCGGCTCGGATATCGCCGTTCAAGCGCGAGGCCCAGGCCGCTCCCGCCGAGGACCGGGTGGCCATGCTCGAGCTGGCGTTGCAGGATGAGCCCCGGTTCCGCGTGTCGCGGGTGGATCTTGATCGTCCGGCGCCTTCGTTCACGGTGGATACGCTGCGTATTCTGCACCAGCGCCTGGGCGGCGAGTCCGAGCTCACCTTTGTGATGGGAGCGGACTCGCTGGCGACCTTTGCCGAATGGCGCGCGCCGGGCGAGATCTTGCGGCTGGCGCGATTGGCTTGTGTGACGCGCCCAGGGACGCCGCTGGATCTCGCGGCCTTGAGAGCGGCGCTGCCGTCCATCGAAGATCGCACCGACCTGGTGGAGGGCGTCGAGGTGGGCATCTCTTCCACCGATATCCGCCGGCGGGTGGCGGCCGGCGAGCCGATCCGCTTCCAGGTTCCCCCTCTGGTCGAGCGCTATATCGTGCGTCACGGTCTCTATCGTACCCCCATGGCACCCTCATCCCATCCACCGTGCTGCTAAGCATCTCTACCGCCAGCCTGTATGCCCTCTCGCCGCGACGCTTTTGTGCGTTGGCGGCCGAGGCCGGCTTTGACGGCATCGAGCTGGTGCTGGGGCCCAGAACGCCGCTGCGCCGCTGCGAGCAGGCCGCCGAGGCGGCGCGCCGGATGGGGCTGGAGGTCTTGAGCGTGCACGAATCCTTGGCCGCTGGGCGTTTGTGGCGGAGCACGCCGGCGCAGCTGCTGGAGGAGGCCGTGGCAGCGGCCAGGCGTACCGGGGCGCCACGGGTGGTGGTGCATCCGCCGGGCACCTATTCCTGGCAACATCGGGACGCGGCGGCCTGGCTGGAGGCGCTCCTACGGGCGCGCGACAAGCACGGGGATGGCGTGACGCTCTGCGTGGAGAACGCAGGGCACTATGTGGAGGGCGACCGGGGGCGGGTGTTGGCGGCGTTGCCGGATCAGGTGGCGTTCTGCCGCCAGCATGGGCTGCACATGACGCTGGACACCTGCCATGTGGGCACGACCGGGCAGAGCCTGGACGAGGCGTGGGCGGTGGCGGGCGACCTGGTTCGGAACGTGCACGTGAGCGACCTGCGCGCGGCCGACGAGATGGTGGGGCATGGCCTGCCCCGCAAGCTGGCCCGTGAGCACCGGTTCCCCGGCGAAGGGGAGCTGCCCCTGGCAGCGTTCTTGGCGGCGATCCATCGGCAAGGCTATGACGGGCCGGTCACCACCGAGGTGAGTATCGTTGGGTTGGGGGGGTGGCGTCCCCAGGGCTGGCCGGAGCGGCTGGCGACGCTGGCGGCGTGGGCGCGGCGCGCCGAGGGTCAAGCGGAAGCCGAACTTGCCATTAGCTATCCGTAAAAACCGAGCGATTCGTGCGTTTTGGCCTTGGCATGCTCACAGCCTGTGTATATAATGGTGGCATGATGTGGCACGAGGTGTCAGCATGTGGTGAATACCACCCGGCGGCACCCGGCACAAGCGGCGATTTGCCACCGCTACCAGGCGAGGGCGGCCATGTTCCTAGGCGAATACGCGCACACCCTAGACGCCAAAGGCCGCGTCACCATCCCCGCGCGCTTTCGGGATGAGCTCGAAAGCGGCTTTGTGTTGACGCGGGGCGAGGACCCCTGCTTGGTGGCCTATCCGGTCGAGCGCTTTCAGGCTCGGGCGGAGGGGCTGGCGCAAGTCTCCAAAGCCAACAAGAACGTGCGCACCTATGCTCGCGCCATCTTTGGCAGCGCGCAGCTCGTCACCCTGGACGGCATGGGGCGCGTGTTGATCCCCCCGTTCCTCCGCGAATTTGCCTCGCTCGACGGCGAGGTGGCCATTGTCGGCGTCAACGATGTGTTCGAGCTCTGGAACCCGGCCGTCTACCTGGAGACGATGGAGGCGGCTGACATGGAGGCGATCCAGAACACCATCGCGCAGTTGGGGTTCTAGGTGGCTCAGGCCTCTCGCGAACTCGGTTCCGATGACAGCACGTGGCAACATGAGCCCGTGCTCTTGGCCGAGGTGCTGGATCTGCTGGCTCCGCGGCCGGGCGGCCGGTACATCGATGCCACGTTGGGATTGGGCGGCCATGCCGAGGCCGTGCTGCGGGCGAGTTCCCCCGATGGGCGGGTGATGGGCATCGACCGGGATTCCTCCGCGTTGCAGCAAGCAACCCGCCGTCTTTCCGCGATGGGAGACCGGCTGGAGCCGGTGTGGGGGGATTTTGGCGAGATGGAGCATCTGGCGCGGGAGCGGGGCTGGAGCGAGGTCGATGGGATCCTGATGGATCTGGGCGTATCCTCGCCGCAGCTAGACGATCCGACGCGCGGCTTTTCGTTCCAGCAGGATGGCCCGCTGGATATGCGCATGAGCCAGTCCGGCGCGCTTACGGCGGCCGAGATCGTCAACCAGTGGCCCGAGGAAGAGATCGCGCGCATCTTGAGAGAATACGGGGAGGAGCGCTATGCGCGGCGCATCGCCAGGGCCATTTGCCAGGATAGACCGTTTACGGGAACGGCGTCGTTGGCCGGCCTGGTGGCGCGGGTGGCGGGAAGGCGGGAGCGGATCCATCCGGCCACACGCACGTTCCAGGCGCTGCGGATCGCGGTGAACGACGAGTTGGGCGCGCTCGAGCGGGCGCTTCCCCAGGCGGTGGAGTTGCTGGCGGTTGGAGGTCGGTTGGTGGTGATCTCGTTCCATTCGTTGGAGGATCGCATCGTGAAGCAGTTCATGCGGCGCGAGGCCAGCGATTGCATCTGCCCGCCACGGTTGCCGGTCTGTGTGTGTGGGCATCAGGCCACGTTGCGTCCTCTGACGAAAAAGCCCGTGGTGGCGAGCGCGGAAGAGACAGCCCGGAATCCGCGCAGCCGCAGCGCCAAGCTGCGCGCGGCCGTCCGTATCTAGCGGGCAGGGTGCGGGGACGACGCCATGAAGATCGATCGCGACAGTGTCCCAACGATACCGAGCGAGCGGGCCGGCAAGCCGGGGGCGACGACGCTGACCATGGGGCGCATCGTCTATGCGGCTCTGCTGGCGGTGGCGTTCGGATTGGCCGCCATGTTGCTGGTGCGGCAGGCCGATGACATCGCCGCGCGCAAGTACGAGATTCGGGTGCTGATCAACCGACAGGAGACGCTGAGGCGCCTCCGGACGGACCTGGAGGGCCGGATCGCGGCGAAAGAGTCGCTGGAGCGCATTCTGGAGCTGGGCGAGGCTTGGGGATACGCGGCGCCCGAGGGGTCGCGCGAGATCGATCTCACGTACGAGGTGATTGCGGGGCCGTGATGACGGACGGGGGCGGCGGTGGCGACGAGCGGCATGCGTAGCCAGTTGGCGCAAGAGACCAGGAGGCGGATCACCCTCCTGGGGCTGGCTTTTGGGGCCATCGGCCTGTTCCTGACCATCCGCGTGGGGTATTGGCAGTTGCGGGGGGTCACCTTTGTGGACCCGACCCAGAGCCTGGTGCTGCAACCGCTACGCGGGAGCATCGTCGATGCCAATGGCCGGTATTTGGTGGCGAACTCGGTGATCTATACGGTGGGCATGTCGCCGCATCTGCTGCACGCGGCCGATCGCGAGGGATACCTGCGGCTGCTGACCGAGGTGCTTGGCATGACGGAGCGCGATGCGGGCACGGTGCTGGATAGCCAGCAGCCCTATGTGCAGCTCGGCACCGACGTGCCCAGCGCGACGGTGGATGAGCTGCTACGGCGATGCGATGAGGATCCCTACCTGACGGCGAGCGTGTTTCGGCTGGACCCGCGGCAGGAGCGGGTGTATGCCGATGCCAGCTTGATGGCCTCGGTGCTGGGGCTGGTGCTGGCGGACGGGGAGGCGGCGTATGGGGTGGAACAGCAATATGATGCGGCGTTGCGCGGGCAGGAGGGCCAGTGGGCGTCGCTGATCGACGAGACGGGGCAGGCCGTATTGGCCGAGTGGGGCGCGTATCGCTCTCCCAGGGATGGGGCCCAGGTGGTGCTCACCATCGACCGCAACGTGCAGCTCGAGGCCGAGCGGCTCTTGACCGAGGCGCTGGAAGAGTACGAGGCGCTGCGGGGGAACATTCTGGTGCTGGATCCGCGCACGGGCGCGATCCTGGCCATGGCGAATCTGCCGGGGGTCAATCTCAGGACGCTGGAGGAGCTGCAGAGCGGCGACTTTTGGCGGCTGGCCAACACGGCGGTATCGGCCATCTATGAGCCTGGGTCGGTGATCAAGCCGATCACCCTGGCGGCGGCGTTGGAGACGCGCTCGGTGCTCCCGACGGACACGTATGACGACCGGGGCGAGATGTGGGTGGGCGGACGGCGAGTCTCCAATATGGGCGATGTGCCCTATGGCGAACTGAACTGGACGCAGATGCTGGCGCGATCGGCCAACGTGGGCGCGGCGCACCTGGCGGCCACCATGGGGCCGGCGCGGTTCTATGAGATGCTGCGCCGCTTTGGCTTTGGCGATGTGACCGGCGTCGACCTGCCGCTGGAGGCGCAAGGGTTGATGCGGGTTCCCAACATGGATACTTGGCACATGTCGGACCTGGCGACCAATTCGTACGGGCAGGGTATCTCGATGACGCCGCTGCAAGTGGCGGCCGCTTATGCGGCGCTGGCCAACGATGGGGTGATGATGCGGCCGCACGTGGTCTCGGAGGTGCGGTGGGCCGATGGCGTGCAGCAGCGCGAGCCGGTGGCGTTGCGGCAGGTGGTCAGCGCCCAGGTGGCCGACGAGGTGGCCCGGATGATGGCCGATGCCATGGAGCTGGGGATGGAGAACGCGGTGGTGGCGGGCTATCGCTTTGCCGGCAAGTCGGGCACGGCGGGCGTGCCGCGAGACGGCGAGTATGACCATCGGCTATCGACGCCCTCGTTCGTGGGGTTCGGGCCGCTGCCCGAGCCGCGGTTTGTGATTCTGGTCAAGCTGGAAGAGGTCGTCGGCGATGCTCTGGGGGTGGAGGTGGCCGCCCCGATCTTTCCCGAGATGGCGACCTACTTGCTGGACTATTACCGGGTGCCGGCGGCGCAACCGGTGGCAGAGGCGGACTAGATGCTCACGCTGCGCGAGGTGATCCAGGCGGCCATGCCGATGACGCCCGTACCAGAGGGTGCGGAGCGGGTCGGCATCGGCGAGGTGTGCATCGATTCGCGGCAGGCCAGGCCGGGATCGCTGTTTGTGGCCTTTGCCGGCGAGCGGGTGGACGGGCATGCCTATGTGGGCGACGCGCTGGCTGGCGGGGCGGTGGCGGCGTTGGTGGATCGGCCGGTCGACGTGAAGGGGGCCGCGGGCCTCGGGGCCGGACGGGCGTTCGCCGAGCTGGCGCTGCCGGTGGTGATCCAGGTGGCGGACACACTGGCGGCCTTGCAGGCGCTGGCGGGGGCTCATAGGCGGTCGCTGCCCGATGCGCGGGTGGTGGCGATCACGGGCAGCGTGGGCAAGACCACGACCAAAGAGGCGGTGGCGGCGGTGCTGTCGGCCGCCGGACCCACGCTCAAGAGCGAGGGCAACCTCAACAACGAGATCGGGCTGCCGCTGACGTTGACGCGGCTGACCGCTGAGCATCGCTATGTGGTGCTAGAGATGGGCATGTACGCCCTGGGCGAGATCGCGCTCTTGTGTGAGATCGCGGCGCCGGAGCTGGGCGTGGTGACCAATGTGGAGCCGGTGCATCTGGAGCGGCTGGGGAGCATCGAGCGGATCGCCGAGGCCAAGGGCGAGCTGGTGCGGGCGCTGCCCGCCGATGGGCTGGCCGTGCTGAACGGGGACGATGCGAGGGCGCGGGCCATGGCGCGCTGGGCGCCCTGCCCGACGGTCACCTATGGCCTGGGGGAGGGCAACGACTATCGCGCGCAGGATCTGGTCTCGTTGGGGCTGGAGGGCGTGAGGTTTGCCATCCACGGGCCCGATGGCGGGCCCGGTGGCGGGGCCGAGATCCACAGCCGGGCGCTGGGGCGGCACCAGGTGATGAACGCCCTGGCCGCCGCGGCGGTGGCTCGCGCCGAGGGGATCGGTTGGGAGACCATCGCCGCTGCACTGGGCGCCATGAGCCCGGGGCTGCGGCTGGTGCCGCGACGGGGCGCGGGCGGTATTCAGATCCTGGACGATAGCTATAACGCCAGCCCCTCGGCCACCATGGGGGCGCTGGAGGTCTTGAGCGAGCTGCGGGGGCGCCGGGTGGCCGTCTTGGGCGATATGCTCGAGCTGGGGGCCGCCGAGGAGGAGGGGCATCGGCAGGTGGGGCGCCAGGCGGCGCTTTGCGCGGATATGCTGGTGACGGTGGGCCCCCGCGCCCGCATCATGGCCGAAGAGGCCCAGAAGGCGGGGCTGACGCGGACATACGCGCTGGCCAGCAACGCCGAGGCCATCGACCTGCTGCGTGGCGAGCTGGGCTCGGGGGATGTGGTGCTGATCAAGGGATCGCGTGGGATGGCCATGGAGGAGATCGTGAGGGCGCTGGAAGAGGGGCCATGCTGACCAAGGCGCTGCTGTGGCTGGTGGCGGTGTTCCTGGTGACGGTGCCGCTGGGGGGCTGGGCGGTGGGCCGCCTGCGCGCCTGGGGCATCGCCAAGCGGATCCGCTCGGACGAGCCCGACTCGCACCAGGTCAAGTGGGGCACGCCGACCATGGGCGGGCTCTACTTTCTGGCCGTGCTGACCCTTGGTTGCCTGATCCTGTGGGCGGCTGGGGTGCGCGGCGCCTGGCCGCCGCTGGTGGCGACGCTGGCGTTTGCGGCGCTGGGGGCGTTCGATGACGTGCAGGGGCTGCGCGATCACGAGGGGGTCGGCTGGCTGGTGCGGGGCAAGTTTGCGGCGCAGTGGCTGCTGGCGCTGGGCGTGGCCGTGGTGCTCTATCTGAACGCGCCGGCGCATTTTGGCGCAGCGGCGTCGGGGGCGGGGTTCGGGCTGCTGGACGTGGTCTGGATCGTGCTGGCCATGCTCTATCTGGTGGGGATGGCCAACGCGGTGAACATCACCGATGGGATGGACGGGCTGGCGGGCGGCACCTGTTCGGCGGCCTATGGCGCGCTGGCGGTGATTTTTTTGGCAGAGGGGCAGACGGGGTGGGGCCTGTTCGCGCTTACCGTGGTGGGGGCGCTGCTGGGCTATTTGTGGCACAACAGCCACCCGGCGGCCGTGATGATGGGCGACACCGGATCGCAGGCGCTGGGGGCGGGGCTGGCGGCTTTGGCGGCACTCTCTGGCCGGTGGCTGCTGGTGCCGCTGATCGGGCTCGTGTTCGTGATCGAGGCGCTGGCGGTGATGATCCAGGTGGGCTATTTCAAGCATACCCGACGGCGCTATGGCGAGGGGAAGAGGGTCTTTCGTATGGCGCCCATCCATTACCATTTCGAGCTGGGCGGCTGGTCGGAAGTGCAGGTGACCACGCGATTCGTGCTGGTGGGCGTGGCCGCAGCTCTGGTGGGCGTGGCGTTGGCGCTGGGGGGAGTGGCGTGGTGATTCGCCCCGAGGATTGGCAGGGGATGCGCGTAGGCATCGTGGGCGCCGCCCGCGAGGGCCTGGCGCTGGTGCGCTATCTGGGCGCTTGCGGCGCGCAGGTGGTGCTTTCGGATGCCAAGCCGGCCGAGGCGTTGACGGGCGCTCTCCAGCAGATCGCGGGGTTGGATGTCGATCTGGCCCTGGGCGGCGTCGCTCTCGACGTGGCCAGCCTGGACGTGCTGTTCCTGAGCCCTGGCGTGCCGGCGGAGGCGCCGGTGGTGCGGGAGGCGCGGCAGGCGGGGGTTCCCATCAGCAGCGAGCCGCGATTGCTGACGCAGTCGGTGGCCTGTCCGGTGGCCGGGATCACCGGCTCTAGCGGCAAGACGACGACGACGACGCTGGTGGGCCGCATGTGCGACGAGGCGAGGCTGTCGCCCTGGGTGGGCGGAAACATCGGCGAGCCGCTCACGCCGCGGTTGCTCTATGGCGGGGCGCCGGAGCTGGTGGTGATGGAGCTTTCGAGCTTTCAGCTCGAGCTGTTCGCGCCCGAATACCAGGGAAGCGAGACCGAGCAGCGTCGCTCCGAGGCGTCGCGGGTGATCGACCTGGGCGGATGGAGCCCGCACGTGGCGGTGGTTACCAACGTGACGCCCAACCATCTGGATCGCCATGCCACCATGGAGGCCTATGCCTGGGCCAAGGAGCGGATCCTGGCCTACCAGCGGCCCGAGGATTGGGCCGTGTTGAACCAGGACGATCCCATCACCTGCGAGATGGGGGGCAGGGCCGTGGGCCAGGTGCTGGCCTTTGGTCTGCGGCGTGCGGTGGCCGAGGGCGGCTGTTTGCGCGGCGACGCGCTGGTGTTGCGGCGCGGTGGCCAGGAGGCGGTCCTCTGCCGCGCCGACGAGGTGCGTTTGCGGGGGCGGCACAATGTGGCCAACGTGTTGGCGGCGGCCTGCTGCGCCTCGGCGCTGGGCGTGCCGGCGGAGGCGATGGCCCACGTGGCCCGCACGTTTGCCGGAGTGCCGCATCGGCTGGAGCATGTGTGCGAGTGGCGCGGGGCGCTGTTTGTGAACGATTCCATCGCCACCTCGCCGGAGCGGTCCATGGCGGCGATGCAGGCCT
This sequence comes from uncultured Anaerolineales bacterium, assembly GCA_964624695.1. Lineage (GTDB taxonomy): Bacteria > Chloroflexota > Anaerolineae > UBA1429 > UBA1429 > DAIRUQ01. Next base: position 3,862 of record CAZUZB010000012.1, on the reverse strand, counting down.
ATACCGAGCCGTTGCTGGTGCTGGCGGGCGGGCGGGACAAGCACCTGCCGTGGGATGCGTGGGCGGCGATGGCGGGGGCGCGGGCACGGGTGGTGATCGCCTTTGGCGAGGCGGCGCCGCTGATCGCCCGCGCTTTGGGAGAGGCCGCGCGCGGCGGGACAGGCCCGGCAGCGGGCCCGACGCTGCTAGAGGTGGCCACGTTGGAGGAGGCGGTCGCTCAGGCGGCCCGGCTGGCGAGGCCGGGGGACGTGGTCCTGCTCTCGCCCGGGGGCACCAGTTTCGATGCGTATGTGGACTTTGAGGCGCGCGGCGAGCGGTTCCGCGAGCTGGTGACGCGGCTGTAGGAGCAACCATGAGCAGGCGCCAACAGAGACAACCGATCCGCTTTGACGCCATTCTGCTGCTGCTGACGCTGGCGTTGTTGATCATCGGGCTGGTGATGGTCTACAGCTCGTCGTACGGCTATGCCTACGAGGGCGATGACTCGGGCCCCGGCGACTCGCTGGCCTTTTTCAAGCGGCAGGCCATGTGGGCCGCGTTGGGCGTGGTCGGGCTGGTGGCGGCGACGCGGCTCGACTATCGGATGTGGGGGCGGCGCCCTTGGTTGCTGTGGATCGGCGCGGGCACCCTTTTGCTGCTGGTGCTGATGATTTTCAGCGAGGGGCGTTCGATTCAGGTGGGGCCGGTGGGGGGCCAACCCTCCGAGTTTGCCAAGGTGGGGGTGATCATCTACATGGCGGCCTGGCTGGCGACGCCGGGGCGCGATGTTCGCAACTTTTGGCTGGGGTTCTTGCCTTTTGCCCTCTTGATGGCGGTGCCGGTCGTCATCACGCTGTTCGACCCGGATTTCTCCACGGCGCTGATCTTGGGGCTTACGCTGACGGGCATGTACATGGTGGCGGGCGCCGGGCTGCGGGAAACGGGACTGATTGTCGGGGGTGGCTTCTCGTTGCTGATCGGCGCGGGCCTGCTCACCGAGGATTTCCGGATGGGCCGATTGCTGGCCTGGGTGCGGGCCGAGCCCGGCGAGCAGCTCAGCGACGTGCTGATGGCCTTTGGGCGCGGGGGCATGTTCGGCGTTGGGCTGGGCAACAGCACGGCCAAGCTGCGGGTGTACGCCGCGCATAGCGACTGTATCCTGGCCGTCATCGGCGAAGAGTTTGGCCTGGTGGGCTCGCTGGTGGTCTTGGCCTTGTATGCCCTGTGGGTGTGGCGCGGCCTGCGGATCGCCAGCCAGTGTCCGGATCGATTTGGCGCGCTGCTGGCGCAGGGCTTGGCGGGCTGGGTGGCGTTTCAGGTGATCGTCAACGTGGGCGCGCTGACGGGCAGCCTGCCGTTTACTGGAACCGTGTTGCCGTTCGTCAGCGGTGGTGGCTCATCGCTGATGACGCTGCTGGTGGCGACGGGGATTCTCTTGAGCATCTCGGCCCATGAGAAGCCGCGCCGCGCGGAGCCGACGCCATGAGGATCTATGTGACGGGCGGCGGAACGGGCGGGCACGTCTACCCTGCGGTGGCGGTGGCCGAGGCGCTGCACGCGGTGTGTGATGAGCTGGGCCGCACGCTGGAGCTCCTCTGGGTGGGCGCTGAGGGGGGCATGGAGGCCGATCTGGTGGCGCGGGAGGGGATCGCCTTTTGCGGGCTAGAGGCCGGCGCGTTGCGAGGCTCGGGGCCGCTCGGCATGGTGCGGGGCGGGCAGCGCCTGGCGCGGGGCACCCGCCAGGCGCGAGGGTTGCTGCGCGAGGCGCGGCCGGATGCCATCCTGGCGACGGGCGGGTACGTCTCGGTGCCGCTGATGCTGGCGGCGCGGCGAGAGCGGGTCCCGTCGCTGCTCTACCTGCCCGATATGGAGCCGGGCTGGGCCGTCCGCATGCTCTCGCGCTGGGCCGACCGGGTGGCGGTCTCGTTCCAGGGCGTGGCGAGCTATTTCGACCCGGATAGGGTCGTGGTGAGCGGCTACCCGGTGCGGCGGGCTCTGTTGGAGGGGGCCTCGTTTACGGCGCGGCAGCGGCTGGGGCTAGACGATGACCTGACGCTGCTGGTCTTTGGCGGGAGCCGGGGGGCGCGCTCGATCAACCGCGCGGTGGGCGCCAACTTGACACAACTGCTAGACGCGGCGCAGGTGGTGCATATCTGCGGGACGGGCGATTACGACGAGATGTGGCGGCTCGCGGAGGAGCTCTCGCCCGAGCGGCGGGCGCGTTATCATCTGCATGCTTACCTGCACGCAGGGATGACCGACGCCCTTTTGGCCGCCAACCTGGTGGTGGCGCGCGCGGGCGCGGGCACCTTGGGCGAATTCCCGGCCGTGGGGGTGCCCTCGGTGCTGGTGCCGTATCCGCACGCGGGCGCGCACCAGGCGGTGAACGCGGCCTACCTGGCCGATCGGGGGGCGGCGGTGGTGGTGAGCGATGGCGACTTGGCGGCGCGGCTGGCGCCGGTGGTGCTGGATCTGTTGCGCGACGGCAAGCGGCGGGCCGAGATGGCCGCGGCCGCCAGCCGCCTGGCTGTGCCGGATGCGGCGCGCACCATCGCACACGAGCTGTTGAGGTTGGGGGGCGTTGCCGAGGAGGCGCCGTGGTCCCGCTAGAGGTGACCTTTGCAGCGCTGGCGCTGATGTTCACCCTGATTGGGCTGGCTCGGGGCTGCATGCGCGAGCTGGGTGTGACCATGGTGATGATGTTTGTGCTGTTCTTTTTGCAGACATTCGATGGCTATCTGGATCAAGGGGTCGGGCAGGTGGTGACCAAGAGCCCGGTCCAGGTGGCTCAGAACGACGCGGACTTGCTGGGCTGCTGGGTTTTTGTGGGGTGTGTGTTGGGTGCGGCTTTTATCTCGTATCAGGGCCACACCCTGGAGTTTGCCGGCGAGCCGCCCTGGGGCGTGCAAGGGGTGCTGCTGGGGCTGCTCAACGGCGCCGTGAACGGGTATCTCATCGTGGGGTCGCTGTGGTATTACCTGGACAAGTACGGATACCCACTCGAGTTCCTCGGGATGAGCGCGGCGAACCTATCCGAAAGCGCGCGCTCGGTGCTGCCCTATTTGCCGCAGTCGTTCTTGGGGCAGCCGCTGTTGCTGGGGCAGAGCCTGTTGCTCTATCTGAGCATTCTGTTGTTGCTGGCTCGCGTAGTGCGCTGAAAGTGACGATGACGTGCAGAGCGAGATTCTAGCGGCCATTCCGTCAAGGGTGCATATGATCGGGGTGGGAGGCATCGGCCTCTCGGCGATTGCGCGCGTCTTGGCGGCGCGAGGGATCCAGGTGACCGGCTGCGATATGGGCGCATCGGAGCTGACGCGTAGCTTGGCGGCGGCGGGGATCCCGGTGACCGTGGGGCATGGCGCGGGGCATCTCGAAGGCGTCGAGCTGGTGGTGGTCTCATCGGCCATCCCCGCGAGCAACCCCGAGGTGGTGGCGGCGCGCCGGGCGGGGATACCGGTGGTGCACCGTCGCGAGCTCTTGGCGCTGATGATGCGGGGGGTGGACGGCATCGCCGTGGCCGGCACGGCCGGCAAGACGACGACCTCGGCCATGGTCGCCCATATCCTGGTGGAGCTGGGGCACGATCCCACCTATATCGTCGGCGGGCTGTCGCCGGATCTGCACGGGAACGCGGCGGCGGGGCAGAGCCGTTGGTTCGTGCTGGAGGCGGACGAGTACGATCATGCTTTCGAGGATCTGCAGCCGTATGTGGGCCTGGTGACCAATGTCGAGATGGACCATCCGGATTGCTTTGCCGATATCGCGGCGGTGCGCGCAGCCTTTGCCGTGTTCATGGCGCATGTGCGGGCCGATGGCTGGCTGGTGGTGGGCGCGGATAGCCCTGAAGCGCGGAGGGCGGTGGCGGAGGCCGATCCGGCGGCCC